>CAXTKM010000069.1:0-13360 GCA_964244795.1 uncultured Enterovirga sp.
GCGCCATGCAGGCGGAGCTCGAGGCGCTGGCGAAGGGTCTCGACGCGCCCGAGCTCCCGGTCGTCGCGATCGTCGGGGGCGCCAAGGTCTCGACCAAGATCGATCTCCTGGAAAACCTCGTCGCCCGGGTCGATACGCTGGTGATCGGCGGCGGCATGGCGAACACCTTCCTGAACGCGACCGGCGTCGAGGTCGGCCGCTCGCTCTGCGAGCGGGACCTCGCCGCGACCGCGACCCGCATCCTGGACCGCGCGAAGGAGACCGGCTGCACGATCCTCCTGCCGGTCGACGGCGTCGTCGCGACCGAGTTCAAGGCCGGCGCCGCGAGCCGGACCTGCGCCATCGGCGATGTCCCGCCGGACGGCATGATCCTGGATGCCGGCGCGGCCTCGGTCGAGCGGATCACCGCCGCGATCGACGCCGCCCGCACCCTCGTCTGGAACGGCCCGCTCGGGGCGTTCGAGATCGCGCCCTTCGACGCGGCGACCGTCGCGGCGGCCCGTCACGCGGCCGAGCGCACGAAGGTCGGCCGGCTCGTCTCGGTCGCGGGCGGCGGGGACACCGTCGCGGCCCTGAACCACGCGGGCGCAGCCGAGGGCTTCACCTACGTGTCGACGGCGGGGCGTTCCTGGAATGGCTCGAGGGCAAGGCGCTGCCCGGCGTCGAGGCGTTGAAGGCGAAGCGCTGAGCCGGCTATGATGCGCGCGTAGGATATGGAGGGGGCCCGTGTGGCCGATCATGTTCAGGATGCGACGTTCGAGATCCTGAAGCGGATCCAGGAGAGCATCGCGGAGCTCCGGCGCGACTCCGGGCGGCAGTTCGAAAGCTTCGCCCAGGAAGCCCGCAAGGATCGTCGCAACATCAACGGCCCGATGACTCTCCTGCAGGCGGCGTCCGGCGATTTCGACGAGCGGATCAGGGACATGGACGAGCGCGTCCCGGTCCTGGAAGACAAGGCCGTCTGACGCTACGACGGCGGCTTAGGACCCACCCGGGAAGGACATCATGGCCCGCATCACGCTTCGACAGCTCCTGGACCACGCCGCCGAGCACGGCTACGGCGTCCCGGCCTTCAACATCAACAACATGGAGCAGGCGCTGGCCATCATGGAGGCCGCCGACGCGGTCGATGCGCCGGTGATCATCCAGGCCTCGCGCGGTGCCCGGTCCTACGCGAACGACATCATGCTGCGCCACATGATGGACGCGGTGACGGAGATCTATCCGCACATCCCGGTCTGCGTGCATCTCGACCATGGCAACGCGCCCGCGACCTGCATGACCGCGATCCAGGCAGGCTTCACCTCCGTGATGATGGACGGATCGCTGAAGGCCGACGGCAAGACGCCGGGCGACTGGGACTACAACGTCGCGGTGACCAGGACCGTGACCGACATGGCCCATCTCGGCGGCATCTCGGTCGAGGGCGAGCTCGGCGTGCTGGGTTCGCTGGAAAGCGGCGAAGGCGAGAAGGAGGACGGGCACGGGTTCGAGGGCAAGCTCTCGCACGACCAGCTCCTCACGAACCCGGACGAGGCCGTGAAGTTCGTGGCCGAGACCAAGGTCGACGCGCTCGCCATCGCCATGGGCACGAGCCACGGGGCCTACAAGTTCACGCGCCAGCCCGACGGCGCGGTGCTGGCCATGAACGTGATCGAGGAGATCCACCGGCGGCTGCCGCACACGCATCTCGTGATGCACGGCTCCTCCTCGGTGCCGCAGGAGCTGCAGGACATCATCAATCGCTACGGCGGCGAGATGAAGCCGACCTGGGGGGTCCCGGTGGCCGAGATCCAGCGCGGCATCCAGCACGGCGTCCGCAAGATCAACATCGACACGGACAACCGGATGGCGATGACCGGGCAGATCCGAAAGGTCCTGTCCGAGACGCCTGGCGAGTTCGACCCCCGGAAATACCTGAAGCCCGCGATGACCGCGATGACGGCCCTGTGCAAGCAGCGCCTCCAGGAGTTCGGAACGGCCGGCCAGGCCGCGAAGATCAAGCGCGTCGCGACCCCGGCCGAGATGGCGAAGCGCTACGCGACGGGAGAGCTCGACCCGAAGATCGGCGGCGGCAGTCGGGCAGCGGCGGAGTAGATCGCCGTCCCGACCCCTGCCCGGACGACGATCACAGCAACTTTCGCCGCAATCGCCGGAGATGACGGCGGGCCGCACGCGTCGGCTGATCGACCACGATGACCCACCCCATTCCCGACCTCTATCTCCTCACCCCCGTGCTCGGGGACCCGGCGGCATTCCTGCCGGCCCTCGACGCGGCCTGCGCGGCCGGGCCGGTCGTGGCCGTGCTGATCCGGCTCGCGCCGGCCGATGAGCGCACCCTGATCAACCGGGTTAAGGTCCTGGCCGCGGCCGTCGAGAGGCACGAGATCGCCGCCATTGTGGACGATCCCGGACCAGAGGTAGACCTCGCGACTCTCGTCGCTCGGGGAGGAGCCGACGGGGGCCACAGCGACGACCCGGCCCGGGTCGAGATGCTGGGCGAACGCCTGGGCGAGGGCCGCAACATCGGGGCCGGCGGCCTCCGGACCAAGCACGACGCGATGGTCGCGGGCGAGCTCGGGGTCGACTACGTGCTGTTCGGGGAGCCGCGGCCGGACGGCTTCGTGCCGCCGCTCGACGACGTCGAGGACCGGGCCGCCTGGTGGGCGGAGATCTTTCAGACACCCTGCGTCGTCTACGCGCCGACGCTCGACGCGGTGCCGATCCTGGCCGCGACCGGGGCCGAGTTCGTGGCTCTCGGCGACGCGGTCTGGACCCATCCCGACGGCCCGGCCGCCGCCGTGAGGCTGGCCCGCGAGTCTCTCGCCCGGGCGGCGGAGCCTGCGTCGTGAGGGCGCCCGCCGTCGCGGAGATTGTGCTCGCCACGAGTCTCCTCTTCGCCGGTCCCGCGCCGGCCGCGCCTCCGAAACCCGTGCCGAAGCCGGCCGCGGCACCCGCGCGTCCTGCCGACACGCCCGGGGCGCCCCGGCTCGACCTCGCCTACGGGGCCTACCAGCGCGGGCAGTATCTCGCGGCCTACCGGGAGGCGACGGCCCGTCTCGATCGCGACGGGACGGACGCCGCCGCGATGACGCTGGTCGCCGAGCTCTACAACCAGGGGCTCGGGGTGCGGCAGGATTCGAGCGAGGCTGCGGCCTGGTACAGGCTCGCGGCGGAGCGCGGCGACCCGCGCGCCATGGCGACGCTCGGCCTCATGTCGGTTGACGGGCGTGGTGTCGCCCGCGATCAGGCGGCCGGCCGGGCCTGGTTCGAGCGCGCGGCCGCGCTCCGCGAGCCGACCGCGGCCTACAATCTCGCCCTGATCCTGCTCGCGGGCGGGTCGGAAGACGAGATCGCCCGGGCGGCCCGCTTTCTCGTGATCGCGGCCGAGGGCGAGATCGGGGATGCCCAGCACGCCCTCGGGGTGCTGCATTCGCGTGGCCAGGGCGGGGTCGCGCTCGATCAGACGGCGGCCGCCAGCCTCTATCTCAGGGCGGCCCGGAACGGATCCCTCGCGGGCGAGGTCGAGTTCGCGATCGTGCAGTTCAAGGGGGAGGGGCTCCCGAAGAACGAGGCCGGCGCGGCACGCCATTTCCGCCTCGCGGCCGCGCGCGGCAACGCCATCGCGCAGAACCGGCTCGCGCGGTTGCACGTGCTGGGCCGCGGCGTGCCGAAGAACCTCGTCGAGGCGGCGGCCTGGCATCTGCTCGCGACTCAGCAGGGTCTCGCCGACCCGTGGCTCGAGACGGCGCTCCGCGACCTCTCGGCCGCCGACCGGGCGCTTGCGGAGCGGATCGCGGCGCAGCGCTCAGGGTCGGTCTGACCGCGATCGGGCTCGGCCGCGCAGCCCGACCAGCAGCCCGTTCCAGCCGACGCAGGTCGCGAGAGCGAGAACGAGCGCGGCCGCGGAACCGAGCGGAACCGCGCTCAGGTGCAGGAGCGCGAGCGCCGGCCCGTAGCCGACCATCCCCCAGAGGCCATGCGCCAGAACGGCCGCCGTGGCGGTGCCGCCCTGACGAGGCTGCAGGATCAGGATCAGGCTCGTGAACACGACCGGCACCAGCACGGCGTAGCCGGCGACCTCGGGTCCGAGCAGCCGGCCCGCGAGCGTGACGCCGAGGACCAGGGTCACGACCGTCCCGACCCTGACCGCCAGATGCCAGGGCTCCGCCTTCGCGCTCGGGCCGACGGCCGCCCGGCGCGCGGCCCGGGTTCCCAGGATCGCGAGCAGTGTCCCGGCGACCGCGATCGCAAGGGACTCCTCGATCGCCCAGTCGCGCCGGCCGAGAAGCGCCAGGCAGGCGGCCCAGCCGGCATAGGCGGAGAGAAGCGCCGGCGCGGTCCCGGCCCGTGGGGCCACGAGCGCGTAGCACCACACGAAGGCGCCGGTCGCCGTGACCGACAGGAGCCCCGTCGCGGCGCTGCGGGCCACGAAGGCCGGGCCGTGATCCAACGCCAGGAACGTGAGGGCGGGACCGACCGAGAGCGGCAGGGTCGCGACCATCGCGCCGACGAAGGGCCCGACCCGCTCCGCCGCGAAGGACGCCGCGACGACCACGGACGCGGTGACGGCCATGCGGGCCAGGAGCGGCAGCAGCTCCGGCAGCAGAGGGGCGAGCGGCCCGAATGTCATCCCCATCCTTCCCGGCCCGACAGGCCGCCCTCTTTAACGCGAGACCGGGTCCTCGCGGCCGATCACCCGCCGGCCGGCCTTGCCCGTGCGCATCGCGGCGCCCTTATAGCCGTCTCGACGCCCGCCGGGACTGAATCGATGCTCGTCCGTCTCCTTCGCGTGCTGCCGGTCGCCTTCGTGCTGGCCGCGAGCGTGTCGGCCTTCGCGCAGGACCGACCCGCGACCGAGGCACGGCTCGACGCGCTCCTCGCCCGCATGTCGCTGGAGGAGAAGGTCGGGCAGATGAACCTCGCCGCGAACAATCCGCGCTTCGACCCGTCGGAGGTGACGGGCGGCCATGTCGGGGCCGTGCTGGCCTTCACCTCGGCCCGGAGCATCGCCGAGGTGCAGGCGGCGGCCCGCGCGTCGCGGCTCGGCATTCCCTTGCTCGTCGGGCTCGACGTCGTGCACGGGCTCCGGACCATGTTCCCGCTGGGCCTCGCGGAGGCCGCGAGCTTCGATCCCGCGCTCGGCCGGCTCGCGGCCGAGATCGCGGCCCGCGAGGCGGCAGCGCTCGGCTTCAACTGGACCTTCTCGCCGATGGCCGACCTTGCCCGCGACCCGCGCTGGGGCCGGGCGATCGAGGGGTTCGGCGAGGACCCGCTCCTCGGTCGCCTGTTCACGCGCGCCAGGGTGGAAGGCTACCGGGCCGGCGGGCTTGCGACCTCGCTGAAGCATTTCGTCGGCTACGGCGCGGCCGTCGGGGGACGCGACTACGACGCGGCCGAGATCTCGACCCGCGACCTGCACGACAGCTACCTGCCCCCGTTCCGGGCCGGGATCGAGGCCGGGTCCGAGAGCGTGATGAGCGCGTTCCAGACCCTGAACGGGGTGCCGGCGACCGCGAGCTCGCGTCTCCTGACCGGCCTTCTTCGAGACCGCTGGGCGTACGACGGCTTCGTCGTCTCGGACTGGTTCGCGATCCCCCAGCTCCTCGATCACGGGGTCGCGGCCGGACCCGCTGATGCGAGCGTCAAGGCGATCGTGGCCGGCGTCGACATGGACATGGCGAGCGGCCTCTACCGGGAGCATCTGGCGGAGGCGGTGCGATCGGGCCGGCTGCCCGAGGCCGCCGTGACCGAGGCGGCCCGGCGGGTATTGCGGGCGAAGATCCGGATGGGGCTCCTCGACCGCCCTCCGGCCGAGGCGATCCCGGACGACGTCCCGCCCCCTGGCCCTGAGGCCCGCGCGGCGGCGCGGCGGGTCGCCAGGGACACCATCGTGCTCCTGCGGAACACGGGCGCGCTGCCGCTCGGGACCGCGACCCGGATCGCGCTCGTGGGCGGCATGGCGGCATCGCCGCGGGACATGATCGGTCCGCACGGCGCGCTGGTGCGCTGGGAGGACGGCGTCACGGTGGAGGACGCGCTCCGCCGGCGCGCCGAGCGGGCAGGAGCGAGCCTCGCTTTCTCGCCCGGCTGCGACGCCGGCTGCGGCAACGACGCCGGCTTTGCGGCCGCGGTCGAGACCGCGAAGGCCGCGGACGTGGTCGTGGCCGTGCTGGGCGAGTCGGTCGAGCTCAGCGGCGAGGCGGCCTCGCGGGCCTACCTCACGCTGCCCGGCCGCCAGCCCGAGCTCCTGCGGCGCCTCGTCGAGACGGGCAAGCCCGTCGTGCTCGTGGTGATGGCGGGGCGCCCGATCGAGCTCGGGCGGATCGTCGACCGCCTGGCCGGGCTCGCCATGGCCTGGTTCCCGGGCACGGAGGGCGGGCACGCCGTGTCGGACATCCTGTTCGGCGACGTCGATCCGTCGGCCAAGCTGCCGATGTCCTGGCCCCGCACGGTCGGGCAGGTCCCGGTCACCTACGACAGGCTCCCGACCGGACGCCCGCCCGACCCGCGAAACCGCTTCACGCTGCGCTACGTCGACGAGGAGCTCGGGCCGCTCTTCCCGTTCGGGTTCGGGATGACCTACGCCACCTTCGCGCTGTCCGACCTCGCGGTCGCGACGCCGCGGCTCGCGCCGTCCGGCACGCTCGAGGTGAGGGTCCGGCTCGCGAACACGGGCGCCCGGGCCGGCCGCGAGGTGGTGCAGCTCTACGTTCGCCAGCCGGTGGCGAGCCTGAGCCGCCCGCTCCGGCAGCTCAAGGCGTTCGAGAAGGTGGCGCTCGCGCCGGGCGAGAGCCGCGTCGTCACGCTCCGGGTCCCGGCGCAGGATCTCCGCTTCCACCGCGAGGACGGCTCCTTCGCGCTGGAGCCGGGGCCGTTCCAGGTCTTCGTCGGGACGTCGTCGGACACGGTGCTGTCGGGGGCATTCGATCTCGTCGAGTAGGGCGACCGTTCATACCCTTCTCATCTGGGCGACCTTTGCACAGATTCCGGTCCGTCATTCCGGGGCGGCGAAGCCGAGCCCGGAACCCACAAACGCTGACGATGGCAGCCCTGACGATGTCGGTGCCAGATGACGACGCTGCCGTTTCTGGGTTCCGGGCTCTCGCTCCGCGAGCCCCGGAATGACAGCGGGGCCCGTGCACAGGCGTCCAGCGAGACGACGCAGGAGAATGTCTCCGAGCGGCGCCGTCAGAACGCGATCTGCAGCCGCATCTCGCCGATGTCCGCGATCGTGTCACGCCCAGAGGCGGGCGAAGCGTCGGCCCAGGCCCGGATGTAGTTCGTCGACACGCGGAGATACGGCTCCGGGTACCAGTTCAGCCCGGCGGTCGCGTTCCGCTCCCGGCCGCCCCGGACGTCGCGGCTGTCGAGGTCGATCACCGAGTAGCGGGCCGCGAGCTCGAACACGCCGATCCCGCCGCGCGACAGGCGCTGGCCGCTCTCCGGCTCGACGCGCTTGAACACGCCCGCCTCGGTCGCGACATCGCTGGACAGCGTGTAGCGCGGCCCCTTCCCGTTCAGGACCCAGGCCCCGTACACGTAGCCGCCCCGGAACCGGAGATCGGTGCCCGGAGAGCCAAGGCCCCCCGCGCGCTCGACCCGGGTCTCGATCCACTCGCCCTGGATCCGGAACGGCCCGGCCGCGAGCGCGGCCTCGAGCCCGAGCCGGTTGATCGCCCGGGCGCCGTCGATCGCGTCCGTTTCGACGAGCGAGGGCCGGAACAGGAACGATTCCGGCTGCGTGTCGAAGCTGAGATCCGGGCCGCGCCGGTCGAGCACGCGCCGGCTTCCCGCGATCCCGAGATGCAGGACGGCGCTCTCGGTCAGGATCGGGGCGAACGTCGCCCGGGCCGTGCCCGCGAGCCCGCCCCGGTCGACGCTGCTGTTGACGTTGCCGCCGAACACGCCGGCCGCCAGCGTCCAGCGCTCGCCGTGGACCCCGATCGCGGCGCCGGTGTTGCGGGACGGCGCGAACGCATCGGCGAGCGAGCGCTCGACGAAGGTGATGTCGTTGTTCGACATCATCTGCTCCAGGCTGAGCGGCTCCTTGAAGTTGCCGCCCGTCAGCGTGAACGGCCCGGCCTTCCACGACAGGAGCAGGTTGTTCACGGCTTCGAGGCGCGAGGACGGGTCGTATTGCAGGTTGAACGTGAGATCCGGCCCGAGCTTGATCGTGGGCTCGATCCAGAACCGCCGGATTCGGGCCGCGTCCGGGAACTCGTTCGTGAGGTCGCGGGAGCCGCCGGACCCGAGATTCGTGTGAAAGCGCCCGCCGAGCTCGAACGTGACCTCGTCTCCCGGGCTCCGGAGCGTCAGGCCCTTCTCGTCGAGGGAGGCTGCCGGCTTCGCGTCCTTGGCCGAGGCGAGGGGTGCGGTGCACATGCCGGCCAGGATCGCGCACCCGATCCACCCCATCCGCCCACGCCGGCGAAAGCCGGCACCCGGCCGTGACCGCCGGTCCGGGTCCCGGCTTCTGCCGGGACGAGCGGCGTGCGAGGCGGGGTGGCTCAGCTCTCGATCGCGAGCCCGAGGATCAGGAAACTCCATGATTTCCCGTGCGAATCGAGGTTGAGGGACCCGTTCACGCCGCCTTCCAGCGCCTGCCTCATGACGAGGTTCACGCCGTGAAGGCGATCGAGATCGTAGCGGACGACCTCGCCGCGAAGAAGCTCCGGGAAGGCGGCTTTCACCCGTTCGGGCGTCAGCGTCTCTTTCAGGACGGGGTAGTCGGCCGGGTCGTAGACGTAGACGGCCACGCTGGACGTGTCGCCCTTGTCGCCCGCCCGGGCGTGCGCGATGTCGTGGAGGCGGCGCATCAGGTCTCCTTCATCTCACGTCTCCTGCATCTCGAAGCGGGTCGGGACGCGATCGCGCGCGATCGAGGCCGAGTATGTGACGACGGAGGGGGTGATCGTGCCCCGGTAGCCGCCGCCGCCGGCCGGGCCGCAGCAGAGCAGCGACTCGACCTCCCAGAGGAGCGTCTCGGCCCGCTCCCGGTCCAGCGTCCGGAGCGCGGCCCGGACCCGGACGTCCTGCGCGTCAGACGGGTAGGTGAGCGCGGTGCCGTGCAGCGAGGAGACCCCGATGAGGTCGAGCCGGAGCGCGGCGTCGTTCCCGAGAATCGCGCGCAACCGCTCGTCCAGGACGTCGCGGGCGAGCGTGGCCCTCGCGACCGCGTTCGGGCCGGCGTAGCTGATCCCGGCCTCGGCCAGAGAGCCGCCGTCGAACCCGACCGTCACCTTCAGGTCCGCCGGCCGCGCCGTCCCGGTCGCGCCCGAGAGCGCGACCCGGTCGGGCCCGACCGGGTCGACCGACACGCCGCTGAAATCCGCGACGACGTCCGGCGTGACGTAGCGGGCCGGGTCGTGCACCTCGTAGAAGAGCTGCTCCTTCACGGTGAGGGGCGTGACGCAGCCGCCCGCATCCGCGAGCTTCGTGATCACGACGCCGCCGTCCTCGTCGATCTCGGCGATCGGGAAGCCGCATTGCGCGAGGCCGGGCACGTCCTTGCGGCCGGGATCGGCGAAGTAGCCGCCGGTGATCTGCATGCCGCATTCGAGGAGGTGACCGGCGAGCGTGCCGCGCCCGAGCCGGGCCCAATCGTCCGCCGCCCAGCCGTAATGGTGCCGAAGCGGCGCGACCACGAGCGCCGGATCGGCGACCCGGCCCGCGATCACGACGTCCGCTCCCGCGTCCAGCGCCGGCAGGAGCGCATCCGAGCCGATATAGGCGTTCGCGCCGACGAGGGTCAGGCCGATAGCCCCGATCGTGCCGCCCTCCCAGACCGGCGTGTCGTCGGACAGAAGGTCGGTGACCTCGTCTCCCACGATGTAGGCGACCTTCACGCCGCCGAGCCCGAGCTCGCGAGCGATCCGGATCGTCGCCTCGGCGGCAGCCTTCGGGTTCGCGGCTCCCATGTTCGTCACGAGCCGGGTTCCGTGCCGGCGGCAGAGCGGAAGGATCTTCCGCATGCGGGCCTCGAGCTGCGCGTTGTAGCCGCGGGCCGGGTCGGCGCGCCGGTCGCGATGCGCGAAGGCGAGCGTGCGCTCGCCGACGCATTCGAAGATGATGACGTCGAGCCGGCCCTTCGCGACGAGGTCGCAGGCGGGCCCGAGCCGGTCGGCCGAGAAGCCGGCCCCGCATCCGATCCGGATCATGGATCAGTCTCCCGGAAGGTCGTGCGCCTCGGGGAAGAAGAGCTGCTTCCAGGACTGGATCGGCGTCTTGATGGAGCCCAGCTTCTGCATGAACTGCACGGTCCTCTCCACCTTCTGCGGGGTCAGGGTGAAGGCCCAGTCCGGGTCCGAGATGATCGCCTCGAGCTCCGCCACGGTGCTCTTGCCGCCGGCGAGCTTCAGGTAGAGCTCGGCCGCCGCCCGCTTGTCGGCGTTCAGGGTGTCGATCGATTCCTTGGTCGCGGCCCGGACGGCCTCGAAGGTCTTCGGGTTCGCCTTCCGGAAACGCTCGGTCGAGATCAGGATCGCGGCGGAGGCCTGGCCGCCCAGGATGTCGTAGGATTTCAGCACGGTGTGGATGCGGGGATCCTTCTTCTCGACCTCGTGGAAGGGCGAGGAGGCGAAATGCGTCGTGACCTCCGTGTTGCCCAGCATCGCGGCCATCGCGTCCGGGTGTCCGAGCGAGATGGTCTGCGAGTCGATCCGGAACTGCTGGCCCGGCCCGAACTCCTTCTCGGCCTGCATCTGCAGCATGATCGCCTGGGTCGACACCTTCACGGACGGGACCGCGATCTTGTCCTTCTCAGTGAAGTCCTTGAGGCTCTTAACGCCCGGCGTCCGGGTGTTCAGGTAGAGCGGATAGGAGCAGATCGCCGCGATGCCCTTCACGTCGCCGCGGGTTTTGTCCCAAAGGATGCCGACGGACGGGACGCCGAGCGCCGTGAACTGGATCGCGCCCGCGATCAGGCCCTCGTTCAGGTTCGAGGGTCCGGCGAGCTTCGCCCAGATCACCTTCGGCTCGGGCAGGCCGAGCCGGACCGCGTGCTTCTCGATCAGCCGCGCATGCTCCATGTAGAGCATCGGCAGGAAGCTGATCCCGAATTGCTGGGCGAGCGTGACCTCCGTCACCTCGGCCCGGCCAGGGCTGGGCGCGAGGCCGAGGCATAGAAGCAGGGCGGCGGCGACGCGGCGCATGGGGACCCTCCGGGCATCGAATCCCGCCTTCGTCGAGCCGGGTTGAGGCGACGCTATCAGTTTTCGGCCCGGGTCGCACGGTCGCTCCGCGACCTTGTCCGGACCCGGAACCATGCCCACCTCACCGTCTTGTGCAGTGCAGCATCAGCCGATCGCTGGTCCAGAAAGTTCGACATGGCGCGACTCGGGGAGACGGTGACGGCCTTGTCCGGACTGCGGAAACGCTGGCGGGACGCGGCGACGCTCGGGATGGACACGCTCGGTGGACAGGAGCCTCGAAACCGGCTGAAGGCCGTGGCGGGCTTCGGGTCGAATCCCGGCGAGCTCGGGATGTTCACCTTCGTGCCCGAGGGCCTGCCGGCCGGGCGGCCCCTCGTCGTCGTCCTGCACGGGTGCGGGCAGAGCGCCGACGGCTACGACGCCGGGACCGATTGGTCCGGGCTCGCCGAGCGGGAGGGCTTCGCGCTCCTCTATCCGCAGCAATCGGCCGGCAACAACCAGAACCGCTGCTTCAACTGGTTCGTGCCGGGTGACACGCGTCGCGACGAGGGCGAGGCGCTCTCGATCCGGCAGATGGTCGAGCGCTGTATCGAGGATCACGCGATCGACCGAGCCCGCGTCTTCGTCACCGGCCTGTCGGCCGGCGGCGCCATGGCGGCCGTCATGCTGGCGACCTACCCGGAGGTCTTCGCGGCGGGCGGAATCGTGGCCGGCCTGCCCTATGGGGCCGCCGGCACGATGCAGCAGGCGTTCGGGGCCATGCTGAACCCGCCCGCGCATGACGGCCGCGCCTGGGGGGACATCGTGCGGGCCGCGTCACCGCATGCAGGGCCTTGGCCGAGGCTGTCGGTCTGGCATGGAAGCGTCGACGGAGTCGTGCGGCCCGCGAACGCCGACGCCATCATCCGTCAATGGACGGACCTGCACCGCCTCTCCCCGTCTCCGTCGCGGATCGAGGACGTCGGCGGCCAATCTCGCGCGCTCTGGCTCGACGCGGCCGGCCGCCCGGTCCTGGAATCGATCACCGTCACGGGCATGGGCCACGGCACGCCCCTCCACGTCGGCGACGGGGCCGGCATGGGGGGACGGGCCGGAGCCTATCTGCTCGACGTGGGGATCTCGTCGACCCACCACATGGCCGCGTTCTGGGGCGTGATCCCGCCGCTCTCGACGCGAGCCCGTACCGCGGCCGCGACGGTGTCGCCCGATGGAACGGTGACGTGGCCAACGAAGGACAAACAGCAGACACGCCGCGCCTGGCCGTCGGGTCCTGCGCCCAAGGGAGACGCAGGCCCGCTCGATGTCGGCGCGATCATCGGGAACGCACTTCGGGCGGCCGGGCTGACGAAGCGGTAAGCCCGGGCCTAGCGTGCCTTGGCCAGCACCGAGGCATGAGCAGCCTTGGAAAAGGATTTTTCGGCAAAGCTCTCAGGAGGTGAAGGGGCTCCGGGTCCAGACCCGGGCCGCTGAAGCCCCCCGTCGTCGATGCCGGATCAGCGACCCATGCCCGCCGACGCCGCCTATGGAGCCGCGGTCTTCGTGCCGTTCGCGTCGTACTGCTTCAGGAACGCGATCAGGTCGGTGATCTGCTGCTCGTTCTTGATGCCCGCGAAGGCCATCTTGGTGCCCGGGACCTTGTCCTTCGGGGACCGGATGTACTCACGGAATGTCGCCTCGTCCCAGGTCAGGCCCGACGTCTTGTTGGCGTTCGAATAGCTGTAGCCCGGGTACGTTCCGGCCGCGCGGCCGATCAGGCCGTTCTGCGCCGGACCCACCGCGTTCTTCGCCGTCGGGCCGATCTGATGGCAGGCCCGGCACTGGCCGAAGACCTTCTCGCCGGCCGCGGCGTCCTGAGCCTGCGACAGGCCGGTGCTGGAGAGCACGACGGCGAACCCGATTGCGAACGCGCGCATGGACACCTTCCTCCCGATCATCCACCCGTCATCTCGACAGGCCACTAAGTGGTTACAATGAAATCGTTCCAAACCCGTTCCCGCCCGGCTCTTCACGAAGGCACGATCCGGAACAGATGGGCGAGGTCCTTGAAGAAGATCCGGACGTGCGCGATCGGCTTCGCCCGAACCAGACGCTTGTTCATGTAGGCGTCCCAGGTCAGCTTCTGCACGTCGCGGTCGCGGCAGATGCTGACGAAGCGTTCGCGGCGCTTGTCGTTGGAATACCAATACCACTGCATAATTCCAAGGATG
>CAXTKM010000069.1:13370-16418 GCA_964244795.1 uncultured Enterovirga sp.
AGCGCTCGCGCATGGCGTCGCTCCGGTACCAGAACCACTGCATGACCCCGAGCACCCAGAACACGCGCCCGTGCTCCTTCATGAAGCGTCGGCGGGCCGTCCGGAGCGCGCGGGCGTCGCCCGTAGCGAGGAATTGCTGCACCGCCTCGCCGACGAGCCGGCCTGCCAGCATCGCGTAATAGATGCCCTCTCCCGAGGCGGGCGCGACGACGCCGGCCGCGTCGCCCGCGAGCACGACGTCGCGGCCGTCGTCCCAGCGCCGGAGCGGTTTCATCGGGATCGGGGCGCCTTCGCGCCGGATCGTCTCGGCGCCGGCGAGACCGGACTTCGCCCGCAGCGTCTTCACCGCGCCCCGGAGCGAGAAGCCCTTGCGGGCCGAGCCGGTCCCGACGCTCGTCGTGTCACCGTGCGGGAAGATCCAGGCGTAGAAGTCGGGCGAGAGCTCGCCCTGATAATAGATGTCGCAAGGCGCAGCCTCCGCGGCGACCTCCGGGGAGGGGACCGGCGTCCGGACGATCTCGTGATAGGCGAAGACGTGCTTGACCCGATCCGCGCCCGGCACCCCGGCCTGCTTGCCGACGGCCGAGAGCGCTCCGTCCGCCCCGATGACGCTCCTGGCTCGGACGGCCCGGGGCAGCCCGTCGGCCTTCTCGCGATAGCGGATGACGGCGGTGCCGTCCGGGTCCCGGTCGAGGATCTCGAAGGTCCCGCTGCGCCGGACCGCGCCCGCGGCCACGGCGCGCTCGCGCAGCCATTCGTCGAAGACCTCGCGATCGACCATGCCGACGAAGCCGCCCTCGATCGGCATGTCGACCCGCTTCGAGGCGGGAGAATGCATCCGGGCGCCGGTCGCCCGGGCGACCAGGATCTCGTCGGGAATGTCGAAATCCCGGATCAGGCGGGGCGGGATCGCGCCGCCGCAGGGCTTGATCCGCCCGGCTCGGTCGAGGAGCAGCACGGACAGGCCCCGGCCGGCGAGATCGGTCGCGGCCGTCGCGCCGGCCGGGCCTCCGCCCACGACCACAACATCGAATGTCTCGTGCTCGGTCATGCGGTCATCCTCGGGAGAGGCCGGCGATTCCGACGGTCGGGCCGGCGAGCACGCCGGTCGTGCCAGCGAGTCCGCCGGTCGGGACGGGAGGGGACGCGGGCGAAGCCTCATGCTCGCCGTCGAAGACGCGGCCGGAGAGGTGAGCGGCCCACAGGAACATGACGGCCTGGGCCAGGAACACGGCCGCGTAGGCCGGTCCGAGCGAGCCGGACACGAGCCGCCCGAGATCGCTGACCGCAGCGCCGAAGAACCCGCCGAGCCCGAAGGCGATCGCCTGCGCGCCGCCCCAAAGGCCCATCCGGACGCCTTCGCGCGAGGCCCGACCCGAGCCCACGAGCTGCATCATCGCGGCGATCGCCGCGATAGCGAAGGCCCCGTTCGCGGTCCCGGTCGCGAACACCGTCGCGACGATCGGCCAGCCCGGGCCGGCGAGGGCGCCGGCCGCGAGCGCCACGGTCCCGACCGCGGACGCGACGCAGCCCCAAAGCGTCCAGTTCCGCATGGAGCCGAGCGCCCGGCCGGAGAAGACCGTGCCGAAGACCGCGACCGCGACCATGCCGAGGAGAAGGCCGGCGTTCTGGATGCCGGACAGCTTGGTCGTCGCGCCCGGCGTCATCGCGAAGACGGCGCCCGCGAAGGGCTCGAGGATGAGGTCCTGGGCGCTGTAGGCCAGCATCGACACGAACACGAAGATCGCGAAGTGGCGTGCCTGGGGCTCGCCCCAGACCTCCCGCAAGGCCTCCCGGAAGGGCACGGCCGGCTCGGACGACGCGGCGGCCGGGCGAGGCCGCGCGGACGCGCGCTCGATGCCCCAGACGGCGAGAGACGCGATCCCGAACGCGATCGCCGCGACCCCGCCCGTGACCTCGACCAGCCGGAGCGGCGAATAGGGATCGAGGAAATGCCCGGCCGTTCCGGCCGTCACCACGAACCCCGCGATCATCATGATCCAGACGATCGTCGCGGCGGCGGGCCGCCTCCTGTCGTCGACGCAGGAGGCGAGAAGCACGAGGAGCGAGGTTCCGGCCGCCCCGACCCCGAGACCGATCAGCGTGAAGCCCACGACCGCGATCGCGATGCCGAGGACGGGCTGGCTCGCCATGAGGGCGGTCGCGACCGCCGCCACCGTCGCGCCGAGCGCGAGCACGGCCATCCCGCCGACGATCCAGGGCGTGCGGCGGCCGCCGACGTCGGACCCGTAGCCGAGCCGGGGCCGCATGACCTGGATCGCGTAATGGAGCCCGACCAGGAGGCCCGGCACGACCGCTGGCAGCGAGGCCTCGACCACCATCACGCGGTTCAGGGTCGAGGTCGCCATGATCACGATCGCGCCGAGCGAGGCCTGCACGAGGCCGAGCCGCGCGATTCCGAGCCAGCCGAGCGGAGCGTGGATCATGGTGCGAGCGCCAAGGTCGCCAAGGATGCTGGCGCGAGCGCCAGGACGCGGAGCCCGAAAGCCGCGGCCAGCATGCCGAGCACGAAGAGCATCGTGCCGGTCGCGTTGTACCAGGGCGCACGCTCGCGCGGCTCGGCCAGGAAGCGGGTCATGAGCGCGCCCTGTCCGGCGAGAAGAGCCGCCACGATCGCGCCGTGCCACGGCAGACCCCAGCCGAACAGCAGCACGGCCACGATCGCCTGCGGGACGGCCATCACCCAGCAGGCGAGCCGGGCCGCGCCCGCGACCCCGAGCATCGCCGGGAGCGACCGGATTCCCATCCGGCGATCGCCCTCGATCGACTTGAAGTCGTTCAGCGTCATGATCCCGTGCGCTCCGAGGCTGTAGAGCCCGAGGATCGCGAGCACCCGGACGTCCGGGAGGGCCGCCGTCATGACGGCCGCGGCCGTGAACCAGGGCAGGCCCTCGTAGCAGAGCCCGACGGCGGCGTTGCCGAACCAGCCGTTCTCCTTGAGGCGCAGGGGAGGGGCGCTGTAGGCCCAGGCGAGCGCGAGACCGAACAGGGTCGCCCCGAACGCCCACGGCCCGAGCGGCCAGGCCA
>CAXTKM010000070.1:0-15953 GCA_964244795.1 uncultured Enterovirga sp.
CTGGTCGAGGCGAAGCGCGGCATCGGCCGGACGCTCGCGACGCGGCTCTTCGCGATCCGGGCCGCGGGCGAGAGAGCCGGCCCCTATGCGCCGGACGCCGCCAGCGCCGGCCGGCGCGCACTCCGCAACGTCGCGCTCGACCTGATCGCCATGAGCGATCCGGAGCGCGGCCAGGATGAGGCGTCCCGGCAATTCGCGGAGGCCGGGAACATGACGGACAGGCTCGCGGCGCTGGGCACGCTCGCGCTCCTGCCGGGCGAGGCGCGCGAGCGGGCGTTCGAGAGCTTCGCCGCGCGCTACGCGGAGGAGCCGCTCGTCCTCGACAAATGGTTCGCCCTCCAGGCGACCATCCCGGAGCCGGGAACGCTGGACCGGGTCCGGGCGCTGATGGGCCATCCCGCCTTCGCGCTCTCGAACCCGAACCGCGTGCGCGCGCTGATCGGCAGCTTCGCCCTCGGCAACCCGACGCAATTCCACCGTCAGGACGGCACGGGGTACGATTTCCTGGCCCACACGGTGCTCGGCCTGAATGCCGCGAACCCGCAGGTCGCGGCCCGTCTCCTGACCGCCTTCTCGGCCTGGCGCATGATCGAGGCTGGCCGCCGCCGGCATGCCGAGGCCGCCCTCGCCAGGATCGCGGCCACGCCCGGCCTGTCTCCCGACGTCGCGGACATCGTCGGACGCTCGCTCGCCGCAACCTGACCCGAGCCTCAGGCGCCACGAATCGGCAAAAGAATCACAGGCATCGGCGATATCCACAGCCCCGAATCCGACCGCTAGACAAATCAGCGAGCGGCGATTCTATTGTTACCGATTCGGCGAGATGCGGCACATCTTCGGCGGACATCTTGAATCTTGCGAGGGGGCTCGCGCATGGATGCGGACGCCGCAGGCGTTTCTGCACGCGTAAGGCTTGTTGCCGAACGTCCGGTCCCGTCAGGCCGGACGCTCCACCGAACGATGGGCCTCTCGGCCCGTCCCATACCGATCCTCGCAGGGCTCCTCGCGCTCGTCGCGACCGGCCTGTTCGTCCTGATCCCATCCGAGCGCAACGACGCCCGCCAGGAACTCGCCCTCGCCGCGGATCGTCTCGATCTCGTCGCGGGCCTCGTGGCGCACGAGGCGCAGCTTCTCGTCGGCACCGCTCCGCCCGGCCGGGAACACGTCGCGGCTCTGGCCCGAGGCCTGCCGGCCCTCGCCTTGGCAGGGGGCCGGACCGCCTACCTGTCGGACAGCAACGGCACCATCGTCGGGAGCACGGATCCCGTCGGCCGCATGCCGCGGACCCTGTCCGATCTCTTCGGCGTCCAGGACCCGGAGATGCTGGGCGAGAACGGCGCCGTCATGGCCGCGAGGCTCGCGAACGGGAAAGCCGTGCTGGCATCGGTTCGCAGCCTGAGCTTCGGACATCTCGCCCTCGTCCAGCCCCGCGACATCGTCGCGACCGGTCCCGCGTTTCCCTGGATGCCGCCGCCGCTCCTTGCGCTCGCCCTTGCAACGGGCCTCTGCGGCTTCTGGGCCGGCTGCCTGCGCTACAACCAGGGCGCGGCGCTCGCGCGGCTCGACCGCACCTGGCTGACCCAGCGGCTCGACACCTCGCTCGCCCGGGGCCGATGCGGCGTGTGGGACTGGGACGTCGAGCGTGACAGCGTCTTCTGGTCGACCTCACTTTACGAGATCCTCGGCTACGAGGCTCGCGGCGAGCACCTCGCGGCCGGCGAGGTCGCGGCCATCCTGCACCCCGAGGACGGCGGTCTCGACAGCCTCAGACGGGCCGTGGATCCGACCGGGTCCGGCCAGGTCGAGCGTGACCTTCGTGCCCGCACGCGCACGGGCGATTGGCGCTGGCTCCGGATCAAGGCCGAGTCCGTCCTCGATCCCGTCGACGGCAACCGCCACCTCGTCGGCTTCGCGTCCGACGTCACGGAAGAGCGTGGCGCCGCCGAACGGCGGGCGCGCGACGACATGCGGCTCCGCGACGCCGTCGAGGCCATCTCGGAGGCCTTCGTGCTCTGGGACGCCGACGAGCGTCTCATCCTCTGCAACTCGAAGTTCCTGAAGCTGCACGGCGTGCCGCCCGAGCTTGCCTCGCCCGGAACCCCGGCCGCGGCGGTCCTGGCGGCGGGCCGGCGCCCGATCGTCGAGACCCAGCTCTCCTCCACGCGGCCGCAGCAGCCCGGCAACCGGACTCTCGAGACCCAGCTCTCCGACGGACGTTGGCTTCACGTGAACGAGCGCCGGACGCGCGACGGCGGCGTCGTGTCGATCGGGACGGACGTGAGCGACCTGAAGCGGCAGGAAGCCCGGCTCCGCGACCGCGAGCGGCGCCTCCAGGGGTCCGTCAGGGCGGCCGAGACCGAGGCGCAGCGCTTCGCCGATCTCGCGGAGCGGCACCAGGAAGCGAACCTCGCGAAGACGGAGTTCCTGGCCCGGATGAGCCACGAGCTCAGGACTCCCCTGAACGCCATCATCGGGTTCTCGGACGTGATGCGGCAGGAGATCTTCGGACCCCTGGGAAGCCGGCGCTACGCCGAGTACACGCGCGACATCCACGCGAGCGGGCTGCAGCTCCTCGACGTCATCGACGACGTCCTCCAGATGTCCCGGCTCGAAAAGGGGCAGGTGACCCTCGCGCCCGAGCTCATGCTGATCGAGACGCCGCTCGGAGACGCGCTCGGAGCCGTCGCGGCAGAAGCCGCCGAGCGGCGCGTCGCGATCGAAGCCGACATCGTCGAGCCCGTGCTGCTCCAGGCCGATCGGGACGCGCTCCGCGACGTCTTCGTCCGGCTGCTCCGCAACGCCGTGACCTTCTCGCCCGTGGGCGGGATCGTCCGGATCAAGGTCCGGCCGGCCGACACACGCCTGAACGTCTATGTCGAGGACGGCGGCGCCGGCATCCCGACGAACCACCTCCGGAAGCTCGGCCGCCCGTTCGAGCAGCTCGAGTCCGAGGATTGCCGCGCGCGAGGCGGATCGGGGCTCGGGCTCGCGATCTCGCGCGCGCTCGTCGAGATGCATGGCGGGCGCCTGAGGCTGCGCTCGCAGCCGGGCGTGGGCACGATCGCGCTCGTCCACCTCCCGCTCGTCCAGCCGGCCGCGAACGACGCGTCCGGCGACTGGCCGCCCCGGATCACCCTCGTGGCCGCGGAGTAGCGCCCTCCACCTCGCCCCCGAGCAAGCGCTCGAAGATCGCCCGGACGGGAGCCCTGATCTCGGCCAGATGTCGATCGAGGGCGGCGGGATCGGGTGCCCCGATCAGGCCGGCGAGCCGTCGAAGAAGCGCCGGAGGTCCGCTCGCGACATCGAGGCCGTCCCCGACCGTCAGCCGCTGCCAGTGAAGGAGGTCGTCGAGTACGCGGTCGCTCGCGACGAGCACCTTCGCGTCGCTCTCGGCGAGGAGCCCGAGCATTCCCGCGCGTTCGATCACGTCCGGCGTCGGCCGGCCGACGAGCTCGGGATGGCGAGCCGCATGGGCGAGAACCAGGGCTTGGGCCAGGAAGTCGAGATCGAGCAGGCCGCCGGCCGCGAGCTTCAGGTCGAAGGGCGCGCCTTCGCCCTTCTCGCGAGCGACGAGACCCCGCATCGCCAGGACGTCGCGAAACACGGCGGCGGGTTCGCGCAGGACCGCGGCGATCGCCTCGCCGACCCTCTGCCCGAACGCGTCGTCCCCGGCCAGGACCCGGGCCCTGGTCAGCGCCATCTGCTCCCAGGTCTCGGCCTCGCCCGCATGGTAGCCGACGAAGCTCGTGAACTGCGTCGCGACCGGGCCCTTCGTGCCGGAGGGACGAAGCCGCATGTCGACCGCGAAGAGGCGGCCGCGGCGGGTCGGCGCGGTCAGGGCCGCGATCAGGCGCTGGGTCAGGCGCGTGTAATAGAGGGTGGCGTCGAGCGGTCTCGGTCCGTCGCTCGCGCGATCGGCCGGGTCGAAATCGTACAGCATGACGAGATCGAGGTCTGAGGTCGCCGTGAGGTCGCCGGCCCCGAGCCGGCCGAGGCCGAGGACGGCGTAGCCGCCCCGAGGCACGGTCCCGTGCTCGGCCGCGAAGACGGCCAGGACCCAATCGAGCGAGGCCCGGATCGTCGCGCCGGCGATCGCCGCGTAGGCCGCGCCGGCCTCGACGGGCGGCAGGATGCCCGAGAGGAGCCGGGCGCCCGTCACGAACTGAAGCTGATGCGCCGCCTCGCGGGTCCGGTCCAGGAACTCCTCCGTGCCGGCCGGGCTGCCGATCAGCGAGCGAAGCTCCTCCTCGGCAGCGCCCTCTTCGCGAAGAGGCCTCGCGAAGGTCGGGTCGATCACGGCGTCGAGCAGGTGCGGCCGGAGCCCGACTTCGTCCGCAAGACGCGGCGCGGTCCCGAGCAGGTCGGCGAAGAGCAGCCGGAGCCGCTCGTGCTGGCGCAGGATGACGAGGAGCTCGGTCGCGGCCGGCATCCGGCCGAAGGCCGCGTCGAGACGGGCGAGCGCCCCGTCCGGATCGCCCGTGCCGCCCAGCGCCTTCAACATCGCCGGGACGAGCTCGGTCAGGACCTCGCGCGCGCGCGGCGAGGTGATCGCGGCCCGGCGGCCGAAATGCCAGCCCCGGACGGTCTCCGCCGTGAGGGCGGGGTCGCGGAAGCCGAGGCGCGCGAGCGTGGCCAGCGTCTCCGGGTCGTCGCTGACGCCGGTGAAGACAAGGTCGCCGAGGTCGGAGGCGAGCTCCGGGGCGTCCTCGAAGAGGAGTCCGTAATGGTGCTGCACCCGCCGCGCCTGCGCGGTCATCGCGTCCGCGAAGGCCGCGAGGTCGGGGTAGCCGGCGAATCGCGCGAACGCTTCGAGCTCCGCCGCACCGGCAGGGAGGCGTTGCGTCTGCTCGTCCGCGACCATCTGGAGGCGGTGCTCGATCCGCCGCAGGAAACGATACGCCTTCGAGAGCTCGTCCCGGGCCGAGACCCCGATCCAGCCCTCCCGCTGCAGCTCCGCCAGCATGTCGAGGGTCCTGCGCCCGCGGAGCGCCGGCCGCCGCCCCCCGAAGACGAGCTGCTGCGTCTGGACGAAGAACTCGATCTCCCGGATGCCGCCGCGGCCGAGCTTGATGTCGTGGCCCGCGACCGCGATCTCGCCATGGCCCCGGACGGCGTGGATCTGCCGCTTCATCGCGTGGATGTCCGCGATCGACGCGAAATCGAAATACTTGCGCCAGATGAACGGCGCGAGGTCGGCCAGGAACGCCGCCCCCTGGGCGAGATCGCCCGCGACGGGGCGCGCCTTGATCATCGCGGCGCGCTCCCAGTTCTGCCCGAGCGTCTCGTAATAGCCGTAGGCGCCGGGCAGCGACACGGCGGCATGCGTCGAGCCCGGATCGGGTCTCAGCCGGTAGTCGACGCGGTGCACGTAGCCGTCCGGCGTGCGCTCGGACAGGAGCTTCACGACGGTCTGGGCCGCGCGGTTGTAGAGCCGCCCCGGCTCGGCGCCGTCGGGAAGCGCCGGGGCCGACGGGTCGAAGAAGACCACGAGGTCGATGTCGCTCGAATAGTTCAGCTCGCCCGCGCCGTGCTTCCCGAGCGCGAGGACGACGAGGCCGCAACCCCGCCCCTCGGGCCCGATCGCGGCGCCGTCGAGCTTGCCGGCCACGATCGCGTCCCCGAGCGCGGCCGCGACGGCGCTCTCCACGGACGCATCGGCGAAGGCGGTCAGCGCCGCCGTCACCTCCTCGACCGACCAGACCCCGCCGAGGTCCGTGAGCGCAACCAAGAGCGCGTGCGAGGCCCGGTTCCGGCGCAGCCCGCGGACCAGCGCCTCACGGGTAAGCTCGCCGCTCGCGGACCGCGCTCCCAGCGCGCGCTGGTCCGCGACGAGGGCCGCGAGCGCCGCCTCCGGAGACTGCGACGCGAACCGCTCCAGGCGCTCCGGATCGGCCTCGACGAGCCCGCGGAGGAACGGCGACCCCTGTCGGATCGCGTCCAGCAGGCCCGGGAAGGCGGCCCGGCCGCGCACCCCCGCCCACCCGACCCTCTCCGCCAGCGGAGCCCGGACGGCATCGGCGGTCATGCCGGGACAGGCGGTCGGACGGGCAACGAGAGCACCGCCTCGAGGCCGGGACGGTGATCGTTCAGCGTCAGGGCGCCGCCATGCAGGCGCGCGACGGCGGCCGCGAGGCTGAGGCCGAGGCCGAAGCCGGGCCGGCTGCGGGCGGCCTCCAGCCGCACGAAGCGGCCGAGCACGCGCTCCCGGTCCTCGTGCGGGATGCCGGGGCCGCGATCCGCGACCGTGATCCTGACCGTCGCATCGTCGCGCTCGGCCGTGACCTCGACCGGCCCGCCCGATCCGCACTCCTGCGCCCCGTACTTGATGGCGTTGTCGATCAGGTTCGCGACGGCCTGCCCGACGAGCTCCCGGCTGCCGTGGACCGGCAGGCCTTGCGCGACCGCGAGCCTGATCGACAGCCCGGCCTCCTCGGCCGCCGGCTCGTAGAGCTCGGCCAGCCCTTCGGTGACCTCGGCCGCGTCGAAATCCGCCATCGCGTCGCCGCCGTGACCGGCCTCCATGCGGGCGATCATGAGGAGCGCGTTGAAGATGCGGATCAGGTTGTCGCTCTCCTCGATGACCTGCTCGAGCGCCTCGCGCAGGGCTTCCGGCTCCCGGGCTCCCCGCAGGGCCTCGTCCGCCCGGTTCCGGAGTCGGGTCAGCGGCGTCTTCAGGTCGTGGGCGATGTTGTTCGACACCTCGGCGAGGCCGCCCATCAGCTCGCCGATGCGGTCCAGCATGGCGTTGAGGTTCAGGGCCAGGCGGTCGAGCTCGTCGCCGGTCCCCGCGACCTTCAGCCGGCCGTCGAGGTTGCCGGACATGATGGTCGCGGTCGTGCCCGTCATGCCGTCGATCCGGCGCAGCACGCGCCGGGTCACGAACCAGCCCCCGAGGCAGCCGAGGACGCCGACCAGCAGCAGCGAGACGCCGAGGGCACGGCCCATGATGTCCCGGATCCGCTGCCGGTCCTCGACGTCGCGCCCGACCAGGAGCCTGAAGCCGCTGGGCAGCAGGTAGACCCGAACGATCGCGGTATGGTCGCGCACCTCGTCCTCGGTGCG
Organism: uncultured Enterovirga sp.; assembly: GCA_964244795.1. Classification (GTDB taxonomy): domain Bacteria; phylum Pseudomonadota; class Alphaproteobacteria; order Rhizobiales; family Beijerinckiaceae; genus Enterovirga. The sequence continues at coordinate 7,063 of CAXTKM010000070.1, forward strand.
GGCGTACGCGACCTCGCTCTGGCCGGCCGTGTCCAGCGTGCCCGGCGGGAGCGAGCCGACGTTGCCGGCGATCCGCTCGCCCTGGAATGTCGTGACGAGGTAGAGCGAGGCGCCCGGCTGCCGGCTGCGCCGGTCGACGATCGCGACGAGCCGCCGGATGCCGGCCAGCCTGTACTGCTCCGCGAGCCCGGTGATCTCAGCCTCGATCGTGTCGACGATCTGGTCGTTGAAGATGCGGGTCGTGTTCCAGGCCACGTAGCCGAGGATCAGGAACACCGAGACCGCGAAGACCGCGAGGTAGACGAGGGACAGCCGGAAGGCCGTCGTCCGGAACAGCTTCGGGAGGAGGCTACCGCGCGCCGTCACGGACCATGTACCCCGCGCCCCGCACCGTGTGGATGAGCGGGCGCTCGAAGCCTTTGTCGATCTTGGCCCGCAGCCGCGAGACGTGCACGTCGATCACGTTCGTCTGCGGGTCGAAATGGTAGTCCCAGACGTTCTCGAGCAGCATCGTGCGGGTCACGACCTGGCCGGCGTGACGGACGAGGTATTCCAGGAGGCGAAACTCGCGCGGCTGAAGCGGGATATCCAGCCCGGCGCGGGAGACCCGGTGCGACAGCCGGTCGAGCTCGAGATCGCCGACCCGGTAGCTCGTCGGCTGTCCGCCCGAGGCCCTCGAGCCCCGCCGGGCCAGCACCTCGACGCGGGCGAGAAGCTCGGAGAAGGCGTAGGGCTTCGGCAGGTAGTCGTCTCCGCCGGCCCGAAGGCCCTTCACGCGGTCGTCGACCTGGGCCAGCGCGGACAGGATCAGGGCCGGGGTCTCGACCTTCTGCTCGCGGAGGGAGCGGATCAAGGACAGCCCGTCGAGCTTCGGGAGCATGCGGTCGACCACGAGCACGTCGTAGGCGCCGTCCCGGGCGAGCGCGTAGCCGTCGAGGCCGTCGGGCGCGCCGTCCGCGGTGTGTCCCGACTCCCGGAACGCCTTGGCCAGGTAGGCCAGCGCCTCGCGATCGTCTTCGATGACCAGGATCCGCATGGTGACAGCTTAGCTGGCCTCGACGACGAACGGCAGGCCGGATCGCAGACCCGGCCTGCCGTCACGAAACGCTGAGCTGGCGGGGGCGGCGTTGCAGCCCGCGTCTCGTCCCGCGGAAGTCGCCGGCTGGCGGCCCCGATCGAGCGACGCGATGATGTACGAGCCTGGATTACGCAGCCATCACGCCGGGATGAAGGATCGGTAAGGTTGCCTGCATGCCCCAGATCAGCCTCTCGACGAGCGAGAAGACCGCATAGGCGAAGCCGAAGTTGACCGCGAGGCCGAACGCTCCGATCACGATCCCGACGAGCACCAGGACGCCGTCCCGCTCGACCAGCCCGAGACCGACGAGGCAAACCGCGAGCCCGAGCGGGATCTGGCCGATGATCGGCGCGGCGACCACCATCCCGAGCGCGAGAGCGAGCAGGAGGAAGCCGATCAGCCGGAACGCCAGGGGAGTCTCGAGAAACGTGAAGCGGGGCCGTGACCACCGCTCCAGCCTCTGCATCACCGGAAGCGCGCGAAGCACGGCCCGGTTCACGGCATCCTGCGGGATGGAGCGGCTCAAGAGCGCGCGCGGCAGCCAGGGCGCGCCGAGCCCGGCGGCGATCTGGGCCGCCACGAGGGCCAGCAGGAGCCCGCAGACGAGCGGGATCGGCGGCGGCATGGGCAGGCAGTTCGGCAGCCCGAGGAGGACCACGAGGATCGCGAAGGCACGGTCACGCAGCACCGCCACGATGTCCGCGACGGTCAGCCGATGACCCGCGTTCCCGGCAAGAGACTGCAGGACCGCCGAGATGCGCGCTTCAGGAAACAACCGGTGGAACCGCCGAGCCAATGTCGGCGGTGTCTATCCCAGCTCGCCCGCCCGGCCAAGTCGCGGGCCAAGTCGCGGGGCAAGTCGCGGGCCGGAGGGTCGCCGGAGCGGTCAGTGCAGCGTCATGACGCCGTTCACGGCCCGGAACTCGGCCGGCTTGATCAGGACGCTGTGCGCCACGGACACGGAGTGGAGCGGCCCTTCGAGCTCGCGGTGCCAGAAATCGAGGAATCGCCGCAGTTCGGGGAAGCGCGGTGCGAGATCGTAGTTCTGCCAGACGAAGCTCTGCAGAAGCTTAGGGTGGTCGGGATAGCCATACAGGATGGTGGCGGTTGCCAAACCGTAGCCTTGGATCTGTCGGACGAAATCTTGGGAGACCATCGTACCTCCTCGTGCCGCCGCGTCTGAACTCTGATCCTCTCGACCTCTCGACGACATCGAGAGTGTCACGCCAAACCGGTTAACGTTTTCGAACCAACGCAAAACGAGCAGCAAGGCCCGTGCCGTTTTCACGCCGTCCGGTCTCGCACCGGGCGAAGAAACCTGTAGTCTGCCGTTGCGTCCCCACCGGACCTGTATCGTGCTGCGTCGGCGTCGGATCCCATCCCTTCCAGGCCCCCTTCTCGGGGGCCTCGTCGTGTTGTGGGCCGGATGCAGCGCGGCCGCTCCGCGGGACGAGGAGCTGTTCGTCCGGCCCGAGGATCAGCACACGGTGATCTTCGGGAGCCTGGATGCCGGGCGCTCGGTCTTCGTCAGCGGTGGCGCGAAGCAGACGGTGACGGGGCCTCTCGACCGGCCGGGGTTCGTCGTCATGGAATCGAGCGGCTTCGGGCTCACCCGGGAGCGGATCCGCGGCGAAGGAGGGAGCGTCGCGGTCGATCGGCTGAAGCACGAGGGAGCCGTGCTGGCCGGCTACCAGACGTCTCTCGGGCCCGTGTTCCTGTCCGGGTTCGTCGGACCCGAGGTCGCCCAGGAGCAGCTCGCCTATGACGGACGCCTGCGCCGCGTCTCGCAGCCGCGGTTCGGCGCCCGCGCCCAGATCGAGCTTTGGGCTCACCCGATTCCGGAGCTACTCGTGACCGGGACAGTCGTGGCGGGCACGACGCATACGAGCGTTTGGGCGCGCGGCTCGACCGGCATCCAGGTCGCGCCGGGCACGTTCCTGGGTCCAGAGGTGACGGTCTACACGACGCCGACCTACACGGAGAAGCGCTGGGGCGTACATGTGACCGGGTTCGGGATCGGCATCGTCACGATGCGGCTTTCGGCCGGCTGGATGACCGACGACGCGCACCGGACCGGCGCGCCCTATGTCGGCCTGAGCGCGTGGATGAGGCTGTGACGGGGGTCACTCCTCGGCGAGGTCGAAGGGCGTGATCGACAGGAGGTCCGGCTCCAGCGGGTCCTCGTCCGGCCCGAGGTCGGGGGCGTCGGAGGGCGCCGGCATCGCGAGGTCGGGCGGGATCCGGCCGTCCAGGAAGCCCAAGCCCTTCAGCTCTTGCAGGCCGGGCAGGTCTCCGATCGCGTCGAGCCCGAACTGCGCCAGGAAGGCCGGGGTCGTCCCGTACGTGACGGGGCGGCCCGGCGCGCGCCGGCGGCCGCGCAACCGGACCCAGCCGGTCTCGATCAGGATGTCGAGCGTACCCCGGGAGGTCGAGACGCCGCGCACCTCCTCGATCTCCGCCCGTGTCGTCGGCTGATGGTACGCGATGATGGCCAGCACCTCGAGCGCCGCGCGAGAGAGCTTCTGCGGCGGTGACCCATCGCCGGCGAGGACGTAGGCGAGGTCGCCCGCCGTCCGGAACGCCCAGCCGCCCGCGACCCGGACGAGGTTCACGCCGCGTTCCGCATAGGTCGCAGCGATCTCCGCGATCACGGCCTCGACGTCGGTGCCGGCCGGGAGGCGTGCGGCGAGGTGAGGCGCCGTCATGGGCTCGGCCGCGGCGAAGAGCAGCGCCTCCGCGATCCTGACCGCGGCGTTCGGGCGTGGCTCCGGAGCCGGATCCGAGAAAGAGCGGGCCAAGGCGTCCAGCCGGGCCATGGCGGACCCGCTCACGACGTGACGACCCGGAGATGCGGCTCCGGGCGTCGCAGGAGCAGCGGCGAGAACGGCTCGTCCTGGCGGAGGCTCACCTGCCCTTCGCGCACCATCTCGAGCGCGGCCGCGAGGGCCGAGGCCAGCATCGTCTTCCGGAACGCCGGGTCCGGCCAGAAGCGCAGGAGCCAGCTCTCGAGCACGATCCACCCCACGGACTGGCCGGCGAGGCGCTCCAGGGCGTCGCGGGCGTCGGCCAGCGACCAGACCTGCCGGCGGGCGACCGTCACCCGCACGGCGATCCCGCGCTCACGCTGGGCAGCATAGGCCGCGAGAAGTTCGTAGAGCGAACTCTCGAAACGGGGCCGAGAGGCGTCGGCCAGGGTGTCGACCGGCGGCTCGGGCGCGCCACGGGCGAACATCTCCCGGCCGAGCTGCGGCCGGTCGGCGAGGCGTCCCGCCGCCGTCCGGACGGCTTCGAGCCGCCGGAGCCGGAAGGCCAGCGCCGTCGCGAGATCGCACGCGCCGGGACCCTCGGGTCGCGGCGGCTCGGGCAGGAGCAGGCGCGACTTCAGGTAGGCGAGCCATGCCGCCATCACCAGGTAGTCGGCCGCAAGCTCGAGACGCATCGTCCGGGCGGTCTCGATGAAGGCGAGGTACTGCTCGGCGAGCGCCAGGACCGAGATCTCGTGCAGGTCGACCTTCTGGCGTCGGGCAAGGTCGAGGAGAAGGTCGAGCGGGCCCTCGAAACCGGCGACATCGACCACGAGAAGCGGGTCGCCCGGACGCCGGTCGTCGGGGTCCGCCTCGAAGGCTGTGTCTTGCACCATGGCCTCGGGCCGCGATCCGGTCTCCTGACGAGGCTTATCCTTACGCCGCCGAGGCGAGCGCCGTCTCGAAGGCGAGCCGTGCATCCACAGGATCGAACGACGCGTCGGGCGCGATCCGGATGCATGCGAGGGCCGCCTCGGCCCGGCGAAGCGACACCCCGGCCAGCGCCGACGCGCCTTCGGCCACGGCTCTCATCTCGGCGAGATCGCCGTTGCAATGAAGGGCGACATCGCACCCGGCGCCCAGCGCCGCCTCCGTACGGGACCGGAACGGACCCGACAGCGCCTTCATCGACATGTCGTCGGTGAAGAGGAGCCCATCGAAGCCGATCTCGCCGCGGACGATCTCGGCCACCACCCGCGGCGAGGTCGTGGCCGGCCGCTCGGGGTCGATCGCCTCGAATACCACATGCGCCGTCATGGCGGCCGGCAGATGCGCGAGGGTCCGGAAGGGCAGGAAGTCGCGCGCCCGCAGCGCCTCCAATGGCGCGTCGACCCGCGGCAATGCGAGGTGGCTGTCGGCCGAGGCTCGGCCGTGACCCGGGATATGCTTCATGACCGGCAGCACCCCACCGGCCAGCAGGCCCTCGGCCGCGGCACCGCCGAGGGCCGCGACCGTCTCCGGGTCGTCGGCATAGGCGCGGTCGCCGATCACGTCGTGTGCGCTCGGCAACGGGACGTCGAGCACGGGAAGGCAATCCACAGTGATCCCGAGCACGCGCAGGTCATGCGCCATCAGGCGCGCCCCGATCCTGGCCGCGGCAGGACCGTCCTCTGCGACGTCGCTCGCGATGCGCCCGTACGCACGCCCGGCCGGATAGCGCGGCCAATGCGGCGGACCGAGCCGCTGCACCCGTCCACCCTCCTGATCGATCAGGATCGGAGCATCATCGCGGCCGACCGCCTCGCGCAAGGCCGCGGTGAGCGCCCGAACCTGATCGGGCGACGCGACGTTCCGCCGGAACAGGATGAAGCCGAACGGGTCGGCGTCCCGGAAGAACGCGCGCTCGTCTTCGCTCAGCGCGAGGCCGGAACACCCGGCCACGAAGGCCCGCATGGCCCGCTCAGTTGCCGGCGACGAAGCAGGAGCCGCCCGACGTCTTCAGGCGGGAGCAGAGTGCGTTCGCGTCGTCCTTCGTCATCGGGCCGACCCGGACGCGGTGGACCGTCTTGCCGTTGACCTCAGCCTGCGTGACCTTCGCGCCGCGGCCGTCGAGATCGGAGCCATACTTGTCCTGCAGCGTCGCGTAGGCCTGCCGAGCCTCCTCCTCGGTCGGCCGGACCGCGACCTGGACCGTGAAGTTCGCGCGCGCCGGAGCGGTGGCGGTCGGCTTCTCGGCCGCGGGCTTCGGCGCGGCCGGCGACGGGATCGAAGCCGTCCGGATCGACGGCTCCGTCGCGCCGGACCTCGCCTCGAGCCGAGGCCTGGCTGGCGGCAGCACCCTCACGGTCGGGCCGGTCGGCGCGGATTCCGCGACCGGCGCCGTCGAGGCGGGAACAGGCGCCGGCCCGGAACCCTGACGATTCGAAACGGGAACGGTGGAGACCGGGACCGGCGGCGGGAAGGACGTGCCGGGAAGGAGGCTTTGGGGCAGCTCGGCGAGGCTCGCGGTCGAGGTCGGCGTGTAGACCGAGCCGTCGGGTCGAACGGCGGAGGTCCGGACGCGGCGGGGCTCGCCCAGCGCGTTCGCGACGGCGTTGCTCCGGGGCGCGGGCGAGGCGTCGGCCGGAGCCGGGACCGGGCCGGACACGGGATCCGTCGACGGAACGGGCGTGCGGGCGGAGACGGTCGGAGCGGAGCCGGGGGCCGGAAGCGTCCGGGCCGCCTCGCGCACGTCGATCGGCTGCTCGCGCCCGTCGACCACCCGACTCTGGCCGTCGGGGACGCCGCGGTCGTAGATCTGACGGTTCTGATTCGGGACGTCGAGACCGCCCGGGTTCTCGGGCGCGACCTTGAGAGGCGTCCGGTCCGCGGTGATCACGGGCGGGGTCGAGGCGACCCCGAAGCCGCTGCCCGATTGGCGCCAATAGAGCCCGCCCGCGACCGCGCCCGCGCCGACAAGCAGGGCCGCCGTCACCGCGGCGAGCCGCCTGCGGGAACGGCGCGGCTTCAGCGGATGGAGATCGTTCTCGTCGAGAGCCTCGTCGGCCGAGCCGTAGGCGTCCGACACCGGGTCGAACAGCTCATCCTGGTTCTGCGGCTCGGGCCGTCGCGCGGAGCCGTGCAGCGCGGACGGGTCATGTGCGTCGTAGACCGGATCGTTCGCGGCCTGGGGCACGGACCGAGGCGGAGAGAACGGGTCGGATGGCTCCCTTGCGTCACGCCCACGGCCCAGCACTCCCTGGAAAGGGTCGTTCTGCCCGACGATGCGGGCGAGCTCGGCCAAAGGGTCCGGCTTCGCGCCAGTGGGCCTCGGCGCGGCCGGCGCCTCGGACGAGCGTCGGAGCTGACGCTCGATCTCGTCGATGTCGATCTCGAAGCGCTGGTTCCTGGCTTCACTCATGGCGCACTCACTCCGATCCGGCCTCGAACCGAACGGGTTCCGAAACCATCACGTGGGCAGCCGCCCCTTCAGGGGCAACCCGTCCCGACGGATACGCGTCTCAGCGCATCTCGTCCGGAGCACCCACTCCCAAGATCCCGAGCCCGGTCGCCAGCACGCCTTTCAGCGCACCGACTAGCGCGAGCCTCGCGATCGTCGACTCTTCATCGCCTTGCTTAACAAACCGTAATTGCGGCAAGTCTTTGCCCTTATTCCAAAGTGCGTGAAAGAGTCCCGCCAGATCGTAGAGGTAGAAGGCGATCCGATGAGGCTCGTGGGCGAGCGCCGCCGCGTCCACCACCCTCGGGAACTGGCCGATCCGACGGCCGAGCTCCAGCTCCGACTCGTCCGTCAGCAGCGCCAGATCGGCGGCCGCGAGCTCCGTCCGGTCCGGTACGCGGCCGAACGCCTCTCCGGCCTGTCGGAACACGGAGGCGCAGCGGGCATGCGCGTATTGGACGTAGAAGACCGGGTTGTCCTTCGACTGCTCCACGACCTTCGCGAGATCGAAATCGAGCGGCGCGTCGTTCTTTCGATAGAGCATCATGAACCGGACCGGACCGGCCCCGACCTCGTCCACGACCTCGCGCAGCGTGACGAAATCGCCCGACCGCTTCGACATCTTGACCGGCTGCCCCTCGCGCAGGAGACGGACGAGCTGGATCAGCTTCACGTCGATCGTGGCCTTGCCGGAACTGACGGCGTTCACGGCGGCCGCCATCCGCTTGACGTAGCCGCCGTGATCGGCGCCCCAGACGTCGATCATGTCCAGGAAGCCGCGCTCGAACTTCGAGCGGTGGTAGGCGATGTCGGCGGCGAAATAGGTGTAGGACCCGTTCGACTTCAGCAGCGGACGATCGACGTCGTCGCCGAACGCGGTCGATCGGAACAGCGTCTGCTCGCGGTCCTCCCAGTCCTGGTCGACCTGGCCCTTGGGCGGCGCGAGGCGACCCTCGTAGACGAGGTCGCGGACGCGCAGGTCCGCCAAGGCGGCCGCGATCCGGTCTTCGCCTCCCGTCGTGAGCGACCGTTCGGAGAAGAAGACGTCGTACCGCACCCCCACCGCGGCGAGGTCGGTCCGGATGAGGTCCATCATGGCGTCGATCGCGTGCGCGCGGACGATCGGCAGCCAGACGGCTTCCGGCGCGTCGACCAGGGCCCGGCCGTGCTCGGCCGCGAGCGAGGTCCCGACCGGCTTCAGGTAGTCGCCCGGATAGAGCCCCTCCCCGATCGGACCGACCTCGTCGCCGAGCGCCTCGCGGTAGCGGACGAAGGCCGAACGGGCCAGCACGTCCACCTGGGCGCCGGCGTCGTTGACGTAGTACTCGCGCGTGACCGCGAACCCCGCGAAGGCGAGGAGGTTCGCGAGCGCGTCGCCGAAGGCCGCGTTGCGGCCGTGCCCGACATGCATGGGTCCGGTCGGGTTCACGGACACGAACTCGACGTTGACCGGCCGTCCGGCCCCGAGCCCGCTGCGGCCGAAGCCGTCGGGGTCGACCAGCGCCGCCCGGACGACGTCGTGGTGGACCGAGGGTGCGAGCCTGAGGTTGAGGAACCCCGGGCCGGCGACGGCGGCCTCGACCACGCGCGGGTCGGTCCTGAGGTCGGCCGCGAGGAGCTCGGCCACGGC
>CAXTKM010000071.1:0-15656 GCA_964244795.1 uncultured Enterovirga sp.
CGGCGGCCGCGTCGTTGCGGACGGAGAGCTGCATCCAGATCACCTTCGGCAGCGGATCGAGCAGCAGGGCCTCGTCCGTGACGGGCCCTGCGTCGAGGCTGTTCCGGAAGATCTCGACCATGTCGATCGGGCGATCGACGTTCGCGAGCCGGGCGACCGCCCTCGCGCCGAGAACGTCGTGGCCGGCGAGCCGCGGATTGACCGGGATCACGTCGAAGCCGCGGTCGATCATGTACTTCGTGACGATGTAGCTCGGGCGCGCCGGGTTGTTCGTGGCACCCACGATCGCGATCGTTCGGACGGATTTCAGGATGCCCCGGATCGTGCCGTCGAGGTAGCTGCCATGCGGGTCGGACGCGGTGCCCTGGTCGCTCACGCTCCGGTCCAGACCGGCTCGCGCTTCCCGACGAAGGCCCCGATGCCTTCCTCCGCGTCGCGGGCCAGCATGTTCTCGACCATGACGGAGGACGCGAGCGCATAGGCCTCGGCGAGGCCCGTCTCCGCCTGCCGGTAGAACGCCTCCTTGCCGACCCTGACCGTCAGCGGCGACTTCGATGCGATCGTCTCGGCGAGCCGGCGCGCCTCGGCCAGCGCTCCGCCCGCCGGGACGACCCGGTTCACGAGCCCCATGCGGGCGGCGTCGGACGCCGGCACCATCTCGCCCAGCAGCGCCATCTCCATCGCGTGCTTCGGGGCGAGGTTGCGGGACAGCGCCACCAACGGGGTGGAGCAGAACAGACCGATATGGACGCCCGGGGTGCAAAACCGCGCATCCGCCCCCGCGACCGCGAGATCGCTGCTCGCGACGAGCTGGCATCCGGCCGCCGTCGCGGTTCCTTCCACGGCCGCGATCACCGGCTGCGGCAGCCGCACGATCCTCTGCATCAGCGCCGAGCAGCGGCCGAGGATGTCGGTGTAGTAGGCCCGGCCGCGGTCGGGGTCGGCCCGATGGGCGGTCATCTCCTTCAGGTCGTGGCCGGCGGAGAAGACCGGACCCTCGGCAGCGAGCACGACGGCCCGCACCATCGGGTCGGCCGCGACGCGGTCGAGCTCCGCCGTCAACGCCGCGATCAGCGCATCCGACAGCACGTTCCGGGCGGCGGGTCGGTTCAGCGTCAGCGTCGCGACCGGGCCGTCGTCGTCGCGAAGGAGGGGCGGGACGTCGAAGGTCGCGTGAACGGTCATGAACGGGGTCCGGAGGCTGCGGTGCCGATATTGTCGTGGGCCGGAGGACGTGGTGCAAGCGCCGGGCAGGTGGGAGACGATACGTGAGCGCAGGTCCGGTGATGACGCGCGAGGAGATCGATGCCTTCCTGCGCCTCGAGTTTCCCCAGATCTACCTCGACGGCCCGGTCTACCATGTCGAGGCGGTCGGCCCGCTCTCGGCCCGGATGCGGATGACGATCGGGGACCGGCATCTCCGGCCCGGCGGCACCGTGTCCGGCCCGGCGATGATGGGCTTCGCCGACATCGCCTTCTACGCGGCGCTGCTCGGCAGCATCGGGCCGGTCGGGCTCGCGGTCACGACGAACCTCGGCTTCAACTTCCTCCGCAAGCCCGCCCCGCGCGATCTCGTGGCCGAGTGTCGCCTCCTGAAGCTCGGGAAGCGGCTCGCGATGGGCGAGGCGATGCTGTTCAGCGACGGTCAGGACGACATCGTCTGCCACGTCACGGGCACCTATTCGATCCCGCCGCGAGTGCCGGAGCGGGACGAATGAGAGGCGGATAGGGGAGGGAGGGCTGCCAGGGCGGCGAGCGAGGCGGACGCGATCGTCGTCGGTGCCGGCCTCTCGGAGCTCGTGGCCGCGACCGAGCTGACGGATGCGGGCAAGCGCGTCATCGTGCTCGACCAGGAGCCCGAGCAGAACCTCGACGGCCACGCGTTCTGGTCGCTCGGCGGCCTGTTCCTGATCGACACGCCGGAGCAGCGCCGTGCCGAGCCGTCGCGAAAGCGGTCGGAAGACAGGCCCCGCGCATCGCCGCCGCGGAGGCCTATCACAGGCGGTATTATGATACCGCGTGATGGAAGCGCCTCAGTTCTCTTTGTTTTTGGCCGCGCGTCCCGGCCAGAGCACGCTTGACGGTATTCCGGAACGCCCCTATTGCACCGTCCGAGGTCGTCGCGTCGCAGACGCGGCGGCGCATCGTTTTCGAACAGGTGGCCCGAAAGCCACGGGATGAGCGGCGTGATGAAGACCTTCTCTCTGAAACCGGCCGACGTCGACAAGAAGTGGATCGTGATCGACGCGGAGGGGCTCGTCGTGGGCCGCCTCGCCTCGATCGTGGCGCTGCGGCTTCGCGGGAAGCATAAGCCGACCTACACCCCGCACGTCGATTGCGGCGACAACGTCGTCGTCATCAACGCCGAAAAGGTGAAGTTCACGGGCCGCAAGCTCGAGCAGAAGATCTACTACCACCACACCGGCTATATCGGCGGCATCAAGGCGAGGTCGGCGAAGTCGATCATGGCCGGCAAGTTCCCCGAGCGGATCGTCGAGAAGGCGGTCGAGCGCATGCTGCCGCGCGGCCCGCTGTTCCGGAAGATCCTGGGAAATCTCCGGGTCTACAAGGGCGCCGAGCACCCGCATGTCGCCCAGACTCCGGTCGCGCTGGATGTCGGCGCCCTCAACCGCAAGAACGTGAGCAACTGATCATGGCCGTCCTGCAATCCCTGTCCGACCTCGGCCAGACGGTTCGGTCTCCCGAGACCGTCGACGCGCCGCAGTACACGAAGAAGACGGACGCCCAAGGCCGCGCCTACGCGACCGGCAAGCGCAAGGACGCCGTCGCGCGCGTCTGGATCAAGCCGGGCTCCGGCGAGATCGTCGTGAACCAGCGTCCCGTCGCGACTTACTTCGCGCGTCCGGTCCTGCGGATGATCATCCAGCAGCCGCTGCAGACCGCGAACCGGATGGGCCAGTACGACGTGATCGTGACGGTCGCAGGCGGCGGGCTGTCCGGCCAGGCCGGCGACGTCCGGCACGGGCTCGCCCGGGCCCTGACGCATTTCGAGCCCGACCTGCGGCCCGACCTGAAGCGCGGCGGGTTCCTCACCCGCGACTCGCGCGTCGTCGAGCGCAAGAAGTACGGCCGTAAGAAAGCCCGTCGGTCGTTCCAGTTCTCCAAGCGCTGAGCGCTGGTGTGGAAAGGGCGGCCTTCGGGTCGCCCTTTCTCGTTCGGCTTGCCGAGAGACGCGCCTACGCGAGGGCTGTCTCGAGCTCTGCCTTGCTCATCGTCGAGCGGCCCGGGACATTCCTAGCCTGCGCTTTCCGCATCAGCTCCGTCTTCGTCGCACCCGTCCTGCGCCGACGCGAGGCGTGGCCGGTCTCGCGGTCGGCCGCCGTCTTCTCGGCGATGTCCGCGGGCTGAGAGGAGAATTGCCGGCCCTCGCGGGTGTCGGCGCGCTTCTTCGCGGTGGTGCGCCGGTACTCCTCGTCGGTGAGGTGTTCGCGCGCCGCCTTCGGCAGATACCGCTCGCCCGTCTCGCCGCTCTCGTGACCCGACTTCGTGCCCCAATCCTCCTTCGTCCACTGCTGCAGGTGATTGTCGGCCGCCTTCTTGCCTTCGTAGCCGCCGCCCTGGTGCTTGTAGGCCTGGGTGGCGAGCTGCGCCTTCCGGGCCGACCATTGGCCGGGCTCGCCACCCTTGTCTCCGGCGATCACGGAATCCTTCACGCTCTCCCAGAGCTTGGGATCGGTCTTCTCGGCAACGGCTGACATGGCCGGTCTCCCCTCTCGATGAGCTGGAGGAACAGCACGCGGCCCGTCTCGTTCCGGCGTCTTGCGCCCGGCAGCCGTGATTGACACGGGGGTCGCTCCCCTACATATCGCCGCGATGCCCAGCGCGCCCTCACTCCGACGATGGCGACGAGACCGCGTCCGCGCGGGCTGACCGGACCGAGCCGCTGCACGGCACCCGTCCGAAGCCGCGCGTCACAGCGCGGCTTTTTCGTTTCGGCCCGCGGCGGGCGAACGCCGCTCTCAAACGCGAGAGAGACCGACATCATGAGCAGCACGATCGTGGGCTCGGCCGAGACCCGTCCGGCCGGGGGCCTTCCGGGCAGGACGCGCCCCGCCAGGATCTTCATCGACGGCGAGGCGGGCACGACCGGGCTCGGGATCCGCGAGCGCCTTGCCGGCCGCCCGGACATCGCGCTCCACAGCGTCGCGCCCGACCTTCGGAAGGACCCGGCGGCCCGCCGGGCCGTGATGGCCGAGGTCGACCTCGTGATCCTGTGCCTGCCCGATGCGGCGGCCCGAGAGGCGGTCGCGCTCGCGGCCGAGCTCGGGTCCGCGGCCCCGCGCGTGCTGGATGCCTCGACCGCGCACCGGGTCGCGCCCGGCTGGACCTATGGCTTCGCGGAGCTCGCGCCGGGTCAGCGGGACGCGATCGCGTCCGCCTCGCACGTCGCGAACCCCGGGTGCTACCCGACCGGCGCCCTCGCGCTCCTGCGCCCGCTCGTCGACGCGGGTCTGCTCCCGCCCGATCATCCGATCGCGATCAACGCCGTCTCGGGCTACAGCGGCGGCGGCCGCGCCATGATCGAGGATTTCGAGGGGGGCAGCGGTCCGTCCTTCGAGCTGTACGGATTGGGCTTCGCGCACAAGCACATCCCCGAGGTGCAGGCCTACGGTCTGCTATCGGCGCGGCCCATCTTCATCCCGTCCATCGGCCGGTTCCGGCAAGGCATGCTGGTCTCGATCCCGCTGCATCTCGATCACCTTCCCGGACGGCCGCGGCCCGGCGACATCGAGGCGACGCTGCGCGCGCATTACGGCGCCTCCGGCCAGGTTCGTGTCGTGGGCGCGACGCCCGACGACCGGGTCGAGCCCGAGGGCCTGAACGGGACCGACATCATGGAGGTGAGAGTCTACGGTCGGGACAACCAGGCCCTGCTCGTGGCCCGGCTCGACAATCTCGGGAAGGGGGCCTCGGGGGCCGCGGTGCAGAACGCCGAGATCATGCTCGGCCTCGCGTCGCGCGGAGACTGAAATCGGTGCCCGGGACGGCGTTTCCTGGAGATCGGAGCCTTGGCTCCGCGGGTAGGATTCGAACCTACGACCAGCCGGTTAACAGCCGGCTGCTCTACCACTGAGCTACCGCGGATCGCGAGGTCGGAATACAGAGTCGAAGGCCGGGGCGCAACCCGCGACCGCGTCGCGATGCGAGACGTCCCCTGGGTGGCGGCCGGAGAGCGATCGGCCGCGGCACCGCTGGCCGTTCGGTCTGCCGGGCGGGATGGCGCCCGAGAGTTGCCCTCCCGTCTCCGATTGAGCTAAGAGCCACGTCTCGCGCGCCCATCGGGGATCGCGTCGGGGCCTCGTGGCGGAGTGGTTACGCAGAGGACTGCAAATCCTTGTACCCCGGTTCAATTCCGGGCGAGGCCTCCACCCACATTCGATCGTCGTCCGGCGCGGGCCTTCAGTCACGGCCCAGGCGAAAAAAGCGGTCGCGAGATAACTCGCGACCGCTCTCTCGTCACATCGCGCGGCGGCGCATCATCTTCCGACGCATCGCGGCGCGGCGCATCATGCGCGGACGCATCATGCGGCGCTGCGCGACGAGGCCAGGACGCGTGCCGGGAACCCCGCCGCCGACCTGGCCGGGCGTGCCGACGCGGGCGGGGCCGCCCGAGCTCTGGCCCGTCGCGCTCTGCTGGGCGAGGGCGGGGAGCGAGAGCATCCCCAGCGCGGCTGCGAACAACATGGCTTTCTTCATCGAAGTCTCCCTAAGTTCTGGCGGGCAGACGCAGACTCTGCCCAAATTCGACTGGCCGCGTCTGCGCCCGCGGATCCGCGCACTGAAACGTCGCTTTCCTGCCAAGGTTCCGCCCGATAACGGGATTCCTCCACCAGGCCCGGCACCGGGCTCGGGCGGCCCCACCGACGCCCGCCCGAGCCTTGCAATCATACGGCCGATCTCCGAGAAGTCGGCCCGTCGGGCCTTCGGCCGGCCGGAGCTTTCGATGTCCACCTTCGCCGCAGCGCGGCGCAACATGGTCGACGGCCAGTTGCGAACCTTCGACGTGACCGACCGGGCGATCCTCGCCGCATTCGGCGACGTGCCGCGCGAGGGGTTCGTGCCGGCCGGCCGGGAGGCTCTCGCCTACGGCGACCAGAACCTGGCGCTCCCCGGAGACCCGGCCGATCCCCGGGTCATGCTGGCCCCGATGGTCCTGGCCAGGATGATCCAGGCCCTCGCCCTCGATCGGTCGAGCCGTGTCCTCGACGTCGCCGGCGGCCTCGGCTACTCGGCCGCCGTCATGGCTGCGCTCGGCGCCGACATCGTCATGCTGGAGCCGCGCCGGGACCTTTCGGATGCGGCGTCCCGCGCCCTCGCGGCAGCGGGGCTCGGCGGACAGGTCCGGTCGCGTGCAGGATCGCCCGCGGACGGGGCGGCCGCCGACGGACCCTTCGACGCGATCCTGATCAACGGGGCGGTCGAGGAGAGACCCACGGCCCTGCTGGACCAGCTCGTGGATGGCGGGAGGCTCGCGTGCATCACGGCCGATGGCCGGACCGGCCGGGCCACGCTTCATATCCGGTCGGGCACCGGTTTCGGCTTCCGGATGCTGTTCGATGCGTCCGCGCCGGTTCTTTCCGCCTTCCGTCACGCGCCGGCCTTCGCCTTCTGACGATTTCCGACAGCCGGAACGGTGTCGCCTTTTTGCGCCACCTCGCGACCAACGCCGCCGAATCAATGCGGAATGGTTCTCGGAGGGCGGACAAGCTCCTAAGATAACGTTCACGGACCGGCCCGCAGACCTCCGAGCGGGGTTCGCGTCCTATCGCCGGTCGCGGCGAAAAATCGGCGAGCAGGCATCAGTGGTGTCACCAGGACGGTCTTTCGGTTTCCGAGGGTGCCTCGTCGCCCTCGTGGGTTCCGCGTTCGCCGCGGTTCCGGGGCTGGCCACGGCCGAGACGATCGATTCCGCGCTGGCCCGCGCCTACATCGGCAACCCGACGCTTGATGCCCAGAGGGCGTCGGTCCGGGCCGTCGACGAGAACGTTCCGCGCGCCCTCTCCGGCTATCGGCCGACCGTCCAGGGGCTCGGAAACGTCGGCTTCAGCCGCACGGAAGGCATCCTGCAAGGGACGAACGTCAACCGAACCACGCTGCCGGCCAGCGTCGGCCTGCAGATCAACCAGAACCTCTTCAACGGCTTCCGGACGGACAACAACGTCCGGTCGGCCGAATCCCAGGTGCTCGGATCCCGCGAAGGGCTCCGCAACGTCGAGCAGAACACCCTGTTCTCGGGCCTTCAGGCCTACATGAACGTGCTGCGCGACACCGCGATCCTGGAGCTTCAGCGCAACAACGTCGACGTTCTCGAAGAGCAGCTTTCGCAGACCCGGACCCGGTTCCAGGTCGGCGAGGTGACCCGCACGGACGTGGCGCAGGCCGAATCGCGTCTCGCGGCCGCGCGGTCGCAGGTGAGCGCGGCCGAATCCAACCTCCAGACCTCGATCGCGACCTTCCGGCAGGTCATCGGCGTCGAGCCGCGCCAGCTCGCGCAGGGTGCGCCGATCGACCGCCTGGTGCCGCGATCGCTCACGATCGCGGTCCAGACCGGGCTGGAGGAGCATCCCGCGATCGCGTCCGCCCTGCACGCGGTCGACGCTGCGGAATACCAGGTGAAGCTGACGGAGGGGGAGCTCGCCCCGACGGTCGGCCTCGTGGGCAGCATAGCGCAGAGCTACGACAGCCAGATCCGGGGCGACAACCTCCTGGCAGCGTCGGTCTCGGCCCAGGTGACGATCCCGATCTATTCGGGCGGAGAGGTCTATGCGCGGGTCCGCCAGGCCAAGGAAACCGCGGGCCAGCGCCGGATCGAGGCGGAGGCGACCCGCGATCAGGTGCGGGCCGCGGTCATCTCGGCCTGGGGCAGCCTCGAGGCGGCGAAGGCGAGCGTCCGGGCGTCTCAGGCACAGGTCCAGGCCGCCAACGTCGCCCTGATCGGCGTGCGCGAGGAATCGCGCGTCGGTCAGCGAACCACGCTGGACATCCTGAACCAGCAGCAGGAACTCCTGAACGCCCGGGTCAACCTCATCACGTCGCAGCGCGACCGGGTGGTCGCATCCTACTCCGTGGTGCAATCCATCGGTCGTCTCAACGCGCGGGCGCTCGGGCTGAGGGTCGACCTCTACAGCGCCAAGCTGCATTTCGATCAGGTCCGGGACCTCCCATGGGGCCTGCGGACGCCGGACGGGCGCTGAGCGGAAAAGCGCTGTGCGCGGGCGGCGGGATCGCTTGATCGGCCGAGTCGGCGTGGAATACTCCTCCAGGGGCCGAATCTTCGGCGGTTCGACCGGATCGAAGTCATGAGTGCCGCGACCGCGAAGACGCAGGATCCCTCGATGGAGGAGATCCTCGCATCGATCCGCCGCATCATCGCGGACGACGGCGACGCGCCGAAACAGGCCGCGCCGCCAGCGTCCCGCGCCCCTGCCCGGGCGGACGAGAACGACGACGACGTCCTCGACCTCGCCGAGATCCCGGATGCGAAGCGCGCGGGCGCGGATCTCGAGATCGAGGCGCCGGACCTGTCCTTCCAGGACGCGCCCGAGCCCCCCGCGCCTGAGCCGCTCCACCCTGAGCCGCCCGAACCCGCCCTCGAGGCCCTGCCGGAGCCGGTCGAGCCGCCACCGCCGCCACCCGCCCCTCCGGTGTTGCAGATCGCGCCCGAACCCGCGCCGTCGACCGCCGAGCGGCTCATCTCGCGCGAGGCGACCGAGAGCGTGAACCACGCGTTCAACCTCCTGTCGCACACGATCCTGACCCAGAACGCGCGCACGCTCGAAGATCTCGTGGGCGACATGCTGAAGCCGATGCTGAAGGTCTGGCTCGACGACAACCTGCCTCCGCTCGTCGAGCGGCTCGTCCGGGCCGAGATCGAGCGGGTCGCCCGCGGCCACCGCTGAGGCGGGTTCGCGCCCGAGTCGGTACCGCCGGTTGACGGACGGGGCCCTGGCCGGTTCAAGGACGGGCGCGAGCGCCCCTCCCGAGGACAGCCGGCCCCTCTCCATGATCGACAAGACCTTCGACCACGCCGCCGTGGAGGCCCGCATCGGGGCCCGCTGGGAGGGGGCGGGCGCCTTCAAGGCCGGGCGGCCGGACCGCGAGGGCGCCGAGCCCTACTGCATCGTGATTCCGCCGCCGAACGTCACCGGCTCGCTCCACATGGGGCATGCGCTGAACAACACGATCCAGGACATCCTGTGCCGGTTCGAGCGGATGCGGGGGCGCGACGTGCTCTGGCAGGTCGGGACCGACCATGCCGGTATCGCGACCCAGATGGTCGTCGAGCGGAAGCTGACCGAGCGGCAGATCCACCGCCGCGACCTCACGCGCGAGGCTTTCGTCGAGCATGTCTGGGCCTGGAAGGAGGAATCCGGCGGGCAGATCGTCGGCCAATTGAAGCGCCTCGGCGCGTCCTGCGATTGGTCGCGCGAGCGGTTCACGATGGACGAGGGGCTGTCGCGCGCCGTGCTGAAGGTCTTCGTCGCGCTGCACCGCGATGGGCTCGCCTATCGCGACAAGCGCCTCGTGAACTGGGATCCGGCCTTCTCGACCGCGATCTCCGACCTCGAGGTCCAGCAGGTCGAGACCAAAGGCCATCTCTGGTACATCCGCTATCCGCTCGAGGGGGATCCCGAGCGCTACATCGAGGTCGCGACCACGCGGCCCGAGACGCTGCTGGGCGACGTCGCGGTCGCGGTCCATCCCGACGACGAGCGCTTCAACGGCCTGATCGGCCGGAACGCGGTGCTGCCGCTCGTCGGGCGCCTCGTGCCGATCGTGGCCGACACCTATTCCGATCCCGAGAAGGGGACCGGCGCCGTCAAGATCACGCCGGCGCACGACTTCAACGATTTCGAGGTCGGCCGCCGGCACGGGCTCCGGCTGATCAACGTGTTCGGGCCGCAGGCCGAGATCCGCATCGCCGAGAACGACGCCTTCCTCGAAGGCCTCTCGCCGTCGGTCGATCTCGACGCGGTGCTCGCGCTCGAAGGGCTCGACCGGGCCGAGGCCCGCACCCGGATCGTCGCGATGCTGGACGAGCGCGGCGCCTTGGCCGCGATCGAGCCGCACACGCATGCCGTGCCGCACGGCGATCGCTCCGGCGTGCCGGTCGAGCCCTACCTCACCGACCAGTGGTTCGTGGACGTGAAGGGTCTGGCCGAGCGCGCCCTGGCCGCGGTCCGGTCCGGCGAGACCCGCTTCGTGCCGGAGACCTGGGAGAAGACCTACTTCCAGTGGCTCGAGAACATCCAGCCCTGGACCGTCTCGCGGCAGCTCTGGTGGGGCCACCAGATCCCGGCCTGGTACGGGCCGGACGGCCACGTCTTCGTGGCCGAGACCGAGGAAGAGGCGGGCGCCGAGGCGCTGGCCCATTACGTCGTCAACGGCACCCTGACCGAGGACGAGGGCGCCGCGATCGCGTCCGATCCCGACCGGCTCGCGGCCTTCCTGATCCGCGACGAGGACGTGCTCGACACCTGGTTCTCGTCGGCGCTCTGGCCCTTCTCGACGCTGGGCTGGCCCGACGAGACCCCGGAGCTCGCGCGCTTCTACCCGACGAACACGCTCGTCACGGGCTTCGACATCATCTTCTTCTGGGTCGCCAGGATGATGATGATGGGCCTCTACTGCACCGATCGGGTGCCCTTCGACACGGTCTACATCCACGCTCTCGTCCGCGACGAGCGCGGGGCCAAGATGTCGAAGTCGAAGGGCAACGTCATCGACCCGATCGACCTCGTCGACCGGTTCGGGGCGGACGCGCTGCGGTTCACGCTGACCGCGATGGCGGCGCAGGGGCGCGACATCAAGCTCTCGCTGCAGCGGGTCGAGGGCTCGCGCAATTTCGCGACGAAGATCTGGAACGCGGCCCGGTTCGCCGAGATGAACGGCTGTGTCCCGCCGGTCGGCTTCGTGCCGTCGGAGGTGCGGGAGACCCTGAACCGCTGGATCCTCGGCGAGTGCGCGCGCGCGGTCGAGGAGGTCGAGGCCGGGATCACGCAGTACCGGTTCAACGAGGCCGCCGGTGCCGCGTACCGATTCGTCTGGAACACGTTCTGCGACTGGCATCTCGAGCTCGCGAAGCCCGTCCTCTACGGCGAGGACGGGCCGGCGAAGGACGAGGCGAGGGCGACGATCGGCTTCGTGTTCGACACGATCTTGAAGCTCCTCCATCCGTTCATGCCGTTCATGACCGAGGAGCTCTGGGCGCTGCGGGGCGGGCGGGACGCCGAGCCTCTCCTGGCGCTCGGCACTTGGCCCGTGCTCGGCGACCTCGCTGCCCCGGCCGCCGAGGCGGAGATCGGCTGGGTGGTCGACCTCGTCTCGGAAATCCGCTCCGTCCGGTCCGAGATGGGCGTCGCGCCCGGCGCGACCGTGCCGCTCGTCCTGGTCGCGCCCTCCCGCGAGACGGCCGAGCGGGCGCTGGGGCAGGGCGACACGCTGCGGCGCCTCGCCCGGCTGTCAGAGACCGTCACGGCCGAGATCGCGCCGCCGCAATCGGCGCAGATCCTCGTGCGGGGCGAGGTCGCCGCCTTGCCGCTCGCCGGCATCATCGACATCGCGGCCGAGACGGAGCGCCTCACCCGCGAGGGCCGCAAGCTCGACGACGACGTCGCGAAGATCGACGCGAAGCTCGCGAAGCCCGATTTCATCGCCCGCGCCCCGGAGGAGGTGGTGGAGGAGCAGCGCGAGCGCCGGGCCGAGGCGCTGGCCCGCCGCGCCCGGATCGACGAGGCGCTGGCGCGGCTCGGCGGGGTTTGACGCGTTCGGCCGCTCGGTCGGGCCACGCCCGGGGTGAAGACGTGTGGGTCAGCCGACGAGATCGTCGATCGTCACGGACAAGGCGTCAGCGAGACGCCGCAGGGTGTCCACCGTGCCGTCCCGTTTCCCGGTCTTGATCTGCGAGAGGAAGCTTTGCGCGATGCCGGCTTCCGTCGCGAGCGCCTTCGCGGTCAGACCGCGGTGATCTCGCCAGACCCGGATCCGATTTCTCGCCGGCGAGCAGGCGGTCGACCAGCTTTGACGGGATCAGTTCCTCTTCTCCCGCCGTCAGCTTCCGCCGAAACTCCTTGACGGCAGCAAGGTCGCTCGCGTCTTCGACAGCCTCGACGAGAGCCTGGAACTCGGCTTCCGGAAGAGCCACGAGGCGCTCGCTTGTCATGTCCACGCTCCTGATCGCAGGCGAGAGGATACAGCCTTTCCGCGCCGGCCCGAACCCACTAAGCCGACGCCATGACAGACGCGCCCGCCTCCGCGATCGTCGACCTGGACGCGGTCCGGTTCGGCAACCATCTCCCGCTCGCGATCATCGCCGGGCCCTGCGCGATGGAGAGTCGCGACCACGCGCTGGAGACGGCCGGGGCGTTGAAGGAGATGGCCGAGGCGGCAGGGATCGGGCTCGTCTACAAATCCTCGTTCGACAAGGCCAACCGGACATCGGCCGCGAGCCCGCGCGGGATCGGCCTCGACGCTGCGCTCGCGATCTTCGCCGAGGTGAAGGAGCGTCTGGGCCTCCCGGTCCTGACCGACGTCCACGAGCCGGCGCAGTGCCGGATCGTCGGCCAGGTGGTCGACATCCTGCAGATCCCGGCCTTCCTGTGCCGGCAGACCGACCTCCTGGTCGCGGCGGCCGAGACCGGACGCGTCGTCAACGTGAAGAAGGGCCAGTTCCTCGCGCCCTGGGACATGGCGAACGTCGCGGCCAAGGTGCGGGCCGCGGGCAACGCGCGCGTCATGGTGACGGAGCGGGGCGCGTCCTTCGGGTACAACACGCTCGTCTCCGACATGCGCTCGCTCCCGATCATGGCGGAGACGACCGGGGCGCCTGTGATCTTCGACGCGACCCACTCGGTCCAGCAGCCCGGCGGCCGTGGCGCGACCTCCGGGGGCGAGCGCCGCTTCGTGCCGGTGCTGGCCCGGGCCGCGGTCGCGGTCGGGGTCGCGGGCGTCTTCATCGAGACGCATCGCGATCCGGACCACGCGCCCTCCGACGGCCCGAACATGGTGCCGCTGGCCGAGATGGCGGGGCTGATCGCGGAGCTGATGGCGTTCGACGCGGTGGCGAAGAGGCGCGGGGGTTGAGGCTGGAGGGGGGTGTCACCTCTCCCCGCAGAGCGGGGAGAGGTCGAGTCGCACGTCAGTGCGACCGGGTGAGGGGCACTGGAAACACAGGGTCATCGGTGGATTGCCCCTCACCCGGTCGACGCTTGCGCGTCGCTCGACATCTCCCCGCTCGCGGGGAGAGGAAGTCCCCACCATGACCGCCGTCGCGCCGACGACCGACCGGGCGGCGATCCGTCGCCTGATCCTGATCCTGTCGGCCTGCGGCTTCGCCTCCGGGCTGACGACCCGCTTCGTCGATCCGATGGTCGGCGTCATCGCCCGGGACCTTGGGGCCGATCCGCTCTCGGTCGCGCTCCTGTCCAGCGCCTTCGCGCTGCCCTACGCGCTGATCCAGCCGATCCTCGGCCCCGTCGGGGACGCGCTCGGCAAGGAGCGGATCATCAAGATCCTGCTCGCCGCCCTCGCGATCACGGTCGGGGGCGCGGCGCTCACGACCGACCTCACGCTCCTGTTCATCTTCCGGGTCCTGTCCGGCGCGGCCGGCGGCGGGATCATCCCGATGTCGCTCGCGACCATCGCCGACAGGGTCGCGATGGGGGAGCGGCAGGTCGCGATCGGCCGGTTCCTCGCGGCCGCGATCACGGGGCATCTTCTCGGCGGCGTCGGATCGGGGCTTCTCGCCGAGTATGTCGGCTGGCGCGGCGTCTTCGGGCTGGCGAGCGCCCTGTCCGCGATCTCCTGCCTCGCGGTGTCGCTCGGTTTCAGGGGCCGGACCGCCGCGACCGGCGTGCTCAGCCTCGCGACCGCGCTCGCCCGCTACCGCCAGATCATCGGCATCGGGCGGGCGAGGGCGCTCATGGGCTTCGTCTTCGCCGAGGGCGTCCTGATCTTCGGCCTGCCGCCCTATATCGCGCCGCTCCTCGAGCATGACGGGCTCGGCGGCGCGACCGAGGCGGGGCTGATCCTCGGCGCCTTCGCGATCGGCGGCATCGTCTACACGATCCTGGTCCGTTGGCTGCTCGCGACGCTCGGCCTCGGCCGCATGCTGATCCTCGGCGGCGCCTTCGCGGCGCTGGCCTTCGGGGCGCTCTCGGCGGCGATCCCGTGGCGGTTCGAGGCCGCGGCCCTGTTCTTCATGGGGATCGGCTTCTACATGCTCCACAATTCGTTCCAGACGCAGATGACCGAGGTCGTGCCCGACGCGCGCGGCTCGGCGGTCGCGATGCACGCCTTCTCGTTCTTCATCGGGCAGGCGCTGGGGCCGGTCGTCTTCGGGTTCCTCCTCGCCTCGGTCGGCCGCGCGGGCGCGACGTCGATCTGCGCTGCGGGTCTTCTCGCGATGGGGTTCGTCGCGGCCGCGACGTTCGGGGAGCGCGCCCCGAAGCCCGGATAGTCCCCTCCCATCGCGCCGGGATCGCGGGAAAGTCGCACGAACGTCACAGTCTTCCGGCGCTTTGGGCCGCCCGGCCATCCGTCCGGTGGGAGACGGCAGCCGCTGCCGATGCGAGACGCGCGACGAGGAGAAGGTCGACGATGGTAGCTGCTGTGTTCGGGGCCGTGCTGACGGGGCTGCTGTATTGGGTGCTCTGGGGCGGGGGTAAGGATTACATCGACGCGCGTCTCACCGAAGCCGGCAGGCGCCGGCAGGATGCGAAGCGCGCCATCCGTCGCGCCGAGGCCGAGCTCGTGGCGCGCTCCGCGCCGCTGCGCTCGATCAAGGACCCGCGCGAGGCCGCCGGGATCCTGATGCTCTTCGCCGCGAAAGCGCGCGGCGAGCCGACGCCCGAGCAGATCGAGGTCATCCAGACGGAGCTGCGCGATGTCCTTGGGCTCGAGGACGACCTTCCGGGCCGCTTCGCCTACATGCTTCACGCCGCGGACCGCGCACCGACGCCGGAAGGCGCGATCCAGGACCTCGCGCCGTTGCTCCACGACCGCCTGACGCCGGCCGAGCGCGGCGAGCTGCGCCTCATGCTCGACCGCGTCTGCGCGCTGCATGGCGGGCCCACCTCGGCTCAGGATGCCTTCGTGGAGCGCACGATGCGGGCCGTGACGCGGATCACGTGAGAGTCTGATACATCGAACAAATTCCCCACTGCGTCATGCTGAGGAGAGCCGCGAAGCGGCTCGTCTCGAAGCACGCACCGCCGTCGTGCGTGCTTCGAGACGCCTGCTTCGCAGGCTCCTCAGCATGACGCGGGGAGTGAAACGGGATCGGTCGGCCGAGCTCTCGGAATCCCGGCTACCGACCCCGATAGGGCGCGACGCCCGGGTCCGGCAGCCAGAGCCCGACCGGTGGCGTGCCCGTCTGCCAGAACACGTCGATCGGGATGCCGCCGCGCGGATACCAGTAGCCCCCGATCCGGAGCCAGCGCGGCTCGAGCAGCCCCCGAAGCCGCTTGCCGATCGCGACGGTGCAGTCCTCGTGGAAGGCGCCCTCGTTCCGGAAGCTGCCGAGATAGAGTTTCAGCGACTTCGATTCGACCAGCCAGGCGGCCGGAACGTAGTCGATGATCAGGATCGCGAAATCCGGCTGCCCGGTCACCGGGCAGAGCGACGTGAACTCCGGC
>CAXTKM010000072.1:0-15634 GCA_964244795.1 uncultured Enterovirga sp.
CCTTCACGGAGCGCTGCATGTCGGTCACCTCCTCCGGCCGCTCGTCGATGAGGAGCACGATGAGGTAGCAATCGGCGTGGTTCGCGGTGACGGATTTCGCGATGTTCTGAAGGAGCACCGTCTTGCCGGTCCGGGGCGGGGACACGATCAGCGCGCGCTGACCCTTCCCGATCGGTGCCACGACGTCGATGATCCGGGCCGAGAAGTCCTTCTTCCCCGTATCGTCGATGAATTCGAGCTTGAGACGCTCCTCCGGGTAGAGCGGCGTCAGGTTGTCGAAATGGACCTTGTGCTTGATCTTTTCCGGATCCTCGAAGTTGATCGTGTTGACCTTGAGCAGCGCGAAATAGCGCTCGCCCTCCTTCGGACCCCGGATCGGGCCATCGACGGTATCGCCGGTCCGGAGGCCGAAGCGGCGGATCTGCGAGGGCGACACGTAGATGTCGTCGGGCCCGGGCAGGTAGTTCGAATCGGAGGAGCGCAGGAACCCGAAGCCGTCGAGCAGGATCTCGACCACGCCCATCCCGACGATCTCGGTCTCGGTGGCGGCGAGCTGCTTCAGGATGGCGAACATCAGCTCCTGCTTGCGCATGGTGCTCGCGTTCTCGACCTCGACCTCTTCGGCGAAGGCCAACAGCTCCGTCGGCGACTTCGCCTTCAGGTCTTCAAGCTTCACTTCCCTCATCGGGGAACACTCTCGCTCAGGATGGCGGGACCGGGACGGCAATGTGGAAGTCGACAGGATGGCCCGGTACGAGCGCGCCCGGTGGAGTGGACCCGAACGGGTCCTCAGGCGGCGACCTGTCGATCTGGAGAGGTTCAGCCATAACGGGATTCGCGGGCGCCCTCAAGGGGCGTGATTCTGTTTCCCGTGAGGGCGATGGCGCGACGTGCTCGAACAGACTCGACGCGTTGCTCTCCGCCGTTGCGGGCCGGGCACTAGCCCGGGCCGCAACGGCGGAGGCAGCCGCGCCTCAAAACGAGGGCTTCAGCACCACCAGAAACACGATCGCGATGAGCCCGACCGTCGGGACCTCGTTCAGGACCCGAAAATACGTCGCCGACCGGGTGTTCCGGTCCTCCGCGAAGCGCCGGACGGTCCCGGCCATCACGCCGTGAAGGCCCGACAGGGCCAACACCAGGGCGACCTTGATCCAGAGCCAGCCGGACATCAGGAAGGCGCCCTCCCAGGCGATGTACAGCCCGAGGAGCCAGGTCGCCAGCATGGCCGGGTTCATGATCGCCTTCAGGAGCCGGCGCTCCATGATCTTGAACGTCTCGGATTGCGGCGATCCCGCCGGGGTGTCCGCATGATAGACGAAAAGACGCGGGAGGTAGAGCAACGCAGCCATCCAGGCCACGACCGCGATGATGTGCAGGGCCTTCAGCGACAGATAGAGCATCCCGTCAGGCCGCCCGGATTCGGGCCAGCATGCGGGCGACGTTCGCGACCGGCGTCTCCTTGGTGATGCCGTGCCCGAGGTTGAAGATGTGCGGCCGCCCTCGCACCACCTGCAGCACCCGGTCGACCGCGTCGTCGAGGATCTCGCCGCCCGCGAGCAGCGCCCCGGGGTCGAGGTTGCCCTGCGAGGCGGTCCCGGCCGGAAGGCTCGCGACCGCGGCCGCGAGATCCGTGTCCTGGTCGATCCCGATCCCGGCGGCCCCGGTCGCGGCGTAATCCGCAAGGCGATCGCCTCGGCCGCGCGGGAACACGATCACGCGCGCCCCCGGATGGGCCGCCTGGACCCCCGCCACGATGCGTCGGATCGGCTCGAGCGACAGTGGGCCGATCAGCGCGGCCGGCAGCGAGCCGGCGTGGCTCTCGAAGATCTGCACCGCGTCGGCCCCGGCCGCGATCTGAGCCGACAGGTACGCGACCGACGATTCGACCAGGAGATCGATCAGCGCGGCCATGAAGGCCGGATCGTCCCGGGCTGCCGCGAGCGCCGGTCCCTGGTCCGGCGTGCCCCGGCCCGCGATCATGTAGGCCGCGACCGTCCAGGGCGCTCCGCAGAAGCCGAGCAGGGTCGTCTCGGCCGGGAGCGACGCCCGGAGCCAATGGACGGCCTCCAGCACCGGCTTGAGCCGCTCGAGCGGCAGCGACGGGGCGAGGCGAGCGAGCTCGGCCGCGTTCGTGACCGGGCGCAGCCGCGGCCCCTCGCCCGCGTCGAGCCTGAACTCCGCGCCGAGCGCGTCCGGCACGACCAGGATGTCCGAGAACAGGATCGCGCCGTCGAAGCCGTAGCGACGGATCGGCTGCAGGGTGACCTCGGTCGCGAGCTCCGGCGTATAGCAGAGCGTCGTGAACGAGCCCGCCTCGGCCCGGGTCGCGAGATATTCGGGGAGGTAGCGTCCCGCCTGCCGCATGACCCAGACCGGAGGCGGCCACACGGCCTCCCCGTCCAGGACCCGGAGAATGGCCCTCGTCGTCATACAGGTCCTCCCGGACGGATTGCCTTCTGAAAAAGAAGAATCTCTTTCGAGTCTTCGTCTCCTTCTCTTGGACAGTGGGGAGCGATGCCGCAATCCCGTCCACAGCCCGTCCCCATCGCGGACCGAAGCTAAACGGGACGAAAGCCGTCGGGCGCGTTCACGAATCGTGAAGGTTAATCAAACGTTAACGCCGCGACTCCCGCCTCGCCACGCGAGACGGGAATCGGTCCGTCACCGAATCCCCTCAGTGCGGCGTCCCGGACCACGGGGCTGTTGAGCGCGAGGGCACTTGCTCACAGGGCCTCCGCCTGGACCGCGCCGGATCGCTTCGTTATCCACACGGATCGACTCCTCATGCACCGGTCCGAGGCCTTGGGGCGCAGCTATTTCCACCTCCACCTCGTCTCGGACTCGACCGGCGAGACGCTGATCGCGGTGGCCCGCGCCGCGACCGCCCAATACGAGGGCGTGTCCGCGATCGAGCACGTCTATCCGCTGGTGCGCTCGTCCCGGCAGCTCGACCGCGTCCTGTCCGAGATCGACACCGCGCCGGGGATCGTCCTCTACACGCTGGTCGACCGCGAGCTCGCGACGCCCTTGGAGGAGAAATGCCGCGAGGTCGGTTGTCCGCATCTCTCGGTCCTGGCGCCCGTCCATGCGCTGCTCGAATCCTATATCGGGACCTCGTCCACCGCCCGGCCCGGCGCGCAGCACGTGCTGAACGCGGAGTACTTCAAGCGCATCGACGCGATGAACTTCACCCTGCTGCACGACGACGGGCAACTCCTCGAGGACCTCGACGACGCCGACGTCGTGCTGCTCGGCGTCAGCCGGACATCGAAGACCCCGACCTCGATCTACCTCGCCAATCGCGGCCTGAAGACCGCGAACATCCCGCTCGTGCCGGGCCATCCGGTGCCGCCCGGGCTCGACCAGGTCCGGCGCGCTCTGGTCGTGGGCCTCGTCGCCTCGCCGGAGCGAATCGTGCAGATCCGCCAGAACCGGCTCCTGTCGCTGAAGGCCGACGAGGACACGGCCTATGTCGACCGGAACGCGGTCGCGGAGGAGATCGCGTTCTCGCGCCGCCTCTGCTCCCGCAACAACTGGCCGATGATCGACGTCACGCGCCGCTCGATCGAGGAGACCGCGGCCGCGATCGTGGATCTCTACCGGGCGCACAGCCTCCGGTTCATCGCGACCTGATGCCGGGCTCGCGGCGCGGCGGGATCTGGCAGGGCGACCGGCCCATCCTGCTCGCGTCGGCGAGCGCGGCGCGGCGCGGGCTGTTGATGGCGGTGGGCTTTCCGGTCGAGACCGAGGTCTCGGGTATCGACGAGGTCGCGGTTCAGGCCGCCGAGAACAGGGGCGGTCCCGGAGAGCTCGCGACCAGGCTCGCGACGGCGAAGGCGCTCGCGGTCTCGGGGCGCCGCCCCGGACGCTGGGTGATCGGGGCCGATCAGGTCCTCGACTGCGAGGGCGCGCTCGTCACGAAGGCGGAGGATGCCGCCGCCGCGAGGCGGCAGATCGGGCAGCTCGCCGGTCGTACGCACGTCTTATATTCGGCCTTCGCGATCGCCACTGAGGGCGAGATACTGGCAGGCGGCATCGACACGGCACGGTTGACCATGCGGGCGCTGAAGCCGGCCGCGATCCGACGCTACGTGACGCTCGCCGGCCCGGCCGCGACCCGAAGCGTCGGCGGCTACGAGATCGAGGGACTCGGCATCCTTCTCTTCGACGCGGTGGTGGGCGAGCACGGCACGATCCTCGGCCTGCCGCTCCTTCCTCTCCTGGCCGAACTGCGCCGCCTCGGGCTCGTCGACCTGTGATCGCGGCCCCGGTCCGGGCCTTCGTGATCGGCCATCCGGTCGCGCATTCGCGCTCGCCCCTGATCCACGGCCACTGGCTCGCCGAGCACGGGATCGCCGGGTCGTACGAGCGCATCGACGTCGCGCCCGACCGGCTCGGGGCCTTCATCGCAGCCTTCCCCGATCAGGGCTTCGCCGGCGGCAACGTGACGGTGCCGCACAAGGAGGCGGCGTTCCGGCTCGTCCAGGAGACGACGGACACCGCGCGCCGGCTCGGGGCCGTGAACACCCTCAGCGTCGGGCCGGACGGCCGTGTCTGCGGCCACAACACGGACGGGATCGGCTTCGTGGCCAGCCTCGACGAGGCGGTCGGGCCCGGCTGGGAGCGAGCGGTCGGGACCGCTGTCGTGATCGGGGCGGGCGGGGCCGCGCGCGCGATCGTGGGCGGGCTGCTCGACCGCGGGATCACGAGGATCGCGGTCGCGAACCGCACCGCAGCCCGGAGCGACGCCGTTCGGGCCTTCGATCCGGCCCGGGTCGAGCCGGCCGATCTCGCGGCACTTCCCCGGCTCATGAAGAGGGCCGGCCTCGTCGTGAACACGACCACGCTCGGCATGGCCGGGCAGCCCCCGCTCGCCCTCGACCTCGCCCCGCTGCCGGAGACCGCGATCGTGGCCGACATCGTCTACGTTCCGGCCGAGACCCCGCTTCTCGCGGCCGCGAGGGCCCGCGGGCTCCGGGTCGTGCCCGGGCTCGGCATGCTGCTGCATCAGGCGGTCCCCGGCTTCGCGTCCTGGTTCGGGGTCCAGCCCGAGGTCACCGCCGCGCTCCGGGACCGGATCGCGGCCGACATCGGCGGCGCCCGATGACCTTCGTCCTGGGGCTCACGGGCTCGATCGGGATGGGGAAAAGCGCGACCGCGTCCCTGTTCCGGGCGCGCGGAGTCCCGGTCCACGATGCCGATCTCGCGGTCCATGCGCTTTACTGGGGCGCCGCCGCGGCACCGATCGAGGCCGCCTTTCCGGGCACCGTCTCGGCCGGTGTTGTCGACAGGGCCAAGCTCGGAGCCGCGGTCCTGGGCGACCCGGAAGCCATGCGGCGGCTCGAGGCGATCGTGCATCCGCTGGTCCGCGAGACGGAGGAGCACTTCCTCGCGGGCGCGGTCGCGGCGCGCGCGGGCCTCGCGGTGCTGGATGTGCCGTTGCTCTTCGAGGCGGGAGGGGCGCGCCGGACGGATGCGGTCGCGGTCGTGACGGCGCCGGCCGCCGTCCAGCGCGCGCGCGTGCTCGCCCGTCCGGGCATGACGACGGCGCGCTTCGAGGCGCTTCTCGCCCGGCAGATGCCCGATGCCGAGAAGCGTGTCCGCGCGCATTTCGTGGTGGATACGGGTGCGGGCTTCCCTCGCGCCGAGGCTGAGGTTGCCGGTATCCTGCGGGCGCTGGCCGGGCGACCGGGCCGTCGCGCGCCGAGCCTGGAGACCTAGCCCTGTCCGTCCTTCGCGAGATCGTGTTCGACACGGAGACGACCGGGATCGATCCCGCCTCGGGCGACCGGGTCGTGGAGATCGGCGGGATCGAGCTCCTGAACCACATCCCGACGGGGCGGCACTACCACGTCTATCTCAACCCGGAGCGGGTCATGGCGCAGGGCGCCTTCGACGTGCACGGGCTGTCGGACGCGTTCCTGGCCGACAAGCCGCTGTTCCGCTCGGTCGCGGACGAGCTGCACGCCTTCTTCGGCGATGCCCGGCTCGTGGCCCACAACGCCTCCTTCGACATCGGCTTCCTGAACGCGGAATTCGCCCGGACCGGCCATCCTGCGCTGACGCACGACCGGGTCCGGGACACGCTGGCGCTGGCGCGCCGCAAGCATCCCGGCGCGTCGAACAGCCTGGACGCGCTCTGCAGCCGCTACGGGATCGACGCGGGCCGCCGCGTGAAGCACGGCGCGCTCCTCGATGCCGAGCTCCTGGCCGAGGTCTATATCGAGCTGATCGGAGGCCGGCAGACCGATCTCGGGCTCGCGATCGGCAGCGCACCGATCCGGCTCGTGGCGGGCGCCACCCTCGCGGCAGCGGTCCGGCGCGACCGGCCCGTCACGTCGCGGCTGACCGCCGAGGAACGGGCCGCTCACGCGGCCTTCGTCGCGACGCTCGGTGGAACGCCCCTCTGGCGGCGCTACCTCGGCGAGGAGCGCGCCTGAGCGGTCAGCTCGCGATCGGGGCCGGGTTCGCGGCCGCGGCGCCGGATTCCACCTTCTGACGGTAGAGGCCGACGAAATCGATCGGGTCGATGTAGAGCGGCGGGAAGCCACCGTTGCGGACCGCCTCCGCGACGATCTGCCGGGCGAAGGGGAACAGGAGGCGTGGGCACTCGATCATCACCACGGCATGGATCTGGTCGGCCGGGATGTTCTTGACCCGGAAGACGCCCGCGTAGGTGAGGTCGAAGGCGAACAGGACCTCCGGGCCGACCTTGGCGCTGCCCTCGAGCGACAGGTCCACCTCGAAATCCGTCTCCGCGAGCTGCTTCGCGTTCACGTTGACCTGGATCGAGATCTGCGGTCCCTCGGCCTGTGGCTGCAGCGAGCGCGGGGCGTTCGGGTTCTCGAAGGAGATGTCCTTGGCGTATTGCGCGAGCGCGTTCAGTTGCGGACCGTCCTGCGGTCCAGGCCCGGGTCCCGCTCCCGGGGTCTCTGGGCCGGGATGTGCGCCATTGCCTGCCGGTGAATCGGCCATGTTCGGACTCCTGTTTGACGCGTCTCGGAGATGCGGTCGGGCCTCGCGCAGCCCGCGGGCGCTCCTCGCGCGCGGGCTGCCGGCCGACGAGCGGCGGCGCTATCACGTCTCCGGGAGCCTCACAAGGCGCGGGCCTGGCGTTTGCTTGTGGAGCCGCCCGGTGGATGTTAGGCGTGGGACGACCCATATCGCTCCCGAAGCCGCCGCGCCCGCTGGAGGTCCAGCGAACCATTGGCTCCGAGGGCAAAGATCCGCTCGATGTTTTCTGATCAGTTCGACGTGACCACCCTCCTGTTTCTCGCGCTCGCGGTCTTCGTGATCTGGCGGCTGCGCTCCGTGCTGGGCCAGAAGACCGGAACGGAGAAGCCGCCTCTCGACCCGTATGCGCGCCGCGAAACGCCGGACCCCGGGCGTCCGGTCGGGCCTTCCGGGGGCGACAACGTCGTCCGGCTGCCGACAGGCGGGGCCGACCGGGCGGCGCCCCCGCCGCCTCCGCCCACCGATCGATGGGCCGGGATCGTGGCGCCGGACAGCGCGGTCGCGCGCGGTCTGGACGAGATCGCGAAGATCGATCCCGCGATCGATCCGCGCGGCTTCGCCGAGGGCGCGAAATCGGCCTACGAGATGATCGTCACGGCCTTCGCCCAGGGCGACACCAAGACGCTGAAGACCCTCCTGTCCCGAGACGTCTACGACGGGTTCGAGCGCGCGATCCAGGATCGCGAGAAGCGGGGCGAGAAGTCCGAGACCACCTTCGTGTCGATCGACAAGGCCGAGATCGTCGGCGCGGAGTGCCGCAACAGGGTCGGCCAGTTGACCGTCCGGTTCGTGTCGAAGCTCATCACCGCGACACGGGACGGGGCCGGGGCCGTGATCGAAGGCAACGCCGAGACCGTCGTCGACGTGACGGACGTCTGGACCTTCGCCCGCACCCTCGGGACCCGCGATCCGAACTGGCAGCTCGTCGCCACGGAAGCGGGCCAGTAGCGGCGGCGGCGCCCGTCCGGAACGAACGCGTGCCATGGCGGCGCCTCATCGGCTGACGGCCGCTTCGCGGATCGCGCCGGACGGGCAGCCTCTCGCTCCGCCATGACATTCCCGGGGAGCATGACGGTCGCGCGAGGCCTCGTCGGGGCGGTTCTCGTCGCCACCGCCTCGCTCGGGATCGCGCGGGCCGAGCCGCCGCCCCTCGCCTTCTCCGATCTGCCGGGCTGGGCGGAGGACGATCACGGCGCCGCGCTGCGGGCGTTCCGGGCGAGCTGCGCGTCGCGGCAGCCGCGGCAGCCGCGGCATCTGTGCCGGGCCGCGTCCCGGGTCCCGGCCGGGGATGCGTCGGCGGCCCGCCGCTTCTTCGAGACGTCGTTCCGGCCGATCGAGATCGATCCCCGCGGCTTCCTCACCGGGTATTTCGAGCCGGAGGTCGGGGGCACGCTCACGCCGGACGCGACCCATCCGACGCCTCTCCTGGCCCGCCCGGCCGGCCTCGTGGTGCGGGCCGACGGTCCCGCGCCCTCGGGCTGGCCGGGCGCGCTGACCGCGGCGTTCCGGACGCCGGGCGGCTACGAGGCTGTCCCGGATCGCGAGGCGATCGAGGCGGGCGCGCTTGCGGCCTCGTCGCGTCCGATCGTGTACCTGGACCCGGTCGACGCCTTCATGGTCCACGTCCAGGGGTCGGCCCGCGTCCGCCTCCTGGACGGCCGGGTGATCCGGGTCGGGTTCGATGGCCGCAACGGCCATCCCTATACCGCGATCGGACGGGTCCTGGCCGAGCAGGAGGGCATCGCGCCCGCGGAGATGACGGCCGACCGTCTCTGGGCCTGGCTGAAGGCGCATCCCGAGGCCGCGCCCGCGATTCTGCGGGCGAACCGGTCCTTCATCTTTTTCCGGGCGGTCGAGGCACCGGCCGGCGACGGGCCCGTCGGGGCCGCGGGCGTGGCCCTGAGCCCCGGACGCAGCCTCGCTGTCGACCGCCTGGCTTGGCCGTACGGAACGCCGGTCTGGCTCGAGGGCGAGCTGCCGCGACCGGGCGGAGCGGCGGAGCCGTTCCGCCGTCTCGCGGTCGCGCAGGATACGGGCGCCGCGATCGTCGGCCCGGCCCGGGGCGACCTGTACTTCGGCTCCGGCGACGCGGCCGGCGCGGCCGCGAGCCTCGTCCGTCACCCCGTGCGCTGGGTCGTGCTCCGGCCGACGCCGCCGCGACGCGTGCTACGGCCCAGAATCCGATGATCCGGACTCCGCGACGGCCTCTCTCCGGCGAGGAACGCCGTCTCTGGGCCGAGGTGATCCGCTCGGTTCGGCGGCTCGGCGGGCCGGCCCCCGACCCGGTGACGACCAGGGCCGCCGAACGGCCCGGGGCGGCCGGCCCGGGCGGCGCGGCCGCCCCGCCGGAACCGGCGCCTCCACCGGCCGGCACCTCGAAGCCGGCTCCGGCCCCACCGCCGCGATCTCCGCCGGTCCCCCGGCCGCCGCCGCTGGTCCCGCTCGAGCGCCGGACGGCCCGGGCGCTGGCCCGGGGCCGGACCCGGGCCGAGGGCACGCTCGACCTGCATGGCCTGACCCAGTCCGAGGCTCATGCCCGGCTCGTGGGCTTCCTGCGCCGGTCGCAGGGCTCCGGTCACGGAATCGTGCTCGTGATCACGGGACGCGGCGGCTCGGGCGTGGGCGAGCGCGGCGTGCTCCGCCGCGTCATCCCGCAATGGCTGAGCCTGCCCGAGATGCGGTCGCTCGTGCTCGGCTTCGACGAAGCCGGCCCGCGCCAGGGCGGAGCCGGCGCGCTCTACGTCCGCCTGCGCCGGCGCGGGCACGATGTCGGCTCACCCTGAGGCATCGGGACGAGCCGGTCTTCGAGGACGAGCATGCGTTGAGGTTGCGGACGTGAAGTCCCTCAGGCCGCCGACCCTTCCTCGATCGGTGCAGCGAGTGGCTGGCCGGAGGCCGACCGCTCCTCCTCGCGAGAGCGGTCCTCGCCCGCCGCTCCGAGGGCCCTCTCGGCGAGCAGCCGGCCGAGCCCGTCGGCCGACAGAGGCCAAGCCGGCCCGGCGCGGTTCGCGCCATCGGCCAGGAGACCCAGTTCCAGCACCGCATAGACGGTCTCGGGCGGGCGGCCCTGGTCGATCCCGGGCAGGACCGGCGGATGGTCGCCGTAGAGCGCGACGAGCGCCCGGCCCGGCCAATCGGCGAGGCCGTCGATCAGGCGCGACAGCGCGCGGTCGCTGTTCGCGAGATGGCGGAGGTACTGCCGGGTCGCGTCCGGCTCGTCCGGGAGACGTCCCTCCGGCCAGGGCCCGTGGTTCTCCATCGTGATCGCAGTGATCAGGGTCGGGCTGCCGCCGGACCGCCGGGCCTCGAAGAGCACGCGCGCGACGACGGCATCGTCCGACACGTACGGACCGACCCGCTCCGCCCCGGCGAAATCGTCCTCCCAGAGCGCCTCGTCGAAGCCGAGCCGCGGCACGAGCGCGTCGCGGTTGAAGAAGCCCGGCCGGAACGGATGCACGAAGAGCGTGCGATATCCCCGCGCCCTCAGGCGCGTCGCAAGCGTCGCGGGCACCCGGCCGCGCCGTGACAGGTAGGGGTCGAACTGCCGGAAGCCGCTCTCGCGTCCGCCCTCTCCGCTGAGCACCGCGTATTCGGTCCGCATGGTGAAGGCCCCGTGCGCCGGCACCCCGAGCGGCCCCTGCGCCACCGCCGCCGCCTGGGCGCGGGCGAGGCCGGGAAGCGGCACCGTCGCGAGGCCGTGCCGCACGGGGTCGACGAAGGATTCGAGCTGCAGGACGATCACGAGGTCCGGCGCGGACGCGCCGGCCTCGGCTCTCCCCCCGTGTCCACCGCCCTCCTCATCCTGAGGTGCCGACCGAAGGTCGGCCTCGAAGGACGTACAAGGGTCGTGGGTGCTTCGAGGGCCGGCTCCGCCGGCCACCTCAGCATGAGGCGGACGAGAGACGTCTTCGACCACGCTCTCCAGGCTCTCACGATCCGCCTCGTCGCCGCGCCAGCGCAGCCCGTAGGCCGCGAGCGTGAGGAGAAGGCCCCAGCGGCCGACGTCTCTCTCGAGATCCGGTCCGGGGACGGCCCGGCGCAACGGCGCGGCGACGGCCCTCCGGCCCGCGAGGAACCAGGCCCCCAGCGCGATGACGACCGCGAGACCCGCGAGGGCCAGCCGGGCGGGTCCCGTCACGAGCGCCGGCTCGAGCACGAGCCAGACCGCGAGCGCCGCCCCGAGCGCGAGCACCGCCCCGATGAACCACGCCTCGGCCATGAAGCCAAGATAATAGAGCTCCGGGTTCCGGACGATCATGCGCAGAAGCCCGAAATCCGAGAACACCAGCGGCTCGGCCACGAGCTGACGCTTTCGGATGCTGATCCCGACGAGGCAGCCGACCGTCACCACGGCCGCGAAGCCGGCGAGGAGCGGGCGGCCGAACACGCCGAGCCAGAACAGGACCAGAAGGGCGGATATCGCGGCCCGGAGCGGTAGCGCCATGGGCGCGATCCGGCGCCGGGCCGGCTGCGCCGCGGCGGCCTCGATCGCGAGGCTCGCCAGCAGCACGACCAGGATCGTCGCGGCCAGCGAGGCCGAAGCGGTCAATCGCCGAGCTCCGGCTTCGGGGCTGCGACCGGCCGGCGGAGCGGAGCCGGTTCCCGCAAGGCGCCGCGAAGCCGGCGGAGCTGGCGAGCCAGCGGGCCGAGGACCGCGTGCCGGAGCCGGACGTAGCGTCGGCGGAGCACCTCGACGGTGGGGCTCGCGGAGAGCGCGGCGTCTCGGCCGGCGGCGAGCCGTTCGATCAGGATCTCGGGCGGGCAGCGCAGGCCGGTGACGGGATCGAGATAGCGCGGGTAGAGGATCAGGGCGCCCGCCACGAGCGCGTCGAGGGTGAGCCGCCGGGTCCGCCTGGCCGGCGGATCGAGGTCCTCCGACAGGCCCCAGCCGGCATAGAACGGGCGCCCGTGCACGGTCACCCGTTTGCCGCGCATCAAGGCCTCGAAACCCGCGAGCGACGTCATGGTCTCGACGGCGTCGACCCGGTCGAGCAGATCCGCGATGCCGGCATCCGGGAGCACGAGGTCCGCGTGCCGGCGCGCCGCGGCCTGCTCAACGGCTCCGCGCCGCAGCCCCGCCACGACGTCCGGATGCGGCTTGAAGATCAGGAACGCGTCCGGGTTCCGGGCGCGCGCGGCCTCGAGCAGGCCGAGATTGGTCGAGACCCGGACGGAGCCGAGGAGGATCGAGGCGTCGTCCTCGACCTGGCCGGGAACCAGCACGACGGTCCGGCCCTGCGGGATCGCATCGAGCGCCTCCGGGCGGCCGACGTTGTACTTGCTGAGCCGCTCCGCGACGACGCGCGCCCGCAGCGCTGCCGCCCGGGCCAGGAGGTCGGCCGGGAAGGTCGCGGTCGCGAGGATCGTCTCCAGGTCGCTCGGCTCCCGCGGGTCGTAGTAGATGCCGCGTCCGTCGAGCACCGCCGAGGCGCCCGGCAGGAAGGCCGCCCCGAGCCCGACGGAGCGGAGGAACCCGTCCTCCATCCGGAGGAGCGGCACGCCGGCGGCGGCGCAGTCGGCAGGGAGCCGGGCCGGCATCCTGGTTTCCCAGGCGACGACCTGCCCGCCGATGCGGGCCGCCTCGGCCACCGCCGCGGTCCGGGACGCGACGAAGACGGGCGGCCCGTCCGGCCCGTCGAGGAACTGGGCGACGCGGCTCGCCTTCCAGCGCGAGATGCCGACCGCGACGCTGCGCGGGCGGGTCTCGTGAAAGCGGTCGCGAAGCCAGGCCAGGCGTTCCGCCGCCTGTTCGAACCCGCAGGGTTCCCGCGACCATGGGTCGAACCAGGTCACGCCCGCGACGAAGGTCGCGGCGAAGAGGTCGTCCGCGATCATCGGATCGATGCCACCCTCGGTCGGCAGCCCGGCGAGGCTCGCGAGCCGGGCGAGATCGCCGTCGTCCGCGGCGTAGACGCGTCGGACGACGTCGAACAGCGCCCAGGGGTTCACGCCGTCGGCCGCGACCGCGCCCCGGCGCGAGCCGGCCACATGATCTGTCCATCCCGGCGCCGCGTCCGCCTCCGACGCGATCGCCGCGACGACACCCTCCGCCTGGGCCCGCTCCACCGCCGCGACGGCGGCGTCCCCGTCAGGGCCGGCGATCACGAGCGAGACCGGTCGGGCCCATTCGGGCGGGAGCCGGTCCGGACGATCGTTCCGGTAGGACAGCCGGAGACGGCGGACGAGATCGAAGCCCTCGGACACCGGCGGCGGCGAGGTCGACGGCCGGCCGCCGACCCGGAGGCTGACCGGTGCCTCCCGGTCCGGTCGCACGGCCGCGAGGGGGCCGGCCGAGACCGGGTGGAACGGCACGCGGAGCAGGCCTGCCAGCCTGCGGGCCCGCCGCCCCCTCGGTCCCGTCCAGCCCGCGACCGCCGACCAGCGGAGCGGGTTCCCCGCCCCGGCCCGCACGATCGTGGCGTCCAGGATCGTCGCGAGTTCCCGGCGCAGGGACCAGAGATCGGCCGACAGGACCCCGACGTCATCCATGGCGGAACGAAGAAGATGCCGGCCTTGTCACCAAACGAAGAGACATGATAACCCCCGGCGATTGTGACAGGGTGACGCCGTGGCGGCTGATTACCCGAGGTCGCGCGCCTTGAACACCTGAGCGCTCCGAGCGGCGAGACGACGCCGATCGGCCGCGAGACGGAGCTCGCTGCAGCGTCGAAGAGAGGTCAGATGAACCCGGCGTGCCCGATCCTGTGACGTCTCCGCAGCGGACCTTCCTGTTCCTGCAAGGTCTCGCCTCCCCGTTCTTCGCTAAGCTCGGCCGGGAGCTCCTGGCGCGCGGCCATCGGGTCCGAAAGGTGAACCTGTCGCTCGGCGACCAGCTGTTCTGGCCGTTCAAGGCCACGAGCTATCGCGGTAGCGCGGAGGAGTGGCGCGCCTTCCTGTCCCGGCACTGCCGCGAGCACGGGGTGACGGACGTCATCCTGTTCGGCGATTGCCGACCCTATCATCGCGTCGCGATCGCGCTTGCCGAGCATCGCGGGTTCGCGGTCCACGTCTTCGAGGAGGGCTATCTGCGGCCGAACTGGATCACGGCGGAGCGGGGCGGCGTCAACGGCTTCTCGCTCCTGCCGCGCGACCCGGAGGTCGTCCGGGCGCTGGGCGGCGCGATCGAGCCGCCTCCGGAGGCTCATTTCGCGTCGAGCTTCGTCCGCCGGGCCTCCTGGGACGTGATCTACAGCATCGCGAGCGCGATCGGGCGCCCGATCTTCCCGGCCTACAGCCACCACCGCCCGAACCACGTCTTCGCGGAATACGCGGCGTGGCTCCGGCGCATCGGACGACGGCGGCGGGCGCGCCGCCACGCGGATGCCGAGGTCGAGCGGGCCGTCGCCCGCCAGGGCGGCTACTACCTCGTGCCGATGCAGCTCGACACCGACTACCAGATCCGCGTCCA
Source organism: uncultured Enterovirga sp. (assembly GCA_964244795.1). Classification (GTDB taxonomy): domain Bacteria; phylum Pseudomonadota; class Alphaproteobacteria; order Rhizobiales; family Beijerinckiaceae; genus Enterovirga. The sequence goes on from CAXTKM010000072.1 coordinate 14,426, forward strand.
CTCGCGGTACGGAGATCTCGGCGAGTTCCTGGATGAGGTCTTCGCCTCCTTCGCGGCGCACGCGCCGGCCGAGGCCGAGCTCGTCGTGAAGGTCCATCCGCTGGACAGCGGCCTGATCGACCGCGAGCGACAGGTCGCGGGCCTCGTGGCCCGCCACGGCCTCGGCACGCGCGTCCGGCTGATCGACGGCGGCTACCTGCCGACGCTGCTGGTCGAGGCGCGCGGGGTCGTGGTCGTGAACTCGACGGTCGGGACGGGCGCGCTGCAGGCCGGCCGGCCCACGATCGCGCTCGGGCCCGCGATCTACGACGTCGCCGGGCTGACCTACCAGGGCGGGCTCGACGGCTTCTGGACCGAGGCGCCGCCGCCCGACCCCGAGCTGTTCGAGTGCTTCCGCAAGCTGATCATCCAGCAGACGCAGGTGAACGGCGGCTATTTCAGCAAGACCGCGATCCGGATGGCCGTCCCAGGCGCGGCCGACCGCGTCTCGAGCCTCGAACCGCTGCCGCGGCTCAGGCCGGCCGGGTTTCGCGAACCCGAGGCGGAACAGGCCTACGGCCAGACCCAGCCGGCCGAGTAGCGCGCGTCAGATCACCGACCAGTCTCCCCGAACCCGTTGTCATACCGCCCCGGCCGGTCCAAACCGTCAGTGCAGGACGCTGTCGCGAAGAGCAGCGGCACCCAAGGGGACGCGAGACAGATGGCCGACACCCGCCCCCGCATGACCCCCGAGAACCTCCGATCGAGGCAGTGGTTCGACAATCCCCAAAATCCGGGCATGACCGCGCTCTACCTCGAGCGTTACCTGAACTTCGGCCTGACGCCGGGCGAGCTCCGGTCCGGAAAGCCGCTGATCGGCATCGCCCAGACCGGGTCCGACCTCAGCCCCTGCAACCGCCACCATCTCGATCTCGCGAAGCGGGTGCGCGAGGGCATCACGGCGGCGGGTGGGGTCGCGTTCGAGTTCCCGTGCCACCCGATCCAGGAGACAGGCAAGCGGCCGACCGCCTGCCTCGACCGGAACCTGTCGTACCTCTCCCTCGTCGAGGTGCTCTACGGCTACTTCCTCGACGGCGTCGTGCTGCTCACCGGCTGCGACAAGACCATGCCGGCCCTCCTGATGGCGGCCGCGACCGTGAACATCCCGGCGATCTCGCTGAACGTCGGCCCGATGCTGAACGGCTACTGGCAGAAGGAGCTGACCGGCTC
>CAXTKM010000073.1:0-15526 GCA_964244795.1 uncultured Enterovirga sp.
CCAACGCACCGGCGAGGATGAGCCGGCCCTCGGCATCCGTGTTGCCGATCTCGACCGACAACCCCTTCCGACTCCGCAACACGTCGCCCGGCCGGAAGGACGCGCCGGAGATCGCGTTCTCGACCGCCGGCACGAGCACCCGGAGCCGGACCGGCAGCCCGGCGCCCATCACCATCTCGGCGAGGGCGAGCGCGGAGGCGGCGCCGCCCATGTCCTTCTTCATGAGGAGCATGCCGGCCGAGGGCTTGATGTCGAGCCCGCCGGTATCGAAGCAGACGCCCTTGCCCACGACCGTGACGAGCGGCGCTGCCAAGTCTCCCCAGCAGAGGTCGATGAGGCGCGGCTCGCGAGGCGAGGCGCGGCCGACGGCATGGATCAGCGGCAGGTCGGCGTCGAGCAGGTCGTCGCCGGTCGTGACCGCGATCTCGGCCCCGAACCGCTCGGCCAAGCGTCGTGCCGCCTCCTCCAGATCGTCGGGCCCGAGATCGTTCGCGGGCGTGTTGATCAGGTCCCGGCCGGTCGCGACCGCGACCGCGATCCGGGCGACCTCGTCGGCGTCGATCCCGACCGGCGGCACGAGGCGGACGGCGGTGGCCGGGCGTTCGCGGTAGCGATCGAACCGGTAGCCGGCAAGGAGCCAGGCGAGCGCGGCGCTCTCCGGGTCCGGAAGATCGTCCGCGATCCGGTAGTCGCCGGCCGGGAGCGCAGCCGCGAGCTTCGCGAGGCCGAAGAGGTCGCGGTCCGGCCCGGTCTCGACCCCGAACAGCACGGTCGCGAGCGCGCCCTCGGGCGAGGGCAGGATCGCGACCCGGCCGGGCTTCGGCGCGAAGCCCGACGCCTCCGCGAAGGCCCTGGCCGGGCCGGGCAGCTCGGCCGCGACGGCCGGCCAGCCCTGTTCCGTCACGAGCCGAATCGGGATCGCTCCGGGCGAGTCCGGCGCGAAGCCGGGATGGGGCGTGGCGGGCATGGGCGACCTTAAGCGGGCGTTAGGGTTAACGACCTACCCCTGACGGCCTGTTGCGGGAGTTGGTGTCATGTCGTCAGGGTCGCTGCAAGCACGCCCGCCGACCTCGAAGCGGGTGCTCGGCCCGGCTTTCGCCCTCGCGCTCCTGGCCGCGTCGCTCGCCGCCTGCCAATCCCGCGATCCGGCCGACACGACCGGATCCATCGCGTTCGCCGCCCCGACGGGATCGGATTCCGAGATGCGCCGCGACGTCGAGGCTCTCGGCCGCCGGGTGGACGCGAACCCGAACGATTCCCAGGCCGCCCTCGCCTATGCCCGAGGCCTCAAGGCCCTCGGCCAGACGGCGCAGGCCGCAGCCGTGCTGCAGCAGGCAACGCTCCGCAACCCGCAGGACCTCAGCCTCATGGCCGCCTACGGCAAGGCCCTCGCCGATGCGGGTCGCCTGAAGGAGGCCGCGGGCGTGCTGGCCCAGTCGAACCGGCCGGAGCGTCCCGACTGGCGCATCCTGTCCGTCCAGGGTGCCGTCGCGGACCAGATGGGCCAGTTCGGGGACGCGCAGCGCTTCTACGAGGCGGCGCTGGCGATCGCGCCCGGGGAGCCCTCGATCCTGGCGAACCAGGGCCTTTCCTTCGCGCTCGCGAAGCGGCTCGATCAGGCCGAGCGCGTCCTCCAGGAGGCGGTGCGCCACCCCCGCGCCGACGCCCGCGTGCGCCAGAATCTCGCCCTCGTGCTCGGCCTGAAGGGCCAGCTCGCCGAGGCCGAGGCGCTCTTGCGGCGCGATCTTCCCCCGGCGCAGGCGACCGAGACCGCGTCCGCGTTTCGTCGCATGGTCAGCCAGCCGAACAGCTGGAAGACGCTCCGGCAGGCCGACGGGACCGCGGCGCCGGCCCGGCAGGCCGCCCCGGCACAGCAAGCCGTCCCGGCAAGGCAGGCCACGCCGGACCGGCAGGCCGCCGCCGCGCTCTGACACCGGGCCTGCGCGGGCGCCCGCCGGAAGCCGTGTCCCGGACACGGACCCGAGCTTTCCCCTCGACGGCCCATATTTCTCCACGCGAGCCGGATCCACTCGCTCGAAAATGCGCTAACCGTCGGGCCGATCTGAAGCGGGAGCCGGCCCATGCTCGATATCCACGCGCGCGGCGTCTACGTGATCGCCCCGACACCGTTCGACCCCGAAGGTCGGATCGACGACGGCTCGATCGACAGCATGGTGGAGGCCTTCACGTCGGCGGGAGCGGCCGGCATCACGGTGCTCGGCATGATGGGCGAAGCCCCGAAGCTCGACGCGGCCGAGGCGCTCGCGGTCGCGTCCCGGGTGGTCCGCCGGGCAGGCCGGCTGCCGGTCGTGGTGGGAGTCTCCTCGCCGGGTTTCGCGGCGATGCGGACCCTGGCGCAGGGCGCGATGGACGCGGGTGCCGCGGGCGTCATGATCGCGCCGCCGCCGTCGCTCCGGACCGACGATCAGATCGTGACCTATTATGCTCAGGCCGCCGAGGCGGTCGGGACCTCGGTGCCATTCGTGATCCAGGACTACCCGCTCTCGCTCGGGGTCGTGATGACGCCGGGCGTGATCCGCCGGATCGTGACCGACAACCCGTCCTGCTGCATGCTGAAGCACGAGGACTGGCCCGGGCTCGACAAGATCTCGGCGCTGCGCCGCTTCGAGCGCGAGGGCTCGCTCCGGCGCGTCTCCATCCTGACCGGCAACGGCGGCCTGTTCCTCGACTTCGAGATGGAACGGGGCGCCGACGGGGCCATGACCGGCTACTGCTTTCCCGACATGCTGGTCGACGTCGTGCGGCTCTCCGGCGAGGGCCGGCGCGAACAGGCGCACGATCTCTTCGACGCCCATCTCCCGCTGATCCGCTACGAGCAGCAGCCCGGCATCGGCCTCGCGGTCCGGAAATACGTCCTGATGCGACGCGGCATCATCGCGACCGACACGCAGCGGCGCCCTGGCGCGTCGCTCTCGGCGGAGTCGCGCCAGGAGGTGGATTACCTGCTCGGCCGCCTCGCCCGGGTCGACGACCGCGCGGAGCGGCTCGCCGCTTGAGAGCCATTCTGAAGACCTCCGAGCGATGCCTCGGCCGTCATTCCGGGGCTCGCGGAGCGAGAGCCCGGAACCCATAAGCGCCGACGATTGCAGCCCTGACGGCGCGGGTGCCTCCTCGGAGATCTTGGCGTTTATGGGTTCCGGGCTCGGCTTCGCCGCCCCGGAATGACAGACCCGGATGAGTCCGATGCCTCCTACACCCGCGCGATCACCGCGATCGGGCCGCCGCCGTCCGGCCCCTGGTGCTCCGCGCCGCCCGAGACGAAGAGGTCGGTGCGGCCGATCACGCCTGCCGCGACGCCGCCCACGAGGGCGCGAGCGTGCCGGGTCGCGTGGATGTCGCTGTCGTCCCACATGATGTGGCGGGCGCCCCGGATCCGACCGGACCGGGACGGCTCCGCCTTGGCCAGCACCGCCAGCACGCGGCCGGCCTCCTCCGGGCCGAGCTGGCCGCACGCCTCGATCCCGACATCGGCGAGCGCGCCGACGAGCGCCGGGAGATCGATCCCGTCCCGCATCACGCGATGGCCGATGACGGCGTCGCCGGTCCAGCCCGCGGCGTTGCCGAGCACGACGACCTCGTTCCGCATCAGCTCCACCCCGGCGGAGGCGCTCGCACGGCCGGACCAGAGGTCCTGCCTTCGGCAGACGGCCTCGTCCGCGATCTCGGCCGCGGCGACCTCGCCCAGGGCGAGCGCCACCCCGAGCGCGGAGGCACCGCGCGAGCGGCCCATCGATTCGTACGTGTCGCCGGTGCAGACGCTCCGGCCGCGCGCGGCCGCCTCGCCGATCCGCTCGGTCGTGAGGAGCGGGCACTTGATCTGCACGAAATGGACGTCGGCCGGATCCGTGATCGCGGCGTCCCGCATGGCGGCCCGGACAGCCTCGGCCGTGAGCTCGATCTGACCCGTCCGGCCGAGCTCCTCGGGCAGGAGGTCGCGCGTGAAGGCGGTCCCGACCGCGAGCCTCTTCTCCTCGGACGCTGCGCCGGGCTGGTTCCGGCGGGCGAGGACGAGGAAGTGCGGCGAGAGCCCGCCCTCCGTACCGCCCGACATCACGAGCGCGACCCGCCCGCCGACCTGTTCCGGCGCGCAGCCGAGCGGGCCGGCAAGGCTCGTCTTCAACGCCATGACCGCGAAGGCGCGCGTGAAATCGTTGACGCAGCCGTTGCCCTCGGTCTTGCCGAAGATCGCGACGATCTCCTCGGCCCGGACGTCGCCGCCGGCGATCAGGCCGAGCACCCCGCTCGCGTCGCCCGGATGCCGCATCGGCACGCGAAACACGAGGCATCGTCGCGGCGCCATCGCCTTCGTCACCGTCCTGCCTCGCTCATGCGTCCGCCGAGTCCCATGGCATGCGATCCCATGGCATCAGCCAGGGCTCGACCGCCTCGTAGGCGGCCGCGAGGGCCAGAAGCTCTTCGTCGCGTCCCCAGGGTGCCACGAGCTGGAAGCCGATCGGCAGGCCTGCCCCCGACGGCCGGCACGGGACCGAGATCGCCGGGAGCCCGGCCGCGTTGACGAAGCCCGTGAAGATCGCCGAGCCCCGCGGCCCGACCGGCATCCCGGCGATCTCGACGGGATGGGTCTCGCCGGCCGGCCAGGGCAGGGCCGCCGCGGTCGGGGTCAGGATCATGTCGACCGACCCGAACAGGGCGGCGAGGTCCTGCCTGAGCACGAGCGCGGTGTGAAGCGCGTCAAAATAGGCCGTGGCCGGAAGGCGAGCGCCGTTTTCCGCCATGGCCCGGATGTCGGGCCCGAGGGCCGCGAGACGATCCGGGTCGCGTCTGACCAGCCAGGCGAGCCCGGTCTGGGCGATCGCGGGCCAGTTCTCGTTCATCGCGTCCGCGAGCGCGAAGCCGGAGCCGTCCTGCACGTCGTGACCGAGACGGCCGAGCGTCGCCGCCGCTTCGGCGACGCTCGCCGCGACCTCCGGGTCGACGGGCGCGCCCGCGAAGGTCGGCACGAAGAGGATGCGACGGCGTGGGATCGACGACGGGACCTGCCCGATCGGTCCGAAAGCGGTCTGCGCCGCGGCGCCGGGCTCCGGCCGCGAGATCGCCGCGACCGTGGCCCCGAGGTCGGCGACGCTGCGGCCGATGGCGCCGATCACCTCGAAGTCGAGCAGGATGGGCGGAAAGCCGTCCCGTCGCGGCACGCGCCCGGCGGTCGGCTTCAGCCCGACGAGGCCGGCATGGCTCGCGGGCCGCCGGATCGAGCCGCCGCCATCGGTCGCGAGCGCGATCGGCCCGATCCCGGACGCAACCGCCGCGACCGCACCGCCGCTCGATCCGCCGGGCGAGAGCGCAGGGTCCCACGGATTGCCCGTGGTGCCGAAGATCGGGTTCGAGGTGTAGCCCTGGAGCGTCATCTCCGGGACGTTGGTCTTGCCGAGGATCACGGCGCCGGCTTCGCGCAGACGCAGGACGGGCGTCTCGTCCCGCTCCGGGACGTTCTCGGCGTAGAGGCGGCTCCCCCAGGTCGACCGGAGGCCTGCGACCGGAATGTTGTCCTTCACGGTGACCGGAACCCCGTCGAGCGGCCCGTTCGGGGCGTCGACGCCCCACCGTGCCTCGCTCGCCCGGGCCGATGAGAGCGCCCCCTCGCGGTCGATCGTGACCAGCGCGTTCAGCGTCGGGTTGACGGTGTCGATCCGTGCGAGGCACGCCTGAACCACCTCGACCGGCGAGACGCGGTGGCCGCGATACAGGGCGGTCAGCCCGGCGGCGGACAGAGCCCAAAGCGGTCGCTCCGCTGCCATTCGCCGCTCCAGTGCCGGGCGCGGCCCGGTCGGCTGCCGCGCCGGAGGCATAACAAGCCCGCGTCCCGATGAGAACCCGAGGTCAGGTCAGCCTGAGCGGCTCTCGAGCCCGACCACCGGTCTAGTCGTCCGAGCCTCAGGTCACACGGCGGCGAAGCCACCCAGCACCGCAGCCGATATGAAGGTCGCCGTCACGGCGACGCTCGCCCAAGGGAAAGAACTTCCCCCATCGTCACGCTGCTGCGGCTGGGCCTCGTCGGGAAGGACCAGGGTCCGCAGGGCCTCCTCGATCTGCTTCACGTCGCGCTCGAACTCCTGCTCGGAGCAGCCAGCATCCTGTCGCATGAGCAACCTCGCGGTCTCGATGCTAAGAAGACGCCGTGGTCTCGACTTCGTTCCGCGAGCCTATGCTTGGGCCGACTTGCCGGCCGGTCCGTACGGTAGACGGCGAGACGAGATCGGTGACGTGCCCGAACGGCCTCACGCCATCGTGCGGCGACCCGGCGCTACGGATCGGCCGGGATCGACCCGCCGACCTCGGCCTCGACGGCCGACACGATCGCGGAGACGACCTCGCGCGCGGGCGGCTCGATCGACACGGTGATGGGCCGCTCCTCGGGGCCGGGAACCTCCAGCGTCGCGAACTGGGTGTCGAGGAGTGCCGGCGGCATGAAATGCCCGTGCCGGAGCGCCATCCTGGCGGCGATCAGCTCGCGGCTGCCGTCGAGATAGACGATCCGGACCGCCTCGGGATGGCGGCCGACCAGCACGGTCCGGTAGGCCCGCTTCAGGGCCGAGCAGGCGATGACGCCATGCCGTTCGGACGACCTCGTCTCCTCGATCCATTCGGCGATCGAGGCGAGCCAGGGCGCGCGGTCATCGTCCGTCAACGCGATCCCGGCGGTCATCTTGTCGACGTTCGCCTTCGGGTGGAACCAGTCGCCGTCCTCGAAGGCCCAGCCGAGCCGGCGCGCGAGGAGCGAGGCGATCGTGGTCTTGCCGGACCCGGACACGCCCATGACGACGAGCACGGCAGGACAGATGCGAGCAGGCTGCGTCACCCGAGAACCCTCCAGGCTCGGCCGTCCCGGGCGAGCAGGTCGTCGGCCTCGGCCGGCCCCGCGCTGCCGGCCGCGTAGTGGGCCATCGGGGCGGCCGCGGCCGCCCCGGCATCCCCCGCCCAGGCGTCGAGCACCGGTTGCACCATCCGCCAGCCACCCTCGATCCCGTCGGCGCGCTGGAACAGCGTCGCGTCGCCGATCATCGCGTCATAGATCAGCGTCTCGTAGCCGGTCGATGGGTCGACCTGGAAGTGGTCCTTGTACTTGAACCCCATGGTCACCCGATCGAGCACGACCTTGGGGCCGGGGACCTTGGCGCCGAATTCCAGGCCGATGCCCTCGTCCGGCTGGAGCTGCAGCACGAGCCAGTTCGGGATCTGCTCGTCGGTGCCGCTCTCGCGAAACAGCGCGAGCGGCGCGCTCTTGAACCGGATCGCGATCTCCGTGTCGCGGCACGCCATCGCCTTCCCGGTCCGGAGATAGAACGGCACGCCGGCCCAGCGCCACGTGTCGATCGCGAGCTTCAGGGCGACGTAGGTCTCGGTGCTCGAGTCCCGGCCGACGTCCGGCTCGCGACGGTAGTCGGCGACGGCCGTCCCGCCCGCCTCGCCGGCCGTGTATTGCGCCCGGACGGTGTCGCGCAGAGCCGCCTCGCGGTCGAGCGACCGCACGGCCGCCAGAACCTCCTCCTTCTTGTCCCGCACGGCATCGGCCGCGAAGGAGACGGGCGGGTCCATGGCGATCAGCGCGAAGAGCTGGACGAGGTGGTTCGGGACCATGTCCCGCATCGCGCCGGTCGCGTCGTAGAACACGCCCCGGGTCCCGACGCCGACCGTCTCGGCGACGGTGATCTGCACGTGATCGATCCGGTCCCGGTTCCACATCGGCTCGAAGAAGCCGTTCCCGAACCGGAAGGCCAGGATGTTCTGCACCGTTTCCTTGCCGAGGAAGTGGTCGATGCGGAACACCTGGTCCTCGCGCAGGCAGGAGAGGATGTCGCGGTTCAGGGTCCGGGCCGAGTCGAGGTCGTGCCCGAACGGCTTCTCGACGATGACGCGCCGCCACGCGCCGCCCTCCTCCCGGGCGAGACCGGACTCGCCGATCCGTTTCACGATCGGTCCGAAGAGGCTCGCCGCGACCGCGAGGTAGAAGAGCGCGTTGTCCGCCCCGTCCGGACGGGCCGCGATGCGGCGCCCGATCTCGGCGTAGGTCTCCGGCTCTCCGACGTCTCCCGCCACGTAGTCGAGCCGGTCGACGATCCTCGACCAGGCGGTCTCGTTCAGCGCGCTCGCGGCCGCGGCGGCGCCTCTCTCGGCGATGAAGCCCTCCATCGCATCGCGAAGGTCGGCCCCGAGCGCGGCGGCCGACATCGCGGTCCGGCCGACGCCCAGGATGGCGAACCCATCCGGCAGGAGACCCCAGCGCGAGAGATTGTAGAGGGCGGGAACGAGAAGCCGCCGCGTCAGGTCGCCGCTCGCCCCGAAGATGACGAGCGTGCAGGGCGGCGCCGGCGGCGCCGTGCGGGCCGAGTCGCCCCGACCGTCCGGGCTCACCGCAATGGCTCTCGCTTCGCCGGCTCGACCTTCGGCTCCGTGTGGCCGCCGAAGCCCTTCCGCATGGCGGACAGCATCTTGTCGCCGAAGCTCGCCTCCTGGCGCGAGCGGAAGCGCGAGAAGAGCGCGGCCGCGAGCACGTTCGCCGGCACGGCCTCCTCGATCGCGGCGTTGATGGTCCAGCGCCCCTCGCCCGAATCCTGGACGAAGCCCCCGAATCCTTCGAGCTTCGGGTCCGACGCGAGCGCGTCGGCCGAGAGATCCAGCAGCCAGGACGAGACGACCGATCCGCGCCGCCACACCTCGGAGACGTCGGCGAGGTCGATGTCGAAGCGCTGGCCCTCCGGCACCTCGGCCGAATTCGCGCCCCGCATGATGTCGAAGCCCTCCGCGAAGGCTGCCATCATCCCGTACTCGATGCCGTTATGGACCATCTTCACGAAGTGGCCCGAGCCGCTCGGCCCGGCATGGATGTAGCCCTGCTCGGCCCGCGACGGCGCACCCGTCCTGCCCGCCGTTCGCGGCACGTCGCCGACGCCCGGCGCGAGCGCGGCGAAGATCGGGTCGAGCCGCCGGACCGCATCCGGGTCTCCCCCGATCATCATGCAATAGCCGCGCTCGAGGCCCCAGACCCCGCCCGACGTGCCGACGTCGACGTAGTGAATGCCCTGGCCGCGCAGCACCGAGGCCCGGCGGATATCGTCCTTGTAGAAGGAATTGCCGCCGTCGATGATCGTGTCGCCCGCGCTCATCATCCCGGCCAGCCGCTCCACCGTCTCCTCGGTGATCGGACCTGCCGGTAGCATGACCCAGGCGGTGCGGGGCACCTCCAGCTTCGCCACGAAGGCCTCGAGCCCGTCCGCCCCCGTCGCCCCCTCCCCCGCGAGCGCCGCGACCGCGCCTGCGTTCTGGTCGTAGACGACAGCGCTGTGCCCGGCCCGCATGAGCCGCCGAACGATGTTCCCACCCATCCGGCCGAGGCCGATCATCCCGAGTTCCATGGTGTTCTCCGCAGTTGTGGAGGGGCTTTCAGGTGTTCGACACACCTTCCCCCCCTTGCGGGGAGGGCCGAGGCGCGCCGAAGGCGCAAGTCGAGGTGGGGTCCATCCGGGGAGTTCCGGCGGTTAGACCCCCACCCCGGCCCTCCGCTTCGCTCCGGCTCGGCCCTCCCCGCAAGGGGGAGGGAAGGCGCGCGCCGGCGACCTTCACGCCAACGCCGTCCTGACCGCCTCCGCCAGCGCCGCGAGTCCGCCCGCGACGTCCCCGCCCTTCAGATGCACCCGCAGCGCCCGGCGCTCGCGCTCGGCCAGGACGTCGAAATCGCCCCTGGCCTGTGCGGCCTCGATGATCCCGAACGTCGCCTTTCGGCCGGGCACGGGCAGGTCGGAGGCCGGGTCGGCGGTGATCTGCAGGAATACGCCGGAGTTCGGGCCGCCCTTGTAGGCCTGGCCGGTCGAGTGGAGGAAGCGCGGCCCGAACCCGACGCAGGTCGCAACATGCCGAGCGTCCCGGATCGCGAGCCGCATGGCGGCCAGCGCCTCCGCGTTCGCGTCGCTGCGGTCGAGATAGGCGAGGAGCGCGACGTAGTCGCCCTCCTGGACCCGGCCGAGATGGGCCGCGATCCAGCCCGCGAGGTCGCTCGGGTCGCTCTTCCGCAGGGCGTCGGCGTTGCGGGGGTTCGTGTAGAGGTCGATGCCGCCCTCGGAAAACAAAGGCTTCTCGGCCGGCAGGGTGCCGTCGCGCTCGTAGGCGTCGGTCAGCTCGCGCGTCTTGATCTTGCTCGCCTCGACATCCGGCTGATCGAACGGGTTGATCCCGATCACCGAGCCCGCGACCGCGGTCGCAAACGCGAAGCGGAAGAACTCCTGCACGACGTCGCCGGTCGACCCGACCTCGATCCGGACGACAGGGTGGCCGGCCGCCTCGAGCGCCGCGATCGCGGCATCCTGGTCCGTTTCGGCCCTGTCGGCGAGCCGGAGCTGGACGAAGAGCCGGTCGTGGCCATAGACGTCGGACGCACCGAGCGGCTCGCGGTCGATCGGGATGAGGCCGTGACCGTCCTTGCCGGTCGATTCCGCGATCAACTGCTCGGCCCAGGCACCGAAGTCGCGAAGCTCGGCCGGCGCCACCAGCGTGACCTTGTCTCGGCCCGCAAGCGCCGCCTCGCCCATCGCGAGCCCGAGCCGCACGCCGGGATTCTCGCCTGGCGGCACGTCCGGCCCGCAGGACCGCGCCATGATCCGGGCGCTCGCGATCAGCGCCCCGACGTCGAGCCCGATCGCGGCGGCCGGCACCATCCCGAAGGCGGACAGGACGGAGTAGCGTCCGCCGATGGAGGGCTCGCCGTGGAAGACGTGCCGGAAGCGGTGCTCGGCCGCGGCGGCCTCCATCGCGGATCCGGGATCGGTCACGGCCACGAAATGCGAGCCGGCCTTCTCGGGACCCACCACTCCCTTCAGGCGCGAGAGGAAGTAGTCGCGAAAGACGTTCGGTTCGAGGGTCGAGCCGGATTTCGACGACACGATGAAGAGGGTCTTCGCGAGCTCGACCGCTGTCTCGACGGCCCGGACCTGAGCGGGGTCGGTCGAGTCGAGGATGTGGAGCCGCGGGAAGCCTGGCCGCGAGCCGAAGGTCTCGGCCAGCACCTCGGGTCCGAGGCTCGACCCGCCCATGCCGAGCAGGACCGCGTCCGTGAAGCCCTCGCGCCGCACCTCGTCCGCGAAGGCCCGGTAGCGGTCGAGGTCCGACTCCTGCCGGTCCAGCACGTCGAGCCAGCCGAGCCAGCGATCCTCGTCGGTGTCGGTCCAGACCGTCTTGTCCCGCGCCCAAACGCGCCGAACCGTGCCGTCGCTGCGCCAGGTCTCGGCTCTGGCCGCGACCGCGGCGTCGAGGTCCGGCCCGAGCGCGTCGCTTTGACCGTCGAGGAGCCGGCCCAGCACGCGGACGCGCTTCGACGCGACCGCGCCGAGAAGCTTGTCCGCCGCGTCCTTGAACAGCTCGACGCCCTCGTGCACGAGCTGCCCGGTGATGTCGTCGAGCGAGATGCCGGCGCGGGCGAGACGGGCCAGCACCGCCTCCGCCTCGTCGACGTCCTCGGTCAGCGCGGCCCTGACGCGGCCGTGATCCCGGAAGGCATCGAGCGTCGCGGGCGGCACGGTGTTCACCGTGTTCGGGCCGATCAGCTCCTCGATGTAGAGCGTGTCGCGATACGCCTTGTTCTTCGTCCCCGTGGACGCCCAGAGCAGGCGCTGCTCGCGGGCGCCCTTGGCCTTGAGCGGCGCGAAGCGGCTCTCGCTTCCGAATAGGCGCTCGTAGCGCCGATAGGCGAGCTTCGCGTTCGCGATCGCGACCTTGCCCTTCAGCTCGGTCAGGGACGCTTTCTCGTCCGGGTCGTTCGCGGCGGCGATCTTCCCATCGAGAGCCTTGTCGACGGCGGCGTCGATGCGGCTGACGAAGAAGCTCGCGACGCTGGCCACGCGATGCACGTCGCCGCCCGAAGCGGCGAGATGCTCGAGCCCGTCGATATAGGCGTCCGCCACGGTCTCATAGGTCTCCTGCGAGAACAGCAGGGTCACGTTGATGTTGATGCCCTCGCCGATGAGGGTGCGGATCGCCGACGTACCCTCCGGCGTCGCCGGCACCTTCACCATGAGGTTGTCGCGGCCGACCTGTTTCCAGAGCCGCCGCGCCTCGACCAGCGTGTCCTCGGTCTTCAGCGCGAGGTAGGGCGAGACCTCGAGGCTCACATACCCGTCGGCCCCCTCGCTCGCGACGTAGACCGGGCGAAGCACGTCGGCCGCGGCCTGGATGTCGGCGATCGCGAGGCCCTCGTAGAGGTCGATGACCGCCCGGCCGGGCTCGCGCTCGGCGGAGGCGAGGGCATCGTCATATTCGTCGGACGAACCGATCGCCTTCTCGAAGATGGAAGGATTCGAGGTCACGCCCCGGACACCGTCCTCCTCGACCAGCCGCTTCAGGTCGCCGTTCGCGATGAAGCCACGGGCCACGAAATCGAGCCAGATCGCCTGGCCCTGTTCGGCGAAGAGGGTCTTCAGCGGGTTCATGACCGCCTCCCAAGCTGAGCCTTCGCGGCCTCGTAGACCTTCTCGGGCGTGAACCCGAACTTGCCGAGGAGATCCTTCAGAGGGGCCGAGGACCCGAAGGTGTGCATGCCGATGATGGCACCGGAGGAGCCGGCGTAGCGGTCCCACCCGATGACGGAGCCCTGTTCGACCGCGACCCGGGCCGTGACGGCCGGCGGCAGGACGCCGTCGCGATAGGCCTGGTCCTGCTGCTCGAACAGCTCCCAGGACGGCATGGAGACCACCCTCGCCCGGACGCCCTCGGCCTTCAGGCGCTCGAAGGCCCCGACGCAGAGCTGGATCTCGCTGCCGGTGCCGATCAGGATGACCTCCGGCGGTCCGCCTTCGCCATCCGCCATCACGTAGGCGCCGCGGGCCGTACCGGACGCGGAGCCGTAGCGTGAGCGATCGTAGGTCGGGAGAGCCTGGCGGCTCAGGATCAGGCAGGCCGGCTGGTGCCGCAGCCCCATCACGACCCGATAGGCCTCGACCACCTCGTTCGCGTCGGCGGGCCGGAGCACGACGAGGCCCGGGATCGCCCGCAGCGCCAGGATCTGCTCGACCGGCTGGTGCGTCGGGCCATCCTCGCCGACGCCGATCGAATCGTGCGTGAAGACGTGGAAGACCGCGAGCTCCATCAAGGCCGCGAGCCGGATCGGCGGCCGCATGTAGTCGCTGAAGACGAGGAAGGTCGACCCGAAGGCCCGGAGCCCGGAGAGCCCGAGCCCGTTCACGATCGCGCCCATCCCGTGCTCGCGCACGCCGAAATGGATGTTGCGGCCGCCATGGTCGTCGGGCGAGAGCGTGCCGGCCCCATCGAACTCGAGCTTCGTCTTCGTGGACGGCGCGAGGTCGGCCGAGCCGCCGATCAGCCATGGCAGCCGCTCCGCGATCGCGTTCAGGACCTTGCCTGCGGATTCGCGCGTCGCGACCCCCTTCTCGTCCGGCGGGAAGACCGGCAGGCCGGCATCCCAGCCGGCCGGCATCTCGCGGCTGAAGACCTGTCCGACGAGGGTCGCGTGTTCCGGATGCTCGCTCTTGCACCTCGCGAAGGTTTCGTCCCAGGCGGCGTGCAGCTCGCGACCGCGCTTCCCGATGCCGTCCCGGAACTGCTCGTAGACGCCGTCCGGCACGCGGAATTGCGCGTCCTCGGGCCAACCGTAGGCCCGCTTCGCCCCCCTGACCTCTTCCTCGCCGAGCGCGTCGCTATGCGCCTTCGCCGTGTTCTGCTTCTTCGGCGCCCCGTAGCCGATGACCGAGTTCACGATGACGATCGTCGGGCGATCACCCGTTCCCTTGAAGGCGTGCAGAGCCTCCCGGACCGCGCCCCGATCGTTCGCGTCCGCGACCCGGAGCACGTTCCAGCCGTAACCCTTGAACCGGGCCGCGACATCCTCGCTGAACGCGAGCTCGGTGTGGCCCTCGATCGTGATCGTGTTCGAATCGTAGATCCAGCACAGGTTCGAGAGCTTGAGGTGACCGGCCATCGAGGCCGCCTCGCTGGCGACGCCCTCCATGAGGTCGCCGTCCGAACAGATCACGTAGACGTCGTAGTCGAACAGCGTGAGGCCGGGCTTGTTAAAGCGCGCGGCCATCCAGCGGCTCGCCATCGCCATGCCGACCGAGTTGCCGCAGCCCTGGCCCAGCGGGCCCGTGGTGGTCTCGACGCCGGGCGTGAAGCCGAACTCCGGGTGGCCCGGCGTGCGGCTGTTCAGTTGCCGGAAGTGCTTGATGTCGTCGAGCGACACGGCGGGCGTGTTCGTGCCGTCCTGTGCCGCCGACGAGACCCCGGCGAGATGCAGGAGCCCGTAGAGCAGCATCGAGGCGTGGCCGGCCGACAGCACGAAGCGGTCGCGATTCGGCCAGGTCGGGTCGGCCGGGTCGTAGCGGAGGAACTCCTGCCAGAGCGTGTAGGCCACGGGCGCGAGCGCCATGGGTGCGCCGGCGTGACCGGATTTCGCCTTCTCGACCGCGTCGATCGCGAGGGTGCGGATCGTATCGACGCAGACGTCGTCGATGGAGGATTCGGACATGATCGGCCTTGACCTGACGGCGAACGGGGCGAAGCCGGACCATCGCGTGACCGGTTCGCGGAGGCAACACCGTCCGGCAGCTAACGTTCGATATGACGGATCGGTGTCGGCCGGCGCCGCATGGTCACTCGACCTTGCCGATCTTCGCGACCGCCCTGATCAGGCGGGCGCTGTCCCGCTCGACGAAGTCCGCGAAGGCGGCAGCGTCGAGATAGGCGGGCGGGCTGCCGGCCGCATCGAAGACCCGCAGGATGTCGGGGTCCGTCATCACCTGCCGGACGGAGGCCGCGAGCCGCGTCGACACCGCCTCCGGCAGGCCGCGGGGCGCGAACAGCCCGGCCCAGATGTAGAACTCGACGTCGGGATAGCCGAGCTCCCGGAAGGTCGGCAGATCCGGGAAGGCAGGGACGCGCTCGGCACCCCAGTTCGCCAGGACCCGCATGGTCCCGGCCTCGACCTGGGGCTTGATGATTCCGGGCGCGGAGGCGAGCGCCTGGATCTGGCCGGACAGGATGCCGGTGACGGCCGGGCCGGCGCCCCGATAGGGGACGTGCAGGAGCTTGATGCCGGCCTCGGTCGCGAACATCTCCATCGCGACGTGGAGCGTGCCGTAGGGGCCTGACGATCCGTACGGGATCGTCCCGGGCCGGGCCTTCGCGTCGTCGACGAGGTCTTTCAGGGTGCGCCAGGGCGCGGACGCCGGCACCGCGAGCACGGTCGGGTCGGCGAGGATCCGGGCGACCGGCGCGAGCTGCGACACCGCGTAGGCGGGCTTCCGGTCGAACAGCCGGTCCGCCTCCGGCAGGACGGCCAGCGACGACAGCGTCATCAGGAGCGTGTGGCCGTCGGGGTCAGCCCGGGCAACCGCCGCGTTCCCGATCGCCCCGCCGGCGCCGCCCCGGTTCTCGACCACGAAAGGCTGCTTCAGGATGCGCTCCAGCGCCGCCGCGACAGGCCGGGCCGCGAGGTCGGCCTGGCCGCCGGCCATCGCGACCATGCTGCCGATGGTCCGCGGCGTCA
>CAXTKM010000074.1:0-2971 GCA_964244795.1 uncultured Enterovirga sp.
CGCTCGGCTCTTTCCGCTGACGACGAGCAACCCGAGGCCGATGCCGCTCGCGAGAGGGCGGACCGGGAGCGGGCCGCGAACGAGGCCGAGCGGGCGGCCCTGGCCGAGGAGCAGGCGGGCGTCGTGGCCGACCTCGCGTCGGGCCTCGCCCGGCTCGCGACGGGCGATCTGACCGGCCGGGTCAGGGCCTTCCCCGACACCTACAAGGCGCTGGAGAGGGACTTCAACGCGGCGCTCGAGACGCTGCAGGAGACGATGGCCGTCATCGCGGGCAACGGCCAGGGGATCAGGACGGGGTCGGACGAGATCCGGCAGGCGGCGGACGACCTCTCGAAGCGCACCGAGCAGCAGGCCGCGGCCCTGGAAGAGACGGCGGCGGCGCTGGACGAGATCACCGCGACGGTTCGCAAGACCGCGGAAGGCGCGCGGCACGCGAGCGAGGTCGTCGGGAGGACGAAGCAGGAGGCCGAGAAGTCCGGACTGGTGGTGAAGAACGCCGTCACCGCCATGGGGGCGATCGAGAAATCCGCCCAGGAGATCGCGCAGATCATCGGCGTGATCGACGAGATCGCCTTCCAGACGAATCTCCTCGCGCTGAACGCGGGCGTCGAGGCGGCCCGGGCCGGCGAGGCGGGCCGCGGCTTCGCGGTCGTGGCCTCCGAGGTCAGGGCCCTGGCTCAGCGCTCCGCGGATGCCGCGAAGGAGATCAAGAAGCTGATCCAGGCCTCGGGCACGCAGGTCGAATCCGGGGTCGGCCTCGTCGGCGAGACCGGCCACGCACTCGCCCGCATCCAGGCGCAGGTGCAGGAGATCTCGAGCGTCGTCATGGACATCGCGGCTTCCGCCCAGGAACAGGCGGTCGGGCTCGAGCAGGTCAACACGGCGGTCAACCAGATGGACCAGATGACCCAGCAGAACGCCGCCATGGTGGAGGAATCGACCGCGGCGAGCCATTCGCTCGCGGGCGACGCGGAGCAGCTCGCGACCCTCATCGCTCACTTCAAGACCGGACAGGGCGGCGAGAGCCCGGCAACCATCGAGCGGCCCGCCCGCCCGACCCTCGTCCGGACCGCGCCGGCCGCGCGGCCCAAGGCCGTGCCGAAGGCGAGAGCGGCCGCGACCCACGGCAACCTCGCCCTGAAGGCCGACGAGTGGGAGGAGTTCTGATCCCGGCGTGAACCGGGTTCAGATCGAGGGAGCCACGAAGCCGACGACGTCCGGCCGGGCCCGCAGGAGCGCGATCAGCCCGTCGCGCTCCTGCGGGCCGAGCGCCTTCGCGGACAGCCGGACCCGGTAGAGACCGCCCGCCCGAGGCCCGTCCGCGATCGTCATCTCGCGCTCGGCGAGGAGGGCCGTGATCTGCGCCGCGGTCGCGCCGGGCGCGAAGGCTACCAGCGCGAAGCTGCCATCCCGGGCCTCGTCGTGCGATGCCGTCGTATAGGTGCCCCCGCCGGTCGGCGCGACCAGCGTCCCGGCGATCCAGCCGGTCTGCACCACGACGAGGAGCGCCGCCGCGAAGCCCGCGAGGGCGATCGGGCGCGGCCCGAGCGTCTCGATCCAGGCGAGGAGCCGCGCCGCGAGGCCGGCAGGCCCCGCCGCGACGCCGCCGGGCTGCGCCGACGCCGGCTTCGCCCGGTTGCGCGCGCCCTCGATCGCCTCGATCCGGGCGAACAGGTCGTCGCGGGCACGGCCCGACGGGCGCGGCAGCGCCTCGGCGACCGCGATCGTCTCGCCCTGCTCCTCCCGGGCAAGCGCCAGGCGCGTCTCGCGCGCCGGCTCGGCGTCGAGGGCGCGCCGGACGCGCTCCCGCTCCTCCGGCGAGAGCCGGTCGGTCGCGTACCAGGGCAGGAGGAGGTCGATCTCGTCCTGGTCGTCGGGAAGGGTGTCTCGGTCGGTCATGGCCAGCCTCGGTCGATTCCGGCTGCCTTCAGCAGCTCCGACAAGCGCTTGCGCGCGTAGAACATGCGGGTCTTCACCGTCGCCTCGGGGATGCCGAGGACGCGGCTGACCTCGTCCACGCTCTGCTCGTGGTAGTAGACGAGGTCGATGACCTCGGCGTGGTCGCGGGAGAGCTTCGCGATGCAGCGCCGCATGGCGTCCGCCTTGTCGACCTTCTGCAGCGCCACCTCGGGCGTGTCCGCCTCGTCCTCGACCGCCTCCGCGGTCTCTTCGTCGAGCGTGTCGTGGCGGCGCTTCCGGAACGAGGACAGCGCCTTGAAGCGGGCGATCGACAGGAGCCAGGTCGTGGCGCTCGCACGCTCCTCGAACCGGCCGGCCTGCTGCCACACGTCGACGAAGACATCGCTCATCAGATCCTCCGCCGTCGCCTCGTTCCGGACCAGCCTGAGCAGGAACCGGTACACGCGGACATGATGCCGCCCGTACAGGGCCTGCATGGCCGCGCCGTCCCCGACGGCGATCCGCCGGATGAGGGAATGATCGGATACGTCGTCCAATCCGGCCATCTCCTGCCCGTGAGTGTCGCGAGGGTCGCGTGAGGTTCAAGCCGAGGCGCCGCGGCCCCGTCCGGCACTGTGAGGCCGGCCCGGGCGTGCCGGCAAGGCCCGCCTCCCTCGGGCGGGACGATCGCCCGAGGGAGGCTCGATCCCGTCGGCCAGATCGCGCGAGCCGAAGGCGAAGAGGGGGAGACGCGCGCGGCGCGGGTCGAGGCCCGGCGCTCGCGTGATGATACCCGGTTCCGGCGGGCGGTCCGGACAGTACGGGCTGCCTCCGCGGCGCGCCGCGATCGCCCTCGTCGTCCAGGGGCCGGTCTGGACAGGGCGGCCCCAAGTATCCGACAAGTCGTCGTCAGACTCGCCTCGAAGGAGGTCGACATGCGTGTGCTTTCGGATCGATCGGCGTCGTGGGGTGCTCGGATCAGCGCGAGGCTGAAAGGTCTCGCGGTCGCGGGCGTTCTCGCGGTCAGCCTGGGATCTCTCCTCGGCCTGCCTGAACCGGCGCAAGCCCAGAT
>CAXTKM010000074.1:2981-4680 GCA_964244795.1 uncultured Enterovirga sp.
GCGGCGGGTTCGGAGGCGGTGGCGGCGGTTTCGGTGGCGGCGGCTTCGGCGGCGGTGGTGGCGGCTATGGCGGCAACCGCGGCTCGGGGGCCGCGCAGTCCTATCCGGGCCGCTACCCCGATCGCGTGCGACCACAATACCGGCCGGGCGGTCCGTCGCCGGGGCGGCCCGGGCCGGTGATCACCCAGCGGCCTCCTGGCTATCCCTATCCCGGGCGTCCCCGGCCGCGCCCAACCCGCGTCGAGACGGGCCGTTGGCCGGTGCCGGCGGGGCCGGGCTGGCGGCGTCCGCCGCGTGCGCCGGCCTATGCCGCTCCGGTCTACGCGCCTCCCGTCGAGATGCGGCGCCCGCCGCAGGCTCCACCCCCGTCCGGTCGGCCGGGGCCGCGGCTCCCGCCCGTCGCAGCCCCGCCGGTCGCCGCGGCCGCGACCGGGCCGTCCTTCGTTCCGGGCGAGGTTCTGTTCCGGGCGACCGGGAGCCAGTCCGTCGAGGCCGTGGACCAGATCGCGCGCGGCTACGGGCTGTCGCGCGTCGCCTTCCAGGCGATCCCGCTGACGGGCCAGACCGTCTACCGCTACCGGATCCCGAACCGGCGGTCGGTCGAGGGCGTGGTGCGCCAGCTCGGGGCCGACGCCCGCTTCGCCTCGGTTCAATCGAACAACCTGTTCCGGCTCCAGCAGGGCCAGGCGAACGAGGCGAGCCTGCTCGCCAGGAACCAATACGCGCCGGCGAAGCTCCACCTCGCGGAGGCGCACCGCCTCGCGACCGGCGAGGGCGTGCTCGTCGCGGTGATCGATTCCGGCATCGACGGCGGCCATCCGGAGCTCGCGGGCGCGGTCAGCGTGAGCCTGAACGCGCTCGCGTCCGAGATGAAGCCCGATCCGCACGGCACCGGCATCGCGGGCGTCATCGCGGCCCGGGGCCAGTTGCTTGGCGTCGCGCCGCGGGCCCGGCTGCTCGCGATCCGGGCGTTCGAGCCGCCCCTCGCCGGGACCGGCCGGACGGCTCGCGCCGCCGCGGGCCCGGCCGGGGCGGTCGGGACGACCTTCGACCTCCTGCGGGCGGTCTCCATGGCGGCCGAGGCGGGAGCGAGGGTCGTGAATCTGAGCTTCGCGGGGCCGCGCGACGCGCTCTTCGCGGACGTGCTCGGGGCCGGGCGGGGGCGCGGCATCGTGTTCGTGGCCGCGGCCGGCAACGGGGGCGCGGCCGCGCCGCCCTCCTATCCGGCGGCCGAGCCCGGCGTCATCGCGGTCACGGCGACCGACGCCGCCGACCGCAGCTTCGCGGCCGCGAACCGCGGGACCTATATCGGGGTCGCGGCGCCGGGCGTCGACATCCTGGTTGCGGCCCCGAGCGGAGCCTACGGGTTCAGCTCGGGGACCTCGGTCGCGGCCGCCCATGTCAGCGGGATCGCGGCACTGCTCCTGCAGCGCAATCCCGCCCTGACGCCGGACGAGGTCCGCCTTCGCCTGATCGGCGGTGCGAGCGACCTCGGGCCGCCCGGAGCCGATCCGGAGTTCGGGGCCGGGCTCGTCGACGCGCTCCGGTCGCTCGAAGCGACGCCGCCCGGGATCGCGCCGCTCGCCCGCGCCGAGGTGCCGGGGCAGGGCGGTGCCATCCCGCAGCCGGTGGCCGACGCCTCGCTCAGGAACGGTGCCCTGCCCGATCGAGCCCGCGGGGACCTGGAAAATCGCCGTAA
>CAXTKM010000074.1:4690-7627 GCA_964244795.1 uncultured Enterovirga sp.
CGGTCCCGCAAGCCCGCCGAGGTGAGCGCGAGGTATGCGAGCCGTTTGTCGCTGAACCCCATCGACTTGAGCCGCCGTAATCCCGGCGCGTCCTCGCGCTGACCAGGGTCGGCTGAACCTTCGGCCGGCTCGCGACACTGACCGGAAGAGACCCCAGGAGGCCACGATGTCCCGACCCGTTCTCTTCGGCCTTTTCGCGCTGCTGGCCCTCGCCGGGCCGGCCTCGGCCGAGCCGAAGCCCGCCTCCGCACCTCCCCCGTCCGCTCGCCCCGACCAGGATGCCGGCGATCCGGCCTTCGCGAGCAACCTGCTCAAGGCCCGTCGGGCGAACGCCCACCGCCAGTGGAAGGGCCAGCCCTCCGTCTGGATGGCCGCGTCGCCGTCGCGGCCCTGAGGTTCGGACCGGGGTCCGCTCCCGCGGCGGACCTCGATCTTCGGTGACGATGGCCCGAGCCTCGCGTGCTCCTCGGATCGTGTCGACTTGCCGCGGCGGCACCGCTAGCATCCCGCGTCGCCGCTCGGGGAGCACGCTCTCATGACCATCTCTCATCTGATCTACGCGTCCCGGCCGTTCGGCTTCGACGACGCGATGCTGAACGGCATCCTGACCGATGCCCGCCGGTGCAACCCCCGGGACGACATCACCGGCGCGCTGATCTGCCGGGCCGACCTGTACCTCCAACTGCTCGAGGGACCTCGGGCCGCCCTGGACGCCACCTACGAGAGGATCCTGCGCGACGACCGCCACCTCGAGGTGAGCCGCCTCGTCTACGGAACGTCCTCGACGCGCCTCTTCCCGGACTGGTCCATGCGGAGCGACCCGGCGCGATCCTGGATGTGGAGCATGAAGGACGTCGCGGCCGGCGCGCTCGCCCGCACGTCGAGCGACGAGCTCCTCGGCGTCTTCGGGCGCCTCGCCGTCGAGCCGGAACCCGAGGCCGCTTAGCCAGGGAGACTGGGGCTCGGTTCCGCTTCGGCCGACGCGTTTCGCGCCAGCATTCCCTGGTCTGGGGCGGGTGAATCGGATCGTATCGGTCGACACGATACCGCTGAGCTCGTATAGAACCGATGAAGTTCTTCCCCGCGCGGGTTCTCCCGAAGAAGAAGTCTCCTGATCGACGCCGATCATTGGGTCTTCGTACGCGTTGACACGACCCAGGGGATCGGCACCCCTTTGCGACTGTCGAGCGATACGTTCCTTCGGCTGCCTTGAACCTGAGCCGGCGGTTCGGGGTTGAGGGACAGCGCTCGCGGCAGAGAGCCGCGTCGACGTTCCGAGAGGACGATCATGATCCGACCCATCATCTGCCGGGCCGGGCTCGCCGCCATCCTGGTCGCCGGCCTTGCTCTTTCCCTGGCGTCTTCCCTGGGGGCATCCGGAGCGCTGGCCCAGACGATCCTGCTCAACGTCTCCTACGATCCGACGCGCGAGCTCTACCGCGAGATCAACGCCGCCTTCGCGGCCCGCTGGAAGGAGCAGACCGGCGAGACGGTGACGATCAGGGCCTCGCACGGGGGCTCAGGGTCGCAGGCCCGCTCGGTGATCGACGGGCTCGACGCCGACGTCGTGACCCTGGCCCTCGCGTCCGACATCGACGCGATCGCGGAGAGGACGAAGAAGATCCCGGCCGATTGGCAGAGCCGGCTTCCGAACAACGCCTCGCCCTATACGTCCACGATCGTGTTCCTGGTCCGCAAGGGAAACCCGAAGGCGATCCGGGACTGGGACGATCTCGTGCGGCCCGGCATCCAGGTGATCACCCCGAACCCGAAGACGAGCGGGGGCGCGCGCTGGAACTACCTCGCGGCCTGGGGCTACGCCCTCGACCGCTGGAAGAGCGAGGACAAGGCGAAGGAGTTCGTGGCCGCGCTCTACCGGAACGCGCCGGTGCTCGACACGGGCGCGCGCGGCTCGACGATCACCTTCGCGCAGCGCGGGCTCGGCGACGTGCTGCTCGCCTGGGAGAACGAGGCGTTCCTGGCCTCGACCGAGTTCGGCCGGGACAAGTTCGACATCGTGGCCCCGCCGCTCTCGATCCTGGCCGAGCCCCCGGTCGCGCTCGTGGACGGCAACGTCGACCGGAAGGGCACCCGCAAGGTCGCGGAGGCCTATCTGCGATACCTCTACGCGCCCGAGGCCCAGGCGATCATCGCCCGGCACCATTACCGACCGGCCCGGCCCGAGACGGTGACCGCGAGAGCGGAGCCTGACCGCCTCCCGAACATGAAACTTTTCACGATCGGCGAGGTCTTCGGCGGCTGGGACAAGGTCCAGCCCACCCATTTCGGCAATGGCGGCATCTTCGATGGGTTCGCGAAGGCCGGGCGGTGACGGGCATGCCCCCTCACGGGCGGTCAGTTCGGCCTTTTGCGCAAACCTGCATTTGTCATCCCCGGCCGGAGCGGAACAGCCGCCGGGGTTAGCACCGCGGGTTTCGCGCAGAGGTTAGATGCTGAGGTGCCGCGAGGCGGCCTCGAAGCACGCACCACGATGCCGCTTGCGTGGACGCGGGAGCGGGCCACCGCACCCTCTCATCACGAGACCTTGGCGATTGCGACGTCCAGCGCCGGCTTCACGTTCAGCGTCTGGAACACGACACAGTAGCGCTCGGTGAGCTTCAGGAGCTGGGCCAGCTCATCGGGCGAGGCCGGCGTGTCGACCTCGAAGGCGAGCCGGATGGCCGAGAACCCGACGGGCGCCGTCTTGTCGACCCCGAGCGTGCCCCGGAAATCGAGGTCGCCCTCGGCCGAGACGGTCGCGCCCCGGAGCTCGATCGAGAGCGCGGTCGCGACCGCCTTCAGGGTCACGCCCGCGCAGGCGACCAATGCCTCCAGCAGCATGTCGCCCGAGCAGAGCTCCGCGCCCGTGCCGCCGGTCGCCGGGTGCAGGCCCGCGACCGCGAGCGCGCGACCCGTCTCGACCTTGCACGCGATCGC
>CAXTKM010000074.1:7637-15396 GCA_964244795.1 uncultured Enterovirga sp.
GAAAGCGCGCTGCATTCGCATCGGGCCGGAACAAGGCGATCGCCCCGTCGTCGATCGAGCCCCTGGCCCGGAGCGTCACGACGGCCGAGCCCGGCGTCTCCCGGTAGCGTTCCTTGATCGGGGCCTGCAGGCTCCGCAATGCGCTCGCATCCATCCGAATGTCCCTCCACCGGCGCCTCGGCCGCAGGGCCCGGCACGAGGGGCGTTATCGGCCGGGCGCCACGACGGGTCCAGGCCAGAGCCATCCCCCGGATCGCAGAGCGGTGGCCGATGCGTGGCCGATGCGGGTGGAGAGGTGCTTCGGTCGCGGAGCGAACCCTGTGTGAGGGCCCGCACCCGCTCGCAATCCCGTGCCCGGCCTCTGCCGGCTCCTATGTCTCACTCGATCCTGCCTTATAAGGCAGGATCGAGTCGGTCCCTTCGATCTGGATGGTTCCCGTGAGCTTGGTGGGTCGGGGTCCATTGGCGGAAACCGCGCAGGGCGGCCGCCTGTGTCGGAGCGGGCGCGTCCGGGTGGATAGGTTCTGCGGTCGCGGAGCGAGCCCTGTGTGACGACCCGCACCTCTCGCAGTCCCGGACTCTGCCCCGGACCCTGCCTATGCCGATTCCTATGTCTCACTCAATCCTGCCTTATAAGGCGGAATTGAGTGGTCCCTCGATGTGGGTATGTTCCCTGAGCTCGGTGGGCCGGGGTCCACTGGCGGACACCGCGCAGGGCGGCCGCCTGTGTCGGACCGGGCGCGTCCAAGTGAGAAGGTTCTCCGGTCGCGCAGCGAGTTCTGTGTGAGGGCCCGCACCCGCTCGCAATCCCGTGCCCGGCCTCTGCCGGCGCGTGTGCCTCACGCGATCCTGTCTTATAAGGCAAGATCGAGGCTGCCACGCAAGTGGGGTGGATTCCCGAGCTTGGAGGAGGGGGCTCCATTGGCGGAGACCGTTTTCCGGGCGACCGCCTGGGGTCTGACCGGGTGCGTCCGGAACCCCGTCAGGCCGCGACCGGCGTTCGGCGGACCCATTCCTCGCCCCAGACCTGGACGGCGTGGCCGGGCGACACATCGCGATACAGGCGCTCGGGCGCGACGTAGTCGGGAGACCGGATCGGGCTCCGGATCTCGTCGTTCGATACGGGCAGCTTCTCGTGACGGCGCGCCGGGTCGGCGATCGGCACCGCGGCCAGGAGCGTCTTCGTGTAGGGGTGCTGCGGGTTCCCGAAGACGGCGGCCCGGGGCCCGATCTCGACGATCTCGCCGAGGTGCATCACGGCGACCCGGTGGCTCACGCGCTCGACGACCGCCATGTCGTGCGAGATGAACAGATACGCAAGCTGCATCTGGGCCTGCAGCTCGAGCATCAGGTTCACGACCTGGGCCTTCACCGAGACGTCGAGCGCCGAGACCGATTCGTCGGCGACGATCAGGCGGGGCCGGACAGCGAGCGCCCGGGCGATGCAGATGCGCTGGCGCTGGCCGCCCGAGAACTCGTGCGGGAACCGTCCGGCCATGTCGGGCTGGAGCCCGACCCGGCGCAGGAGCTCGGCCGTCCTGTCGCGCGCGTCCTGCTTGCCGGCGAGCCTGTTCAGGAGGATCGGCTCGGCGATCGCGGCCCCGATCGTCATGCGAGGGTCGAGGCTCGCGAAGGGGTCCTGGAAGATCATCTGGATGCGCTTCCGGCGCTCGCGCATGTCCCGCTTCGAGAGCGTCAGCAGGTCCTCGCCGTCGAGCAGCACGGAGCCCGAGAGCGGCTCGATCAGCCGCATGACGGAGCGGCCCGTGGTGGACTTGCCGCAGCCCGATTCACCGACGAGCGCCAGCGTCTCGCCCGGCTGGACGCTGAACGACACATGCTCGACGGCGTGGACTCGGCCCCGCACCCGGTTCAGAACCCCGCCCCGGAGGTCGAAGCGGGTGACGAGGTCCCGGACCTCCAGCACCGGCCTCTCGCCCGCCGCCACCGTGTCCGGCGCCTCCACCGGCACGTCGGGAATGCCGGTCATCCGGTCGACGATCGGGAACCGGACCGGCCGGCTGTGGCCCAGCATGGAGCCGAGCCTCGGCACGGCGGCGAGAAGCGCGCGGGTGTAGGGATGGTCGGCGCCCCGGAAGAGCGCGTCGGTGCGGCCGGTCTCGACCGCCTCGCCCCGGTACATGACGACCGTTCTGTCGGCGATCTCGGCCACGACGCCCATGTCGTGCGTGATGAACAGGACCGACATGTCCTCCTCGTCCTGCAGGGTCTTGATCAGCGCCAGGATCTGCGCCTGGATCGTCACGTCGAGCGCGGTCGTGGGCTCGTCCGCGATGAGGAGCTTCGGCCGGCAGGCGAGCGCCATCGCGATCATCACCCGCTGACGCATGCCGCCGGAGAAGCGGTGCGGGTAGTCGTGCAGCCGCGAGCTGCCTGCCGGGATCCGGACCTTGTCGAGGAGCCGCACCGTCTCGGCCTCGGCCTCCCGACGCGACATGCCGCGGTGCAGGATCAGCGCCTCCGCGATCTGAAAGCCGATCGTCAGGACCGGGTTCAGCGAGGTCATCGGCTCCTGGAAGATCATCGCGACGTCGTCGCCCCGGACCCGGCGCATCTCGGGCTCGGGCAGGGTCAGGAGGTCGCGCCCCTCCAGCATGACGCGCCCCGCGACCCGGCTCGCGTCGCGCTGGAGGAGCCGCATGATCGAGAGAGCGGTGACGCTCTTGCCGGACCCGGATTCGCCCACGACCGCGACCGTTTCGCGCGGGCCGACGTCGAAGGAGACGCCGCGCACGACGGGCCGCCAGCGGCCCTCGACCCGGAAGGAGGTGGTGAGGTCCTGGACGGACAGGATGGGGGTCATCGGGCGCACGCCGTGAGCCCGCGCCGAGTGCGTAACAGCTCCCATCAGATCACCCGCCTGGGGTCGAGCGCGTCGCGCAGCCCGTCCCCGATGAAGTTGATGGACAGCACGGTGAGGAAGATCGCGGCGCCCGGGAACAGCGCCCAATGGGTCGCGACGTCGAGGTGGTCCTTCGCGTCGAACAGGAGACGGCCCCAGGTCGGGATGTCGGGCGGGAAGCCGAGGCCCAGGAACGAAAGCGTCGATTCCGCGATGATCGCGGACGAGACCTCGATCGTGGCGGCCACGATCACCGGGCCGATCGCGTTCGGCAGGATGTGGCGGAGCACGAGATGCGCGGTCGAGGCGCCCTGCGCCCGCGACGCCTCCACGAACTCCTTTTCGCGCAGCGACAGGAACTGGGCCCGGACGAGGCGCGCGACCGGCATCCAGCGCAGGCCCCCGATCACGGCGACGATCATCACGAAGACGCCGCCCTCGACACCGAACACCGCCTTCAGGCTGTCCCGGAACAGGTAGATCACGAGGAGCAGCAGCGGGAGCTGCGGCAGCGACAGGAAGAGGTCGGTCACCCACATCAGCACGGGATCGAGCAGCCGGCGCGACATCCCGGCCAACGAGCCGATCACGATGCCGACGACGGTCGCGACGACCATCGCCGCGAACCCGACCGCGAGCGAGATCCGGCCGCCGGAGATCATGCGGGCCAGGATGTCCTGGCCGAGGTCGTCGGTCCCGAACGGGTGCGCCCAGGACGGCCCCTGCAGCATCGCGGCGAAATCGATGTCGTCGATCGCGACCGGCCAGAGCCAGGGCCCGAAGAGCACGCCGAGCACCATGACCCCGAGCAGCACGCTGCTGACCATCGCGAGGCGATGACGCCGGAAGCGGCGCCAGGTCTCCCGGCCCGACGTGACCGCGATCGCGGGCCCGCTCCCCTCCGGGACGGCCTGGTCGGCCGTCACGAGGGCCGGGTCCGCGCCGAGCGCGACGCTACCCAAAGGAGATGCGAGGATCGAGCCAGCCATACAGCAGGTCCGCGACGAGGTTGAACAGGACGACCAGGCAGGCGAACACGAAGGTGACCGCCATGACGACGGGGGTGTCGTTCGCGAGCATCGCCGAGATCAGGAGCGAGCCGATCCCCGGCACCCGGAAGATCTGCTCGGTCACGATCGCGCCTCCGAACACGGCCGGCATCTGCAGCGCGACCAGCGTCACGACGGGGATCAGCGCATTCCTGGCGACGTGCCGGAGCGTGACCGTCCCCTCGGGCAGGCCCTTCGCCCGGGCGGTCGTGACGTAGTCGAGCCGGGCGACGTCGAGCACGGCCGACCGGACGTAGCGCGTGTAGGACGCGGCCTGGAACAGGCCCAGGACGGTGACCGGCATGAGGGCCTGCCGAAAGCTCTCCCACCACCAGCGCCAGCCGGTCGCCGCGATGTCGGCCTGGTAGACGAACGGCAGCCAGTCGAGCTTGATCGAGAAGAGCAGGATGAGCAGGAGCCCGGTGAAGAACGTCGGCAGCGAGAAGCCGACGAAGGCCAGGGTGTTCGCGATCTGGTCGAACAGGGAATAGGGCCGGATCGCCGCGTAGATCCCGATCGGCACCGCGACCGCGAGCGCGAGGATCTGCGACGAGCCGATCACGAAGAGCGTCGTCGGCACGCGCTGCAGGATCAGGGTGTCGACGTTGATCCGGCTCGCGAAGGAGAAGCCCCAATCGCCCTGCGACATGGCCGCGACCCAGCGCAGGTAGCGCACCATCACGGGGTCATCGAGGCCGAACTTGAGCCGGAGCGACGCCCGGACCTCGGGCGGCACGTTCGGGTTCGAGGCGAGCTCGCCGAACGGGTCGCCCGGCGCGAGGGCCAGCACCGTGAACAGGATGAGGCTGATCCCGAGGAGGCTCGGGATCGCGATCAGGAGCCGCCGCGTCAGGTACGCGGCCACGCGGCCTCTCCCGCCCGGCCCGGGCTCACGCCTCCCGCCACCAGTCGGCGATGTTCCAGAGGTCGTTGTCCCAGCCGCTCTGGGGCGCGCGCAGCTTGCCGTTCACGGCCGCGACCTTGGCGCGGTGCAGGAGCGGCAGGACGTTGTCGGCGACGACGAGGTCGTTCATCTGGATGAAGTACGCGGCGCGCTTGACGGGATCGAGCTCGACCTGGCCGGCCCGGTACAGGTCGTCGAACGCCTTGCTCTGCCAGCGCACGATGTTGCGGCCCTGCCACTTGTTCTCCTTCGTGGCGACCTCCCAGGACGCGTATTGCAGCATCCAGGCGGTCGGGTCCGGCGCCGTCATGTTGTTCGTGTACATCTCCATGTCCGCATAGAAATGCGGGTAGGTGTCGGGGTTCGCGGCGTCCGACGAGAAGAAGACGGAGGCCGTCACGGACTTGAGCTCGATCTCGATGCCGGCCTTCTGCGCGGCCTGCTTGATGATCGCCTGCGTCTTCTGGCGCGGCGCGTTGATCGAGGTCTGGAAGACGAACTTGAGCTTCTTGCCGTCCTTGGCCCGGATCCCGTCGGAGCCCCTCTTCCAGCCCGCCCCGTCGAGCAGCGCGTTCGCCTTCGCGACGTCGAACTCGCTCTTCATGTTCTTCGACACGAACATGTCGGGTCCGTTCAGGGTATTCGCGGTGGCCCGGCCGGTCCGGCCGTAGATGAACTGCTGGATCGAGGCCCGGTCGATCAGGAGGTTCATGGCCTTGCTGACCGCGGGATCCGCGAAGGCGAAATGCCTCGTCTTCACCGACGCCTTCTCGCCGTCGACCTCGACGTTCGGGTCGGCTGCGTTCAGGAGGATGAACTCGAGGTTGCCGCCGTAGACGATGTCGATCCGGCCCTTGCCGCCCTGCTCGAGCCGCTTCAGGATCTCGTCCTCGACCTGCATGTTCCAGGCGTAGTCGTATTCGCCCGTCTGCAGCACCGCGCGGGCGGCCGAGACCGCGTCGCCGCCGCCCTTCATCTCGAGCGTGTCGAAGAAGGGCCGGTTCTTGACGTGGTAGTCGGGGAAGCGCTCGGCCCGGAGCATGTCGCCGGGACGGAACTCGACGAACCGGTAGGCGCCCGTTCCGACGGGCGACAGGTTGGTCGGGGCATCGCGCGACTTGTCGCCCGAATAGGCCTCGAAGAGGTGCTTCGGGATGATCATCCCGTCCGCGGCCGTGAACGGCTCCTGCCAATAGGGCGTCGGCTTCGGGAACAGGATCTTCACCGTGAGGTCGTCGATCTTCTCGACCTTGATGTCCTTGTAGGCCCCGATCTTGACCGAGGCCGTCGCCGGGTTCGCGGCGTATTGCCAGTTGAACACGACGTCGTCGGCCGAGAACGGCTTGCCGTCGTGCCATTTCACGCCCGGTTTCAGTTTCCAGGTGACCGACAGGCCGTCCGCCGCGACGCCGCCGTTCTGCCGACTCGGGATCTCGGCCGCGAGCACAGGATAGAGGTTGCCGCCATCGTCCCAGGAGGCGAGCGGCTCGTAGAAGATGCGGGACGCGTCCTGGTCCTTCGTGCCGACCGCGAAATGCGGGTTCAGCAGCGTCGGGGCCTGCCACCAGAGGAGCTTCAGCGGCCCTCCGCCCCCGGCCTTGGTCGGCTTGTACCCGGATGGGTCGTAGGCCTGGGCCTCCGCTCCCGAATGACCGAGCATCGCGCCGGCCATCGGGGCCGTCAGCCCGAGCGCCACCATCCTGCCGACGAAGCCCCGGCGCGACATGCGGCCGGCCTTCACGTCCGCGATCAGGTCTCGGAGCTTGTCCTCGTTCATCGATGTCCCCCGCGGCTCAACCCGCCGCCCAGAATGCCTGAGAGGCGACGTCCCGCAAAGGCCGGGCCAGAGCCGGTGGTGCAGGGGCGGTGGGAATGTGGGCGCTGCTTCTCCCCGCTGCGCGGGGAGAAGTCGAGTCACGCGTCAGGGTGACCGGATGAGGGGCGGTGGAAACGCTGCCGTGAACGACGAGTCTCCAACGCCCCTCACCCGGTCCGCGTGACCGCGGACTCGACCTCTCCCCGCTGCGCGGGGCGAGGAGGCGGCCCGCGTCAGGCGGCCTCTTCGGCCGAATCCGAGCCCGGCTCCTCGAGCCCGAGCTCCTTCAGCTTGCGGTAGAGCGTCGAGCGCCCGATCCCGAGCCGGCGCGAGACCTCCGACATGTGGCCGCGGTAATGGCCGAGCGCGAAGCGGATGACCTCGGTCTCGAGCTCCTCCAGGCGCTTCACCTCGCCCGTCTCGGACACGAGCGAGGTCGCGTGCGGGTCGCGGACCTCGACCCTGACGATCTCGCGCACGGGCGGCGCGCCCGCGCCACCGGGTCCGGGCGCCGCGGGCGCGGGCGGGATCCGGACGTCAAACCCCTCCACCTGCCCGGCGATCTGCGGGAACTCCGCGATGGTCAGCTCGTCCCCGTCGGCCAGCACGACAGCCCGGAAGATCGCGTTCTCGAGCTGGCGCACGTTGCCGGGCCAGCCGTACCGGCAGATCAGCGAGAGCGCCTCGGACGCGATGCCCCGGATGCGCTTGCCCTCCTCGGCCGAGAAGCGGGCCAGGAACGAGCGGGCGAGATCCGGGATGTCGTCCCGCCGCGCCCGGAGCGGCGGCAGCGTCATCGGGAAGACGTTCAGGCGGTAGTAGAGATCCTCGCGGAAGCGGCCCTCCTTGACCATGTCGAGGAGCGAGCGGTTCGTGGCTGAGATCAGCCGGATGTCGACCCGCACGGAGCGCTTTCCGCCGACCGGGTCGACCTCGCCCTCCTGCAGCGCGCGCAGCAGCTTCACCTGCGCGGAGGCCGGAAGCTCGCCGATCTCGTCGAGGAACAGCGTCCCGCCGGAGGCCTCGACGAACTTGCCAGCGTGCTTCTCGGTCGCGCCCGTGAAGGCGCCCTTCTCGTGCCCGAACAGGGTCGATTCGACGAGGTTCTCCGGGATCGCGCCGCAGTT
>CAXTKM010000075.1:0-4310 GCA_964244795.1 uncultured Enterovirga sp.
GGCGTCTTGCGGATCGAGAAGGGCCATGTCGCCGGCAACGAGCTGTCCGGCACCACGACGGCCGGCGATCTCGGGCTCGCACGCATGATGTCGACGAAGAAGGACTTCATCGGCCGCGTGCTTGCCGCGCGTCCGGGCCTGGTTGCGGCGGATCGTCCGGCCCTGGTCGGGCTCCGGCCGGTCGATCGCTCGCACCGGTTCAGGGCCGGGGCGCATCTCCTCCCGATCGGCGCCGCGCCGACGCTCGCGGCGGGCGAGGGTCACGTGACCTCCGTCGCCTTCTCGCCGAGCCTCGGGCACTGGATCGGCCTCGGGCTGCTTTCGCGCGGCCCGGACCGGCACGGCGACAGGGTCCGGGCCTACGATCCCGTCCGCGACGGCGACACCGAGGTCGAGGTCTGCTCGCCCGTCTTCGTCGATCCCGAAGGAGCGCGGCTTCGTGGCTGAGACCATCCCGACCGAACGGTCGGCGTTCGCGGGGCTGCTCCGATCGGTCGGGGCCGTGCCCGCCGGCATCGCCGTTGCGGAGCGGCTCGGGCTCGGGGTCGCGAGCGTCCAGGCACGACGCGGGATCGGGTCCGGGCTCCGCGACCTCGTCCGGGAGGCGTTCGCGATCGATCTGCCGGACGGGCCACGCCGGGTCGCGGGCGGAGACGTCTCCGTGCTGGGCACGGCGCCGGATGCCTGGCTCGCGATCCTGGAGGGCGAGGGTAACGGCTTCGCCGAAGCCCTCGCGCACACGCTCGCGGGTCTCGCCGCGGTCGCGGATCAGTCCGACGCCTATGCGATCCTGCGCCTCGTCGGCGCCGGGGTGCCGGATACGCTCTCGAAGGGCATGGTGCTGGATCTCGATCCGGGCGTCTTCCGGCCGGGCGACGCCGCGGTGTCGTCCGCCTCGCACATGAGCGTGATCCTATGGCGCTTGCCGGACGAGCCTGGCGGCGAGCCTCGCTACGAGGTCGCGGTGTCCAGAAGCACCGCGGCGAGCTTCTGGCATTGGCTGTCCGCCAGCGCGGCCGCGTTCGGCATCCGGCACGCGCCCGAGATCGCCGCCGCCCGTTGAACGAGCGATACCGCCCTTCCAGCCCTTCACCCGACGAGCATCCGATGCAGACCGAGCAATTCGTCCTGACGCTGTCCTGCCGAAATCGGCCCGGCATCGTCGCGACAGTCTCGACCCACCTGTTCCAGAACGATGCGAACATCCAGGAAGCGCAGCAATTCGACGACCCGGAGACGGGCCGGTTCTTCATGCGGGTCGTCTTCAACTTCGTGAGCGACGCGATCTCGATCGACGCGCTGCGGCGGAGCTTCGACGCGGTCGCCGCGACCCACGGCATGGAGTGGCGCATCCAGGCGCGATCGCGGCGGCAGCGCGTGCTGCTGCTCGTCTCGCGGTTCGACCATTGCCTCGCCGACATCCTGTACCGCTGGCGGGTCGGCGAGCTCCGGGTGGAGATCGTCGGCATCGTGGCGAACTATCCCCGCGAGACCTATGCCGGCCTCGATTTCAGGGACATCCCGTTCGACCACCTCCCGGTCAGCCGGGACAACAAGGCCGAGCAGGAAGCGGAGATCTGGCGCATCGTCACGGAACGCGAGGCCGATCTCGTCATCCTCGCCCGCTACATGCAGATCCTGTCCGACGATCTGTCGGCAAAGCTCGCCGGTCGCTGCATCAACATCCATCACTCGTTCCTGCCGGGCTTCAAGGGCGCGAAACCCTATCACCAGGCGTTCCGGCGCGGCGTGAAGCTGATCGGGGCCACGGCCCACTACGTCACGACGGAGCTCGACGAGGGTCCGATCATCGAGCAGGACGTGGAGCGGATCTCGCACAGCGACACGCCCGACGACCTCGTCCGCAAGGGACGCGACATCGAGAGGCGGGTCCTGGCCCGCGCCGTCGCGTGGCACCTCGACGGCCGCGTGATCGCCAACGCGTCGAAGACCGTCGTCTTCCGGGACTGACATCCACTCCGCCGTCGACGGCCTCGGCCGTTCGGGCGGTGACCGGGACCCTCGCTCACACGTCGAGCGTGTTGGCCCTCTCCCAAGCCGTGAAGTGCGACGTGTAATCGTGCCATTCACGCGTCTTCAGCGCGATGTAGGCGCTCGAGAACGACTCGCCGAGGGCGGCCTTGAGCGCGACGTCCTCGTCGAAGCCCCGCAGGGCGTCGAGGAGGTTGAGCGGCAGGCGCGGGGCGTCCGTGACGGTGTGGCCGAGCCTGTACATGTCGATGTCGTGCCGCGGGCCCGGATCGGCCTCCTGCCTGATGCCGTCGAGCCCTGCCGCGATGATCACGGCCTGGAGAAGGTAGGGATTGACGGCGCCGTCGGGCAGCCGGAGCTCGAAGCGGCCCTTCCCGGGCACGCGGACCATGTGGGTCCGGTTGTTGCCCGTCCAGGTCATGGTGTTCGGGGCCCAGGTCGCTCCCGATATCGTCCGGGGAGCGTTGATGCGCTTGTAGCTGTTCACGGTCGGGTTGGTGATGGCCGCCATGGAGGCGCCATGGGCCATGATCCCGCCGAGGAAATGGTAGCCCTGGCGCGACAGCCCCATCTCGTCGCCCTCGTCCAGGAAGGCGTTCGTCGCGCCGGCCCGATCCCAGACCGAGATGTGGGCGTGGCATCCCGAGCCGGTGAGCCCGGGGAAGGGTTTCGGCATGAAGGTCGCCCGAAGGCCGTGCTTCTCCGCGACCGACTTCACCATGAACTTGAAGAAGGAGTGCCGATCGGCCGTCACCAGGGCGTCGTCGAAGGTCCAGTTCATCTCGAACTGGCCGTTCGCGTCCTCGTGGTCGTTCTGGTAGGGGCCCCAGCCGAGGTCCAGCATGTGGTCGCAGATCTCGGCGACGACGTCGTATCGGCGCATCAGCGCCTGCTGATCGTAGCAGGGCTTCGCGGCGTCGTCCGCGGGATCCGAGATCCCGGTTCCGTCGCGGTTGATCAGGAAGAACTCGGGCTCGACGCCGGTCTTCACGTGCAATCCGAGTTCCGCCGCCTCCGCGACCAGCCGCTTCAGCACGACGCGAGGGGCCTGCCCGATGGGCTTCTCATCCATGACGCAATCGGAAGGCACCCACGCGACCTCCGGCTTCCAGGGAAGCTGGATCAACGCCGAGGCATCCGGCAGGGCGAACAGATCGGGGTCGGCCGGCGAGAGGTCGAGCCAGGTCGCGAAGCCCGCGAAGCCCGCGCCGTCGCGCTGCATGGCGCCGATCGCCTGCGCCGGGACGAGCTTCGCGCGCTGGGCTCCGAAGAGATCCGTGTAGGAGATCAGGAAGTAGCGGATCCCGCGCTCCTTCGCGGTCGCGACGAGGTCCTGCTCCATCTGTCGTCGTTCCCGCTCTCGATGCGATGGGGGCCGGCGCTCGCGCGATGCGCCGAGCTCGGCCCGATTCAGCTCAGGCCTTGGCCCGGGATCCAGCTCGTGCCGGCAAGCGGCACGCGCGCCATGGCGGCGGCCTCGACCGTCAGGGCGCAGAGGTCCTCGGGCTCGAGATTGTGCACGTGGCTCTTGCCGCAGGCGCGCGCGATGGTCTGCACCTCGAGCGCCATGACCTTGAGGTAGTTGGCGAGGCGCCGTCCGGCGAGAATCGGATCGAGGCGCGCCATCAGCTCCGGGTCCTGCGTGGTGATCCCGGCCGGGTCGCGGCCTTCGTGCCAGTCGTCATAGGCGCCCGCCGTCGTGCCGAGCGCCCGATACTCGGCCTCGTAGGCGGGATCGTTGTCGCCGAGCGCCACGAGTGCGGCGGTGCCGATCGAGACGGCGTCCGCTCCAAGCGCGATGGCCTTGCCGACATCGGCGCCGTTACGGATGCCGCCCGACACGATGAGCTGGACCTTCCGGTGCATGCCGAGGTCCTGCAGCGCCTGGACGGCGGGCCGGATGCAGGCGAGCGTCGGCATCCCGACGTTCTCGATGAACACCTCCTGGGTCGCCGCGGTGCCGCCCTGCATCCCGTCGACCACGACGACATCGGCCCCGGCCTTCACGGCGAGCGTCACGTCGTAATACGGGCGCGCCCCGCCGACCTTCACGTAGATCGGCTTCTCCCAATCCGTGATCTCGCGCAGCTCCAGGATCTTGATCTCCAGATCGTCCGGCCCGGTCCAGTCCGGATGGCGGCTCGCCGAGCGCTGATCGATGCCCTTCGGCAGGGTCCGCATCGCGGCGACCCGGTCGGTGATCTTCTGGCCGAGCAGCATGCCGCCGCCGCCGGGTTTCGCGCCTTGCCCCACGACGATCTCGATCGCGTCCGCCTTGCGGAGGTCGTCCGGGTTCATGCCGTAGCGCGAGGGCAGGT
>CAXTKM010000075.1:4320-6167 GCA_964244795.1 uncultured Enterovirga sp.
TGCGACTGGCTGCGCTCCTCGGCCGACATCCCGCCGTCGCCGGTGGTCGTCGACGTGCCGGCCGCGGTCGCGCCGCGGCCGATCGCCTCCTTGGCGTTGGCCGAGAGCGAGCCGAAGCTCATCCCCGCGATGGTGATCGGAATCTTCAGCGTGATCGGCTTCCTCGCGTGCCGCGCGCCCAGCACGACGTCCGTGCCGCAGCGCTCGCGGTAGCCCTCCAGGGGATAGCGGGAGATCGAGGCTCCCAGGAACAGGAGGTCGTCGAAATGGGGCAGGCGTCGCTTCGCCCCACCGCCCCGGATATCGTAGATCCCGGTCGTCGCGGCGCGGCGGATCTCCGACAGGGTATAATCGTCGAACGTCGCCGATTTGCGAGGGATGGTCGGCGGGCTGCTGTAGGACATGGTCCCTCGTCGTGACGGTTCCGGAAACGGATGGCGGACGGCTCCGTCAGCCGTAGCTGTCGGCGTTGTCGATGCTGAAAGTGTAGAGCTTGCGGGCCGAGCCGTAACGCCTGAACTCCGCGGGTCGCACGTCGTCGATGCCGGCCCGCTCCAGGATGTCCCGCACCAGGATAAGGTGCTCGGGCCGCATCGTCTTCTCGATGCAGTCGGCCCCGAGGCTCCTGACCTCGCCCCTGACGAACAATCGCGCCTCGTAGATCGAGTCGCCGAGGGCATCGCCGGCATCTCCGCACACCAGGAGATTGCCGGCCTGTGCCATGAAGGCCGACATGTGACCGACATTGCCCCGAACGACGATGTCGACCCCCTTCATCGAGATGCCGCAGCGCGACGACGCGTTGCCTTCGACCACCAGCAATCCGCCCTTCGCGGTCGCACCGGCATATTGGCTCGCATCGCCTTTGATGCGGACCCCGCCCGACATCATGTTCTCCGCGACCCCCGGGCCGGCGGACCCGTGGACCACGATCTCGGCGTCCTTGTTCATGCCGCCGCAATAATACCCGACGCTGCCCCGGACATCGATCCTGACCGGCGCGTCGACCCCGACCGCGATGGCGTGAGCTCCGCGCGGATTGACGATCTCCCAGCCGGTCTCGTTGCTCCCCTGGCCGAGCCCGTGAAGGGCCTGGTTCAGGTCGCGCACGGACGTCACGGCGAGATCGACGCTCGGCATCTCTAGCGCTCCCAGAAATAGACCGTTGCCGGTTCGGGTTCCCACACCCGCGCCTTGTCGATGTCCGGCAGGTTCGCCAGCACGCGGTATTCGGAGCCGAACGCGACGTAGCGGTCGTTTTCGGCCAGGATGGCAGGCTTGCAGGCGACGGGGTCGCGCAGGACCCCGAACCCGGTCTTCGTCCCGACCACGAACGTGTAGAAGCCGTCGAGGTCATCGAGGCTGCTCTTCAATGCCCCTCCGAGATCCTGGCCCTGGTTCATCCGCCACGTCAGATAGGCGGCCGCGACCTCCGTGTCGTTCTCGGTCTGGAACCGCAGCCCGTCCCGCTCCAGGTCGCGCCGGATGTTGTTGTGGTTCGACAGCGACCCGTTGTGCACGAGGCACTGATCCGGCCCGGTCGAATACGGGTGGGCGCCCATGGTGGTGACGGCTGACTCGGTCGCCATCCGGGTGTGTCCGATCCCGTGGGTTCCCTGCATGCCGGCGAGGTCGAACCGCTTCGCGACCTCGGTCGGGTGGCCGACCTCCTTGTAGATCTCGATCGCGTCGCCGAAGCCCATGATCCGAAGCTGCGGATACCGCTCGCGGAGGGCATCACGGACGTCGTCCAGTTGCCGGCTCGGCACGGTCAGCACGGCATGGGTCGATCTCACGTCGGCCGTGATCTCGGCGTGGCCGTGGTCGGCGGCGTACTTCTCAACATT
>CAXTKM010000075.1:6177-10581 GCA_964244795.1 uncultured Enterovirga sp.
CGTGATCTCGGCCCCGCCGAGCTCGCGGCCGAGGATGTCCCCGATCCCCTCGAAATCCCGGTCCGGCGCCGTCGATTGGACCGTGAGCTTGCATCGCCCGTCGGCCGCCGATCCGTACAGCGCGAAGCCCGCGCTATCGGGGCCCCGCTCGCACATCGTCCCGAGCATGCCGGACAGCATCGATCCGAGTTGACGGTCGAGCGCCCGGTCCTTGATGAACAAGCCTACGATGCCGCACATGAGTGGCTCCACCTCGTATCCGTCGACTACCAGACCCGCGATGCCGTTTCAACACCAGGAAATAATGTTCACTGAACGAAAGAGCGGCTTCGATCGAGGGCGCGTCTGCCGTTTCGCCGACGACGGCGCGAGGGCGCAGAAGGATGGACATCGGACATGAGCAAGCCGGTCGGGCGCCCGAGGAGCTCCGCGCGACGTCCGGGCGCACCCGAAACGCCGACGGGCCCGGACGGGCCGAGCGCCCCGTCCGGGCCCGTGCGGACCGTGTCGAAGCCGCCAGCGGGAACCGGCGATCGCGATCCGCCCATGCAGGATCCGCACGAGCTCGAGGGCGCGCGGGACAATGTCCTGGAGGTCGCGATCGGCAGGGAGGTGCGCGCGTTTCGGATGAAGCTCGGCATCACCGTCGCGGATCTCGCGGTCGCGGCGTCGCTGTCGCTCGGCATGCTCTCGAAGATCGAGAACGGCCTGACGTCGCCGTCGCTGACCACCCTGAAGCAGCTATCGACCGCGTTGGGCGTCCCGGTAACGGCCTTCTTCCGACGCTACGAGGAGCGACGGGATGCCGTCTTCGTCAAGGCGGGAGACGGGCTGGTCATCGAGAGGCGCGGAACCCGCAACGGGCATCAGTATCAGCTTCTCGGGCACACCGGCGGCCGTGGCGGGCGGGTCGTCGTCGAACCGTACATGATCACGCTCACGGCGGAATCGGATGTCTTTCCCCTGTTCCAGCATGCCGGGATCGAGTTCCTCTACATGCTGGAGGGCGAGGTCGTCTATCGCCACGGGAGCGTACTCTACCCGATGCTGCCGGGCGACAGCCTGTTCTTCGATTCGGACGCGCCGCACGGCCCCGACGAGATGCGCAAGCTACCCATCCGGTTTCTCTCGATCATCTCTTACGCTCGCGACGAATGATGTCCGGCCAGGGCCAAGCGGTCAGCGCGTCGCCTCGCGCCGTGAGCGGCGGCTAAAGCCCGGCCGCGGCCCGGAGCACGATGTTGATCCGGTCCTGCCAGCCCGGGCCGGCCGACTGGAAATGCGCCAAGACCTCGCGATCGATCCTGAGCGAGACCATCTCCCGGCCGGGTGGCAGAGCCTGCGGGGCCGCCACGGGTTGCTCGACCGGCTTCGTGGTCATCTTCTTGAACGCGGCTTCCGCGTTCTGGCGCGGGTCTCCCGTCCGCCGCGTCGGTCTCTCGTGCATCATCGATGGGCTCCGCGTGAAGGTCAGGGTCGAGGTCGCAGCCAGGCATTCGAGCCGGCTTCGCTGGTCGGGGACGCGGGCGATCTTAGGCGAAGCCCGACCGCCGAAAACGGCACGGCCGACGCTGTCCACCGCTCATCCGCGACCGCGGTCAAGCCCATCGGCCCGGGACGAGGCGCGAATGGCCCCGGAACTCCGCGACGGTCTCCTCGCCGGCGGAGACGTTCACGTCGTAGAGGCCGCTTCGTCCCTCGAGCGCCACCTCGTGCGCGGCCGCGACCAGGCGCTCGCCGAGACGGGCCGGCCGGAGATACGTGATCGAGCAATGGAAGGACACGGCCTTCGCGCCGCGGGTGTTGCAGGCGTAGCCGAAGGCCGTATCGGCCAGCGCGAACACGAAACCGCCATGCGCGATGCCGTGCGCGTTCGTCATCGCGTCCGTGACCACCATGGCGACGAGGCCGTAGCCCGGCCCGATGTCGAGGAGCTGCATCCCGAGGCCGGTGCTGCCCCGGTCGTCCGCCCACATCGCGTCCGCCGACGCCCGGGCGATCGCATCCGGGTCGACCTCGGCGCCGTCCGGCGCCGGCTCGTCGGCCCCGCTCACGAGGCGCGGCCCGTGAAGCGCGGCGGGCGCTTCTCCCGGAACGCGAGCACGCCCTCCGCGAAATCCGGCGAGGCGGCGGCCTGGAGCTGAAGATCGCGCTCGAGGTCGAGCTGCTGGTCGAGCGTGTGGGCCGGCGAGGCGTCGAAGGCGCGCTTGATCAGCGCCAGCGCCGCCGTCGGCTGCGTCGCGAGATGGGCCGCGAGCCGCTCGACCTCGGCCGTGAGCGCATCGTCGTCCACGACCTTCCAGATCATGCCCCAGGCGGCCGCGCTCTCGGCCGGGACGGCCTCGCCGGTCAGCGCGAGCGCCCGGGCCCGGGCCTCGCCGACGAGCCGGGGAAGGAACCACGACCCGCCGCAATCCGGCACGAGCCCGATCTTCGCGAAGGCCTGGATGAACCGGGCCGAGCGGGCGGCGACGACGAGGTCGCACGCGAGCGCGATGTTCGCGCCCGCCCCCGCGGCGACACCGTTCACGGCGCAGATCACCGGCATCCGGAGCGCCCGGATGCGGCGGACGAGAGGGTTGAAGAAGAGCTCGAGCGTGTCGCCGAGCGTCGCGTCGCGACCGATCGCCTCGAGGTCCTGGCCGGCCGAGAAGCCCCGTCCGGCCCCGGTGAGGACGAGCGCCCGGCAGCTCTCGTCCGCCTCGATCCCGTCCAGCACGGCGGCCAGCGCGCGGTGCATGTCGGCGTCGAAGGCGTTCAGCCGGTCGGGGCGGTTCAGGGTGACGATGCTCCAGCCGTCGCGGCGGCTGACGAGGATCGGGTCCACGGGCGTCTCCTCGGAAGGACCGACCCGGCCCTCGCGTTCGCTGCCTAGCGGTCTAGCCGGCCCGCGCCCGCCGGGGAAGCGTGCGCGGCGAGCGAGCGCCCATCCGCCGGGTCGCCTCGGTCAGTGCGTCGCCTCGCGCAGCGAGACCCGCATCGCCTCGAACAGCGCGACCTGGCCCGCATCGAGCTCCCGGTCGGGCCCGCGCCCGACGAAGATCTTGAACATCGCCCCGCCCTCCCGGTTCAGGAACTGGACCGAGAGCGAGCGGCGCCCAAAGAAGGGCCGGTCGACGAAGGCGATCGCGGCGCAGCGATCGGCCCGGATATGGCC
Organism: uncultured Enterovirga sp.; assembly: GCA_964244795.1. Taxonomy (GTDB): domain Bacteria; phylum Pseudomonadota; class Alphaproteobacteria; order Rhizobiales; family Beijerinckiaceae; genus Enterovirga. Next base: position 9,335 of record CAXTKM010000075.1, read on the forward strand.
GCCGATCGGGCTATCGCCGTGGATGTTGAAGAAGCCGCGGCCGTGGCTGCCGGGCGGGATCGACCCGCGCGTCTCGAACACGCCGTCCGCCGTGTGCACGATGAAGGTGACATCGCCGGGCCAGGCCGCAAGCGCGGTCCAGACGCGGTCGAACGCGTCGCCGGCCGCGACAACGGAATGGCCGGCCGGGAGCGCCTCGAGCACGGCCCCGTAGGAGACGCCCTCGCGGCGCGCGATCTCCTCCAGGACGCCGCCCGGCTCGGCCGCCACGAGCTCCCGGAGGCGGGTCGTCGCCGCCTCGTCCCGGCCGAAGGCCGCGACGCCCGTCACGCCGCTTCCGCTTCCGCCGACGCCAGCGTCTGCACGGGCTCGAAGCCCTCGAACTGCGGATGGCCGGCGTAGAGGGGCTTCGTGCTCGGAGCGCGGGAATGGGACTTCCGGAACTGTTCGGAGTTCGTCCAGGCCGTGAAATCGGCCTTCGATCGCCAGGTCGTGTGCGACGAGTAGAGGACGTGATCCTCGGCCTCAGGGCCGCGCAGGAGGTGGAAGGCCATGAAGCCCTGCATCTCGGAGAGATGGCTGTCGCGGTTCCGCCAGACGGCCTCGAACTCGTCCGCCGCGTCCTTGAACACCTTGAACCGATTCATCGCGATGAACATTCGACCCTCCCGGTCTGAGCGCGCCCTTCGCCGATCGCGGCAAAGGTTGTCAGCGCTTTGCCGCCGATCTAATGAAATGGCAAGAAGGAGAACCGCAGTTTCTCCTTATTCTAAACAGAAGTACGAAAATTCCTCTAGTAGAGAAGGCTGAAACGAAGTCATGGGCAGCGGCGATAGCGGCCGGGAGATCGGCGCCGATCAGGTGAGGACGGGCGGCCAGCCGCCCCGATCCTTCGACACGAGCGCGCTGTTCGGGGGGGACAGGGAGGTCGTCCTGATTCACAAGGGAGAGCCATACCGGCTTCGCCTGACCCAGAGCGGCAAGCTGATCCTGACCAAATGACCCGCGACATCGACGTTTCCTGCTGGGGGTTGACCTCTCCGATTGCCTTCCCCCTTGCGGACCGGGCTATGCCCGGCAGGAAGGTGGCCCGAGCGAAGCGGAGGGTCGGATGGGGGTTGGGCCGCATCCGTCCCGGTCGACAGGCGACGCGCCCCCCACTCCCAGCCTCTCCCCGCGAGGAGGAGAGGAGCGCGTCACGGGGCTTCATAGCGCTTCGGTCGATCGTCTTGGGAGCGATCGTCGCG
>CAXTKM010000075.1:10591-15278 GCA_964244795.1 uncultured Enterovirga sp.
GTCGCGATCCTGCCCGTTCCCGGGCACGCCGCCGCGCCCGACCCCGCCCGGATCGTGTCGCTCGGCGGGGCGGTCACGGAGATCCTCTACGATCTCGGGCTCGGCGAGCGTGTGGTCGCGGTCGACACGACCAGCGTCCATCCTCCGGACGCGCTCGCCACCAAGCCGAACGTCGGCTACCTCCGCCAGCTCTCGGCCGAGGGCATCCTGTCGGTGCGGCCGACCCTCGTCCTCGCGGTCGATGGCGCCGGGCCGCCCGACGTGCTGCGCCTCGTGCGCGAGGCGGGCGTGCCGGTCGCGACCATGACGGAGGAGCCGACGGAGGCCGGCGTCGCGACCCGCATCCTGGCCGTCGCGAAGGCGGTCGGCCGGGACCAGGACGGGCAGGCGCTCGCCGAGCGAACGCGGCGCGGGTTCGAATCGCTCGCCGAAACGCGTCGGCGGATCGCGCGCCCGCTCCGGGTCCTGTTCGTCCTGTCGCTCCAGAACGGGCGGCTGATGGTGGGCGGCCGCAACACGACCGCCGACGGCATGCTGACGCTCGCCGGTGCCGAGAACGCCGCCGGCTCGATCGACGGCTACAAGCCGATGGCCGACGAGGCCGTCGTGGCGGCGCAGCCGGAGGCGGTGGTCATGATGAGCGTCGGCCCCGGCGGCGCGCCGCCGGCGGACCTCTTCGCCGGGCCGGCCCTGTCCCAGACGCCGGCCGGGCGCGACCGCAGGCTCGTCACGATGAACGGCCTCTATCTCCTCGGCTTCGGGCCTCGCACGCCGGAGGCCGCGCGCGACCTGATCCTCGCGCTCCAGCCGGGGATCAAGGCCGAGTGAGCCTGCACGGGCTCGCCCCCGCCGGGGCCGATGCGCCGCCGTCTGGCCCGGTCAGGCTGCGGGCGGGCGCGTCCGACGAGTCGGCCTCGCCCCGGATCCGGGCGGCCTTCGTGATCGCGGGGCTCGGAGCGCTGGTCGTGGCCGTCGCGGTCCTGTCGCTCGGCACGGGCGCGATCGCGCTGCCGCCGTCGCGGGTCGCCTCGATCCTGTGGTTCGGGCGCCAGGGATCGATCGATCCCTCGCTCGCCCGCGACGCCGTGATCGTCCTCGACATCCGGATGCCGAGGACCCTCGTCGGGCTCCTGGTCGGGGCGGCGCTCGCGGTCTCGGGCGCGCTCCTGCAGGGCCTGTTCCGGAACCCGCTCGCCGACCCGGCGCTGGTCGGCGTCTCGTCCGGGTCGGCCCTCGGCGCGGCCGCGACCATCGTGCTCGGGCATCGCTTCGTCACGGGCACGGCCCCGCTTCCCTTCGCGGTCCTGCCGGTCGCGTCCTTCGTGGGAGCGCTCGCGTGCACGATCCTCCTCTACGCGGTCGCGACCCGCCGCGGCCGGACCTCTGTCGCGACCATGCTGCTCGCCGGCGTTGCGATCGCGGCGCTCGCGGGCGCCGGGACCGGGTTCCTGGCCTTCCTGAGCGACGACCGGCAGCTTCGCGACCTCACCTTCTGGACGCTGGGCTCGCTCGGAGGCGCCACCTGGACGAAGCTCTCCGTCATCGCGCCCGTCGTTCTCGGCGCGCTCTGCCTCGCGCCGTTCCTGGCGCGCGCGCTGAACGCCCTCGTCCTCGGCGAGGCGGAGGCGTTCCACCTCGGGATCGCGATCGAGCGCGTGAAGCGGCTCACGATCGTCGCGGTCGCGGTCCTGGTCGGAGCCTCCGTCGCGACCGCTGGCCTGATCGGCTTCCTGGGCCTCGTCGTGCCGCACGTGCTCAGGATCGCGGCCGGTCCCGACCACCGCCTCCTCCTCCCCGCGTCGGCGCTCCTCGGAGGGTCCCTCCTGGTCGCGGGCGACATCGTGGCCCGGGTCGTCGTCGCGCCGGCCGAGCTCCCGATCGGCATCGTGACAGCCCTGATCGGCGCGCCCTACTTCCTGTGGCTGCTGCTCCGGCGCCAATCGGTGCTCGACGGGTGACGGTCCTCGTCGGGGCGGACGCCGTCTCCTACCGGGTCGGTGCGAAGAGCCTCCTGCAGGACGTCTCGCTCGCGGTCCCGGCCGGACGCGTGACGGTCGTCATCGGGCCGAACGGGGCCGGGAAGTCGACGCTCGTGAAGCTGCTCTCGGGCGAGCTCCGGCCCGCCTCCGGGGGCGTGTCCTATGGCGGAGAGCCGGTCGGCACGATACCGCCGTGGCGGCTCGCCTGCCTGCGGGCCGTCCTGCCCCAGGCGTCGCGGCTCGCCTTCCCGTTCACGGCGGGCGAGGTCGTCCGGATCGGGCTCGACGGGATCGGGCGCGGTCTCACCGCCCGGGACAGGGCCGCGATCCTGGCCGATTCGCTCGGCCGGGCCGACGTCGCGCATCTCGCCGGCCGGGGCTACCAGACGCTGTCCGGCGGCGAGCAGCAGCGGACGCAGTTCGCGCGCGTCCTGGCGCAGCTCGCGGCCGGCCGCACCGTCGCGGACCGGCAGGTGCTGCTGCTCGACGAGCCGATCGCGAGCCTCGACCTCAAGCACCAGCTGGCCCTCCTCGACGCCGCCTGCCGGCTCGCCCGGGAAGGCGTCGCCGTCCTGGCCGTGCTGCACGACCTGAACCTCGCATCCGCCTTCGCGGACGAGATCGTGGTCCTGTCCGAGGGGCGGCTCGTCGCGGCCGGGCCGCCGGCCGCCGTGATCGACGACCGGATCGTCTCCGGCGTGTTCGAGGTCGACCTCGCGGTGGGCGCGATCCCGGGCGACGGCCGTCCGTTCCTGCTGCCGCGCCGATCGCGGGAGGCGAGGGCGCCCGTCCCGTGAGCCTGGCCGGCGTTGCCGTTCGGCAACACGCGGCGGGGGCTTGAAGCGGGGAGGCGCGGGTCGAACGCCGCGGCCCGTAGCGGTCGGTTCTTGGAAAGCCTGCGCCGCTCAACCCTTAGGTTGCTTGTTCGAGCCGCTCTAAATTCGATCCACGACCGACCGTTACTTTAGAACTGTTCCGATTCAAGAACAAATTCCTTGATCTCTCATATCATCTGGCCGAGATGGCCGGGCGGTCGCCACGGCGCGGCCGCTCAGCCAGCCAGCCAGGCCCGACGCCCAGCAAGCCAGCCAGCTCATCGCTTGCCGTCTTGAGGTCTGGTCATGGTCCCCGTGTATCGTTTGCTGGCGTTTCTCGGCGCCTCCTCTCTCGCGGTCGCGACGGCGCAGGCCCAGGGCGCGATCCCGCCCGGCCGGGCGGCCCAGAGCGCCCCGGCGCCGCTGTCGGCCGCGACCCAGCTCGACGAGATCAGCGTCACCTCGACGAAGACGGAGGCGGCCGCGATCGATACGCTCGGCGGCGCGAGCGTGCTCTCGCGCGACCAGATCGACGCGATCCAGCCCGACCGCCTGTCGGACGTGCTGCGCCAGATCCCGGGGGTCACGACGCAGGAGAGCCCGAACGATCCCGCCCAGGCGATCAACATCCGGGGCCTGCAGGATTTCGGCCGCGTCAACGTCTTGATCGACGGGGCGCGCCAGAACTTCCAGTCGACCGGGCATGGCGCGAACGGGTCGTTCTACCTCGATCCCGAGCTCGTCGGCGGCGTCGACGTCACGCGCGGTCCGGTCTCGACCATCTACGGGTCAGGCGCGATCGGCGGCGTTGTGTCGTTCCGGACCCGGGGCATCGACGACATCCTGAAGCCGGACGAATTCGCCGGCGTGGTCCAGAAGGTCGGTTTCGGCACGAACGGCTACGGCGTCGTGAACTCGACCTCCGGCGGCGTCCGGCTCCCGAACGACGCGGCCTCGGCCTTCGGACAGTTCGTGTACCGCGACCGGTACACCTACCGGGACGGGGCCGGGTTCCTGATCCGGGACACGGACAGCGAGCTTCGGTCCGGCAACGTGAAGCTCGCGGTCCGGCCGGCCGACGGCCACCAGATCACCGCGACCGCGCTCATCCAGAAGTTCGATTTCAGCAACAACGGCACGTCCCAGACCGGCGCCCGCTTCCAGTCCGCCCTCGACACCGACACCTACACGCTCGGCTATCGCTGGACGCCGCCGGACCAGCCGCTGATCGATCTCAGCCTGAAGGGCTATTACAGCACGACCTACGACCAGCGCACGCTCCTGAACCCGACCGTCACCTACACCCAGCTCGGCGCCAGGATCGGGAACAAGGTCATCGTCGACCTGAAGACCTCCGGGTTCGACGCCTTCAACACCTCGCGCTTCGAGACGGGGCCGGTCAGCCACGCGGTCACCTACGGCGGCGACGGCGTGTTCGACAACGTCCGGACGACCGACGACGCCGGCGGCTACACCTCCGCCTTCACGCCGACCGGCGAGCGCAGCCTGACCGGCGCCTTCCTCCAGGACGAGATGCGCTACGGTGGCTGGCTCCGGGCCGTCGGGGCGGTCCGCTACGATTCCTACACGATCACGGGCGGCAACTTCCGGTCGGAGGGCGACCGGATCTCGCCGCGCGGCACGGTCGGCGTGTCGCCGTTCCCGTGGATCGAGTTCTACGGCACCTATGCCGAGGGGTATCGGGCGCCCGCGATCAGCGAGACCCTGATCGCCGGCACCCATCCGTTCCCGGCCTTCACGATCCTGCCGAATACCGCGCTCCGGGCCGAGACGGCGCACAACGTCGAGGGCGGCGTCAACATCAAGTTCAACGACGTCCTGCGCGAGGGCGACGCGTTCCGGGCGAAGATCGTCGGGTTCTCGAACCAGGTC
>CAXTKM010000076.1:0-1468 GCA_964244795.1 uncultured Enterovirga sp.
GGATCTCGTCCGGGTAGTCGATCTTGCCGCAGCCGGCGCAGGCGAGGTTGCAGCGAAAGAGAGGCTCCAGCATCAGCACGAGCGGGTAGCGCTTCCTGCCCTGCAGGTGCTGCTTCACGACGTAGCTGCCGACGGACACGATTTGCCGGAGAGGAATTCCCACGGATCAACTCTCTTTCTGGAGTGGTCGGCTCACGCCGCGGTCTGCGCGACGTCGTGCGTCCGCAGCTCGAAGGGCAGGTTGAACGTGATGTTCTCCTCGGTGCCGTCGAGGATCGAGACCTCCACCGGACCGATCCGGCGCAGCGCCTCGATGACGCTGTCGACCAGCACCTCGGGAGCCGACGCCCCGGCGGTCAAGCCCACCGTTCTCGCTCCGGCGAGCCACGCGGGATCGACCTCGCTCCCATCCGCGACGAGGTAGGAGGGAAGCCCAGCCTCCTCGCCGACGTCGCGCAGGCGATTCGAGTTCGAGGAGTTCCGGGCGCCGACGACGAGGAGAACGTCGACCATCCCGGTCAACTGCCGGACGGCGGCCTGGCGGTTCTGGGTCGCGTAGCAGATGTCGCGCGTGTCAGGCCCGATCACGTCCGAGAAGCGGGCCTGCAGCGTCTCGATGATCGAGCGCGTGTCGTCGACCGAGAGCGTCGTCTGCGTGATGTAGGCGATCGGCGTATCGAGTTCGAGCGGCAGGTTCGCGACGTCGGCCGCGGTCTGCACGAGGTGCACCACGGCGTCGATCTGACCCAGCGTACCGACCACCTCCGGGTGGCCGGCATGGCCGACGAGGACCAGCGTCCGCCCCTGCGTCACGTATCGGCGGCCCTGGTTGTGCACCTTGGTCACGAGCGGGCAGGTCGCGTCGAGCACCGGCAGGCTGCGCTCCTTCGCGTCGTCCTGGACGGAACGGGCGACGCCGTGCGCCGAGAACACGGTCACGGCTCCTGGCGGCACCTCGGACAGTTCCTTCACGAAGATCGCGCCCTTGGCCTTCAGGGTCTCGACCACGTGCCGGTTATGCACGATCTCGTGGCGAACGTAGATCGGGGCGCCGTATTTCGAGAGGGCTCGCTCGACGATGTCGATCGCCCGCACCACGCCTGCGCAGAACCCTCGCGGCTGCGCGAGAACAACCTTCATACCGATGTCCCTGTCGCCCACGCCGTCACCGCCAGGCACGCGTTGCGCGTCCCGGTCGCTGAAACCCGTCGCCCGTTGAACGGCATTATGCACCCTGCGCCGCCGATCGTCGAGAACGAGCTGCTCGTCAGCCTTAACCGCCGCCGACACGTCGAGAAAGCGCCTTCGCCGCGTGGACGGTGCCGCAAGCGCCGGACCCGACCGTCCTGTCGAACCCGATGGGGCGATTCCGCTCGCCCGCCCACGAACATGGTCGTCGGCCGGGCACGTGACGATGCGACGGGTTGAAGCGACGCTGACACCCCTCTTCCGGTCACGCCCGGTCCGG
>CAXTKM010000076.1:1478-3967 GCA_964244795.1 uncultured Enterovirga sp.
TAGCTCGACCGAACGGCACGGCCCGTCTCGAGCGCACGCGCGGCCTCCGGCGACGTCAGCGCCGCGAACTCCTCCGCGTAGCGGTAGCCCGGCGCGCTTCCCGGAAACCCGCCCGCGAGCGCCGGATGGGTGTAGATCTCGGTCCGGCCCGGCGGCAGCGCCGCGACGAGGCCCGCGAGGCGGGTCGCGGTCACGGCGCCGGACCAGGCGAGGCCGAAGACCTGGTCGGCGACGACGAGGCCGTTCTCGCGCGCCCGCCGCCGCAGCAGGCGCCCATAGGGCGACGCGATCCTGGCCTCAAGGCCAGGTCGGGCCGGTTCGACGGCCCGCAGGGTTCGGACGGGCTCGACCGGGACCCGGAGCGCCCTCATGCCGAATCGCGGGCCGATCTTCATCAGGAGCCGGGCCACCGTCGGATGCAGGTGGAAATGCTGGTGCGCGTCGACATGGTCCAGCGCGAGCCCCGTTCGCGCGAAAGCCGTGAACTGGGCCTCGATCTCGGCTGCGACCTGGCGCTGGACGGAGCGTCGGAAGAAGACCGCGGCCCCGTAACGGGCGAGGTCCGTCCGGAGACGGCCGTCCGGGCCGACGAGGTCCGGGATCTCGGCCGCCGGCAGGATGGGATGGCCCTCGACGAGGGTGAGGTGCAGGCCGATCGCGAGGCCGGGCAGACGTCGCGCCCGGTCGACCGCGTCGCCGCAAGCGGGCTCGGCGACCATCAGGCTCGCCGCCGTCAGGATGCCGTGGCGATGGGCGCGCTCGACGGCCTCGTTGACCTCGTGGGCGAGACCGAAATCGTCCGCGGTGACGACGAGGGAGCGAGACCCCTCCCCTGTCATGGCCGGGCTTGTCCCGGCCATCCCGATCCGACCACGGGGCCGCTCAAACGACCGAGATCGCCGGGACGAGCCCGGCGATGACACGGGAAGAGCGGAGCAGCCGACGCCTCACGCCGCGTGCGTGACCGCCCGGCGTTCCTTCAGGAAGCGGAAGAACTCGACGCCCTCGCGCAGGCGGCGCTTCATCATGTCGGGCTGAGTCACCATCTCGCCGACGATCGAGGCGATCTTCGGCACGCGGAAATAGAACTTTCGGTAGAAATCCTCGACCGAGCTGAAGATCTCCGTATGCGACAGGTGATCGTAATGCAGCGGCGCGATCTGAATGCCGTTGTCGTTGATCAGCTCGGCGTTCGACGCGTCGAGCCAGCCGTTCTCGAGCGCCTGCTTGTACAGGAACGTGCCGGGATAGGGAGCCGCAAGCGAAACCTGGATCGTATGCGGGTTGATCTTGGTCGCGAACTTGATCGTCTCCTGGATCGTCTCCTTCGTCTCGCCCGGGAGGCCGAGGATGAAGGTGCCGTGGATCATGACGCCGAGCTCGTGGCAGTCCTTCGTGAACTGCTCCGCGACCTCGACCCGCATCCCCTTCTTGATGTTGTGCAGGATCTGCTGGTTGCCCGACTCGTAGCCGACGAGCAGCAGCCGAAGGCCGTTGTCCTTCAAGACCTTGAGCGTGTCCCGGGGCACGTTCGCCTTCGCGTTGCAGGACCACATGACGCCGAGCTTGCCGAGCTCCTTCGCGATCGCCTCGGTCCGGGGAAGGTCGTCGGTGAAGGTGTCGTCGTCGAAGAAGAGCTCCTTCATCTGCGGGAAGGCCTTCAGGACGTAGCGCACCTCGTCGATCACGTGCCCGACGGACCGTGTCCGGTAGCGGTGGCCGCCGACGGTCTGCGGCCAGAGGCAGAAGGTGCAGCGGCTCTTGCAGCCGCGGCCGGTGTAGAACGAGATGTAGGGATGCTTCAGGTAGCCGATGAAGTACTTCTCCATCTCGAGGTCGCGCTTGTAGACCGGCGTCACGAAGGGCAGCGAGTCCATGTCGTGCATGACCGGCCGGTCCTCGTTGTGCACGATCACGCCGGATCCGTTCCGGTAGGAGAGGCCCGCGATGTCGGCCCAGCTCTTCCCGTCGGCCACGTCCTTCACGGTGAAGTCGAATTCGTTCCGGGCCACGAAGTCGACGACCGGCGCCTCGACGAGGCTTTCGTCGGACTGCACCGCGACCTTCGCGCCGATCAGCCCGACCTTGAGGTTCGGGTTCGCGCCCTTCATCGCCTCGATCACTTTCACGTCGGAGGCGAAGGACGGCGTCGAGGTGTGCAGGATCGCGAGGTCGAAATCGCGGGCCTGGCCCACGACCTCGGCGAGACCCGTGCGGTGCGGGGGGGCATCGATCAGCTTCGAGTTCTCGACCAGCGCGGCCGGCTGCGCGAGCCAGGTCGGATACCAGAAGGACTGGATCTCGCGCCGTGCCTGATAGCGCGAGCCCGCGCCGCCATCGAACCCCTCGAAGGAGGGTGCCTGGAGGAAGAGGGTTCGCATCATGAGAGGTCGGACCTCGCCTTGGACAGGAGGGCGCCGGATCGCGCCACCTCGTAGTGGTAGCCTCGCCACCGAACGCCGCGCCCGAAGAAGCTCGCGACGTAGAGG
>CAXTKM010000076.1:3977-15173 GCA_964244795.1 uncultured Enterovirga sp.
CGAGACCATACTGGTGTGCCCTTAATGCAAAGGCCCGCTCCACGGCAAGGCAGAGGACTGTCCGGGCCGCGATCGCGGCCAGCGCGAACGCCGCGGCGAGAGGACCGGGCCAAGCCGCGAGCGCCGCGAGCGCGAAGGGGAGCGGATGCGCGACGACTGAGCCGAGATGGCCTGCCGGCTCGACCTGCCGGATCGTCCGGAGCCAGCGCAGTTCCTGCGAGGCGAGTTCGGCGAAAGACCCCTCCGGGCAGACATGCCCGATTGACCACGGAGTGACGACGACCGCGAGGCCGAGTGCCCTGACCCTCGCGCCGAGCGCGTGATCGTCGGCGAGATCGTCGGCGAGGGCCCGAAACCCGCCGATGCGGTCCAGCGTCTCGCGCCGGAGCGCGATCGTCGATCCCATGCAGGGATGCCCGACGCCGAGCCCGGCCCCGACCGCGACGCCGGGCATGAAGTGGGTGTCGATGCCGAGCCCCGCGAGCCGGGACCAGAGCCCGCCGACCGGCAGGCCGTGATAGGGGCACGTGACCGCACCCACGCCCGGCGTCGCCAGCGTCTCCACCAGGCCGCGCAGGTAGGCGGGTCCGACCCGCATGTCGCTGTCAGCCAGGACGACGATCTCGTGGCGTATGGCCGACGCCATGTTGTGGAGGTTCGACACCTTGCGGTTGGTGCCGACGAGCCGCGCGTCGACCACGATCGCGATGTCTCGGTCGGGGTGGGACGCTTTCAGCGTCCGGCCGATCAGGATGGCCGGGTCGGCCGGATCCTGGACGCCGAGCACGATCTGGACCGGCGCATCGTAATCCTGCCGGATGAAGGACGCGAGGTTCTCCGAGAGGCCCGGCTCCGCGCCGTGCAACGGCTTCAGGATCGTGATCGACGGGAGCGGGCCTGTTGCCGGCGGCGGCTGCCGGCCGGCCAGCCGGCCGACCATGACGGCCGCAAGACCGAGATAGGCGATGCCCGCCCCTGCCGCCGCCAGCAGGAGGAGCGAGACGACGCTCATCCGTTGATGCCGGCGAGCGGAGTCTCCGCCGGGGTTACACCGGCATCGGCCCGGAAGAGGCGCCGGCCCTCGATGACCTGCCAGGCGGCGAGCGCCGGGAGCCCGAGGACGAGGTCGGGGACGCGCTTCACGAGGGACAGGGCGAGCGCCGGGCCGGGCGGTACGCCGAACAGCGCGCAAAGGGCGACGTAGCCGCCCTCCTGGATGCCGAGTCCCCCGGGCACCGCGAAGGCCGCGCCCCGCACGGCCTGTCCGAGGCTCTCGATCACGATCGCCTCGGCGACGGTCACGGGATAGCCCATGGCGTGGAGCGCGACATAGACCTCGACGGAACCGAAGACCCAGGTCGCGAGGTGGAGAAGGGCGGAGCGGGCGACCCGGCCCGGGCTCGCGTAGACCACGGCGAGGCTGTCCCAGAGCCGGTCGACCAGGCTCGCGACGTTGTCCCAGCGGCCGGACAATCGGCGAATGACGGACCCGATCCACCGCGACCCTGCCCGGGCCTGGACGACGAAGAAGGCCACGATCAGGACGGCCCCGACCGCGAGCCCCGCAAGCGCGTAGCGCACGATCGCGCCATCGCCCGTGAGGGCGACGAGCAGGATCACGCCGGCGAGCGCGAAGACGAACTGCGTCGCGGCCTGAAGGGCGACGTCCGCGATCGTGACCGCCCCGGCGAGCGCGCCGTCGGCGCGCCAGAAGGTCGCGAGCCGGGCGCCGACGAGGTCGCCGCCGACCTGGCCGACCGGCAGGAGCTGGTTCACCCCCTCGCGGATGAAGCGCAGGAGAACCGAGATCCGGAGCGGCAGGCGGTGCCCGATCGGGAACAGCCATTGCCACGACAGCCCCGCGGCCACGATCGCGACCGCGCGTGCCGCGACGACCGCGAGCGTGGCCCAGCCCGCGCCGGCGACCGCCTCCGCCACGTCCCCGAACCCGGCATAGGCGAGGACAGCGCAGAAGAGGGCGAGGCCGAGGATCGATGCGAGGACGGCGAAGCGCTTCATTCCCGAACAGCTGAGAGGCGGCGATCCGCGCTGCCCGGCGGTCGAGGGTGCCGGCTCTCTAACGCACCGACGTCGCGAAGGCTCGCGCAGACGCGCCACACCGGGTCGAAAAGGTTGAGCATGGTTGCCGCTATCATGTAGGGGCTGGGCGAGAGGTCGCCGGGGCTCGGTCGCGAAGCGGACGGCCGTCCTCTAGCAGACGCTCCCGAAGTCCGGCCGTATCCTCGATGCCTCGCGTCGGTGACGGCCCAAGCAGGGTCCAGACGGACCCGTTTCCCGCGGACCCACCATGCCGACCACCGATACGCTCGACCGCCCTGCCCAGATCGGCCCGGCAACGACCCTCCCCGAGCCGTCCGCGCCGGCGCGATCGGGCGCGACCGTGATGTCCTGGACGGAGTGGGATCCGCTGGAGGAGGTGATCGTCGGCCGGCTGGAGGGCGCGACGATCCCGTCGGACCACGTCACGGTGACGTTCAACCTGCCCCCGCTCGCGGCGAAGCTGTACCGCTTCGTCGGCGGCTACCGCTACCCGGCCTGGATGCGCAAGCTCGCCCAGCGCGACCTCGACGCCTTCATCGCGATCCTCGAGGGCGAGGGCGTCACGGTGCGAAGACCCGACATCGTCGATTTCAAGCGCAAGTTCAGGTCGCCCGAATGGTCGTCGCGCGGTTTCTGCACCGCCTGCCCGCGCGATGGATACCTCGTCGTCGGCGACGAGATCATCGAGAGCCCGATGTGCTGGCGCACCCGGTACTTCGAGGGCGACGCGTATCGGTCGCTGTTCAAGGAATACTTCAGGGCCGGCGCGCGCTGGACGTCGGCGCCGCGGCCCCAGCTCCTCGACGACCTCTACAGTCACGACTACCGCATCCCGGCCAAGGGCGACCCGATGCGCTACACGATCAACGAGTGGGAGCCGGTCTTCGACGCGGCGGATTTCGTGCGCTGCGGCCGTGACCTTTTCGTCACGGTCTCGAACGTGACGAACCGCTTCGGCATCGAATGGCTGCGCCGGCATCTCGGCGACGGCTTCCGGATCCACGAGATCCCGAGCCTCTGCCCGCAGCCGATGCATATCGATTCGACGTTCATGCCGCTCGCGCCCGGGAAGGTGCTCGTGAACCCGGATTACTGCGACGTCGCGAACCTGCCGCCGGCCCTGAAGCGCTGGGACATCCTGGTCGCGCCGCGGCCGGACCCCGTCGAGGGCGTGATGGCGAAGATCTCGATGTGCTCGCCTTGGACCTCGATCAACGTCCTCTCGCTGACGGACAAGAAGGTGGTCGTCGACCAGTCCCAGCCGACCCTGATCAAGGCGCTGCGCGACTGGGGCTTCGATCCGATCCCCTGCCCGTTCCTCGCCTACGGGCCCTTCGGGGGCGCGTTCCACTGCGCGACCCTGGACGTGCGGCGGCGCGGGGCGCTGGGATCCTACTGCTGACACCGCTCTCGGACGCACCCCTCTCCGGGCGCGTCCGACCTGATGTCCGAAGAGCACAGGCGCCGGCCGATCCGCCGCCCTGGGCCGCGCCGGCGTTGTGGCTCGGCGGCGGATCACGGTAACGGTCCGTAACGGAGCGATCGCGAGGATGGACCCGCGAATCGAGGAAATCAGGAATGACGGTGAGCAAGGCGGCGCTGGCTCTCGGTTTGATGGTGCTCTCGAGCATCCCCGGCTGGGCGCAGGAATCGGGCGGGATGCTCCAGCGCTATCGTCCGCCGGCGCGCGGGACGAGCGAGACCTACATCGTGACGCTGTCGGGGAACGCCGTGTTCCAGCCGACCTTTCCGGGCTCCGACCGGGCATCGGCCACGATCTATCCCTCGCTCAGCTACCGGCGCTCGGACGAGCCGGCCCGCTTCGCGGCGCCCGACGACGGGATCTCGATCTCCATCATCGACACGCCGACCTTCAGGGTCGGGCCGGTGTTCCGTCTCCAGTCCGGCCGCTATCTCAGCGACGACCGCTCGCTCTTCGGCCTTCGGAAGCGCAACTTCGACGTCGAGTCCGGGGTCTTCGTCGAGTACTGGCCGCTGACCTTCATCCGCGCGAGGATCGAGGCGCGGCACGGGTTCCGGGATGATTCGGGGTTCGTCGGCAATGTCGGCGTCGACCTCGTCGCGCCGGTCGGCCAATTCGTCTTCTCGGCCGGTCCCCGGCTCTATCTCGGCGACCAGCGCTACGTCGACCGCTACTTCGGCGTGCGGCCGGCGGAGGCGGCCCTCAACGGCCGCGTGTTCTCCTTCCGGCCGGATGGCGGCCTGACCGGCGTCGGCGCGCTCGGTGCCGTGACCTACCAGTGGAACGACACCTGGGCGACGACCGGCTACGTCGGCTACACGCGCCTCGTCGAGGACGCGGGCGACAGCCCGATCGTCACCCGAATCGGATCCCGCGACCAGGTGACGCTCGGGGCGAAGCTCTCGTATTCGTTCTCGTACACGCCCTGACGGAGGCGACCGCCCGAATGCGCGAGGTCGTCGTCCTCAACGGCCCGAACCTGAACCTGCTCGGGGCGCGCGAACCGGGACTCTACGGGTCGGCGACGCTCGCCGACATCGAGGCCGAGCTTCGCGCGCGGGCCGGCCTTCGGGCCTCGCTCACCTTCCGGCAGTCGAACCACGAGGGCGACCTCGTGACCTGGATCCAGGAGGCCGGACGGTCCGGCGCGGGCGTGATCCTGAACGCCGGCGCGTATACCCATACCTCAGTGGCGCTCCGCGATGCGATCTCGGGCTCGGCCGCCGTCTTGATCGAGGTGCACCTTTCGAACGTGCATGCCCGCGAACACTTCCGGCACCGCTCGATGATCGCGCCGGTGGCCCGCGGGGTCATCGCCGGCTTCGGTCCGCTCTCCTACGGCTTGGCGCTCGAGGCGCTTCTCGCTTCCTGAGGATGGACCACCGCTGATGATGACGCTCTGGGGCCGGATCAGCTCGATCAACGTTCAGAAGGCCGTCTGGTGCCTCGACGAGATCGGGCTCGACTACCGGCGGGTCGACATCGGCGGCCCGTTCGGCACGACGCCCGAGTACCGGCGCCTGAATCCGAACATCCTCGTGCCGACGCTCGACGACGACGGGTTCGTCCTGTGGGAGTCGAACGCCATCGTGCGCTACCTCGCCGCGAAGCATCCCGGGGCGGGTCTATTTCCGGCCGATCCGAGGGTCCGGGCGGATGCGGATCGGTGGATGGACTGGCAGGCGACGGCCGCGACGCCCGCGATGCGGGACGCCTTCTGGCAGCTCGTCCGGACGAAGCCGGAGGCGCGGGACGCCGCCCTCCTGGCGCGCTCCGTCGAGGCGAGCGCCGCAGCCGCCGCGATCCTGGACGACAGGCTCCGGGACCGCGCCTACGTGGCCGGGAACGCCTTCACGATGGGCGACATCCCGGTCGCCTGCCACGCCCATCGCTGGTTCGCGCTGCCGATCGAGCGCCCGAGCCTTCCGTACCTGGAGGACTGGTACGGACGGGTCCGGGCCCGGCCCGGCGGACGGGCGGTCGTGACCCTTTCGTTGAGCTGACGAGCGCCGGCGACGCGCTCGCCGCCGACGGGGCCTGTTGACCTCGCCCGTTGACCTGACCCGTTGACGGGGGCATCGCGAGCCGACATCCCTCCTGCCGAGAGGAGACGCCATGCAAGAAGCCCATATCGTCCAGGCGAACGGAGCCGCGATCCCGGCGATCGGTCTCGGCACCTTCCGGCTCACCGGCGACGCCTGCGTGCAGGCCGTCGAGGCCGCGATCGCGTGCGGATACCGCCACATCGACACCGCCAAGATGTACGGCAACGAGGCCGAGGTCGGAGCCGGGATCAAGGCGAGCGGAATCGAGCGGGACGAGCTCTTCGTGACCACGAAGGTCTGGCTCGACGATATCGCCTCGGGCGATCTCGAGCGCTCGGCCGAGGCGAGCCTGAAGCGACTGGACCTGTCCGCGGTCGACCTCCTCCTGATCCATTGGCCGAACCGGGCGGTGCCGCTCGAGCAATCGACGGCCGCCCTCTGCCACGCACGCCGCCTCGGCCTGTCGCGGCACATCGGGATCTCGAACTACACGGCCGCCATGGTCGACGAGGCGGTCGCGCTCGCGACGGAGCCCCTCGTCGCGAACCAGGTCGAGTACCATCCCTATCTCGACCAGACGGCGGTGCTGGCCGCCTGCCGGCGTCACGGCCTCGCCCTGACGTCGTACTGCCCGCTCGGGCGCGGCGGCATGCTGGCCGACCCGGCGGTCCAGGACATCGCGAAGCGGCATGGGACCAGCGAGGCGCAGGTCGTCCTGCGCTGGCACGTGCAGCAGGACGGCGTGGTGGCGATCCCGAAATCGGGAACGCCCGCGCACATCGCGAAGAACCTCGACGTGTTCGATCTCCGGTTCTCCGACGAGGAGATGCAGGCCCTGTCGGGTCTGTCGCGGCCGGACGGGCGCGTCGTCGATCCCGATTTCGCGCCCGATTGGGATCGGGCGGCGTAGGAGACCAAGGCACATGCTCGACAAGGCCATAGCCGACGCGCTGCGGGCGACCTCGACCGGCACGATCACCACGATCCTGCTGAAGAAAGGCATCCGGCGCACCTGGATGCGCGGCCCGCGGCCGACCTTCCAGGCCGGCGACAGGATCGTCGGGCCGGCCTTCCCGCTCCGCTTCGTGCCGGCGCGCGAGGACCTCGCGACGCCGGAATCCTGGTCGTCGCCGAAATCGACCCGCGGCGCGATCGAGGCGATGCCGGAGGGCGCCGTCGCGGTCGTGGACGCGATGGGCATCACGGATGCCGGCATCTTCGGCGACATCCTGTGCGCCCGCATGAAGAAGCGGGGCGTCGCGGCGCTGGTGACCGACGGCGTCGTCCGCGACGGGGCGGGGGTCGAGGGGACGGACCTGCCCGTCTGGTGCGCCGGCGTCGCGGCCCCGGCCTCCGTGTCGAGCCTCACCTTCGTCGGCTGGGGCGAGCCGATCGGCTGCGGCGGCGTCGCGGTCTTCCCGGACGACGTGATCGTGCTCGACGGGGACGGCGCCGTCGTGATCCCGGCGGCTTTCGTCGAGGACGTCGCGAAGGCGGGTCCGGACCAGGAGCTGCTCGAGCTCTGGATCATGAAGGAGGTCGAGAAGGGCGTGGCCCTGCCGGGGCTCTACCCTCCGAACGCCGAGGCCAAGGCCCGATTCGAGGCTGAGCGAACCCGCGACTGACGACACTCCAGGCGGCCGGCGGGTGTTCTACGCGCTCTCCAAGGTCCTCTGGTTCGTCGTCACGCCGTCCAACCTCCTGATCGGGCTGGCGCTCGCGGGCACCGCCGGTGCGTCCTTCGGGCGTCCGCGGCTCGCGCGGCTGGGCCTCGGGCTCTCGGCGGGCGCGATCGTCGCGATCGCCCTATGCGGGATCCTGCCGGTCGGGACCTGGCTTCTCGCCCCGCTCGAGAACCGCTTCCCGGTCCCGGCCGAGACCGGGCGTCCGGTCCACGGCATCATCGTGCTCGGCGGCGCTGTCAGGCCGGCCTTGTCCTTCGCGCGCAAGCAGATCGTGCTGAACGACGCGGCCGAGCGCGTGGTCGCGATGGCGGACCTCGCGCGGCGCGAGCCCGCGGCCCGGATCGTCTTCTCCGGCGGCAGCGGCACGCTTCTCGGCGACGACATACCCGAGGCGGACGCGGTCGCCCGCTTCGCCGGAACGTTCGGGATCGATCCGGCCCGCATTCTCTATGAAAATCGCTCCCGCACGACGGGGGAGAACGCGCTCGAGACCCGCGCCCTGGTTTCGCCCGCACCCGGCGAGCGCTGGCTGCTGGTGACGTCGGCCTGGCACATGCCGCGCGCCGTGGGGGCTTTCCGGCAGGTCGGCTTCGACGTCTCGGCCTACCCGGTCGACTACCGGACCGGCGCTGGCGATGGCGTCTGGCCCGAACCCGCGCTCGGGGCCGGGCTCGACCGCCTCGATCTCGCGGTCCGCGAGTGGGTCGGGCTCGCAGCCTACCGGGTCTCGGGCCGGACAGACGCCGTGTTCCCGGGGCCGTCCTCGTCGGAGGCCGGCCCGATCCGGTAGATGCCCCGGAAATCGTCGGGGTCGACCGGCCGCCCCTTCCTGCGGAGCACGACCCGGCCGTCCTTCATCAGCCGGACGGCGACCCGACGGATCGCCGGCATCAGCCGGCCCCAGGCCTCCGGGTCCTTGCCGGCGAGCGCGCGTGCGGCCTCCGAGGGGCAGATCGTCTTGCCCGGCCCGCGCTCCGCCACGAGCGACAGGATCGCCTTCGCGAGATCGTCTTCCGAGACTTTGGGCGTCGATTCTCTGGTCATGGCGGCTCCGGCCAGGGCCCGCGCGACAGCGCGGCGAGCGCGTCCGAGGCGAATTGGCGATGCCACATCACGTAGAGCACGAAGGCCGTCGTCGCGATGAGCAGATAGGGGCTGATGAACCAGCCGAGATAGGCGAGCGCGAAGAAGAACGCGCGCTGGCCGCGGTTGAAATGCCGGCCCGCGACGGTGTTCATCGAAGCCGCCCGCCAGGCCGCGATCTCGATCCGGTCCGCCTCGGCCTCCCTCCAGTCCGGCACGGCCCCGATCAGGATCGCCGCATAGTTGAACAGGCGGTAGGACCAGGCGAACTTGAAGAAGGCGTACACGAAGATCACGGTCAGCCCGAGGACCTTCGCGTCCCAGGCCGTCCGTGTCGTCTCGACCCCGAACGGGAGGTGGCCGAACAGGGTCATGACCTCGTCCGAGAGGCGCAGGAGCGTCAGCGACCCTCCGATCGCGAGGAGCGACGTCGAGGCGAAGAACGCGGTGCCGTTCTGGAGGGAGGCGTTGATGTTCGCGTCGATGATGCGGTTCTCGCGTCGCGAGAGGCCGCGCTTCCAGGCGTAGCGGTGGACGTTCATGAGCCGGTTCAGGCTTCGCTGGCCCGTGGCCGTGCGCTCGACCATGAGATAATAGGCGAGCCAGGCCGAGGCGAAGAAGGCGAGCCCGACGTAATCGGCGATCGAGAACCCCGCGAAAGCCATTCCGCCCGCGCCCTCCGAGATCCGTGCCGCTCCATCCGAGAGCCGAGGAGACATCCACCATGCCCCAGACGATCACGCGCGGCTACAAGGCCATGGTCCAGGAGGCGGAGGCCCGGATCGAGACCGTCTCGGCCGAGGAGGCGATCGCGCTGTCCGGCCGCGGCGACGTCGTGCTGGTCGACATCCGCGACCCGCGCGAGCTCGAGCGCGACGGCCGCGTGCCGGGCGCGTTCCACTGCACGCGCGGGATGCTCGAGTTCTGGATCGATCCGGAGAGCCCGTATCACAAGCCGGTCTTCGCCGAGGAGAAGCGCTTCGTGTTCTTCTGCGCTGGCGGTCTCCGGTCGGCCCTCGCGGCCGGAACCGCGGCCGAGATGGGCCTTAAGCCCGTCGCCCACATCCGGGGCGGGTACGGAGCCTGGAAGAAGGCCGGCGGTCCGGTCGAGGCCTGGACGCCGAAGAAGACGTAGAGCGTCTTCCCCACCGCTCCTGCCGTCGAAAGCCGGCACCCAGCCTCGCGGAGCCCCTGGGTCCCGACTTTCGTCGGGAAGAGCGGGGAGAAGGTGTCTACCGGGCCAGCAACCTCTCCCTCGCCCGCTCGGGTCCGATCAGCGGCAGGAGGCTCGCGAGGTCCGGACCGTGGTCGAGCCCGGTCAGCGCGAGCCGGAGAGGCAGGAAGAGCGCCCTGCCCTTCAGGCCGGTCGCCTCCCCAACCGCGAGGGTCCAGGCCTTCCAGGTCTCGCCCGACCAGGGTGCAGGCGGGAGAAGCTCTGCGGCCTTGGCGGCGAAGCCCGGATCGCCGATGGACGGCTCGACCGACCCCTCCACCACGCGCCACCAGTCGGCGGCATCCGCGAACCGCGCGAGGTTGCCCCGCACTGCGTCCCAGAACGCGACGCCCCCGCCGATTCCGGCCGCCTCGAGCCGAAGCCGGGCGGTCTCGTAGGGCATGTCGTGCAGGAGACCGGCGTTCAGCCGGTCGATCTCGCCCTCGTCGAACCGGGCCGGCGCGCGCGAGATGCCGGCGAGGTCGACGAGCGCCCCGAGCGCGTCGAGATCGGCGACCGGCCGGACCGTCTCCGAGGAGCCGACCAGCACGGCGAGCGAGGCGACCGCCATCGGCTCGAGCCCGCGCTCGCGGAGGCTTCTGAGCGAAAGCGCGCCGGAGCGCTTCGAGAGCCCCTCCCCGCCCGCGGTGGTGAGGAGGTTGTGGTGGCCGAACCGCGGCGGCGCGGCGCCGAGCGACTCGAAGATCTGGATCTGCACGGCCGTGTTCGTGACGTGGTCCTCGCCCCGGACGATTTCCGTGATCCCGAGCGCGGCGTCGTCCGCGACCGAGGGCAGCGTGTAGAGGTAGCTCCCGTTCTCGCGGACGAGGACGGGGTCCGACAGCGAGCCGGCCTCGACATGCGAGGGACCGCGCACGAGGTCGTCCCAGGCGACGCGCCGGTCCTCGAGCCGGAACCGCCAATGCGGCCGCCGCCCCTCTGTCTCGAGCCGCGCCCGATCCTCGCCGGACAGCGCGAGCGCCGCCCGATCGTAGATCGGCGGCGCCCCACGGGCGAGCTGGATCCGCCGGCGCCGCTCCAGTTCCTCCGCGGTCTCGTAGCAGGCGTAGAGCCGGCCCGCGGCCTTCAGGCGATCGGCTGCATCGGCGTAGACGTCGAGCCGCTCGGACTGGCGCACCGTCCGGTCCGGCGGGATGCCGAGCCAGGCGAGGTCGAGCTTGATCGCGTCCGCGTACTCGCGCCGCGACCGCTCGACGTCGGTGTCGTCGAGACGGAGCACGAAGGTGCCGCCCGCCCGCCGCGCGAGGAGCGCGTTCAGGAGCGCCGTTCGGGCGTTGCCGATGTGCAGGAGCCCGGTCGGGGACGGGGCGAAACGGACGGTGAGCGTCATCCGCTCCCCTTAGCGCCTCCGCCCGATGCTGTCCCGATCGAGGCGCGGCGGCCCGTGTCGAGCGATGCCCGGACGCGGTGGACGCGCGCGAAGCGGCGGGAGATCTCGCCCCGCGGGGCGAGCTCCCAGTCCCATGTCGCATCCGGCGATGGAAGACGTTCCTCCGGAACGAGCGCCGTCTCTGGAGAGCTTGCGCCTTTCGCGTCGACGTCCCGGTAGGCAGCGTCGGTGAGGAGGCAGACCGAAGCCCGGAACGCGCCGAGGTCGGCGAGGAG
>CAXTKM010000077.1:0-231 GCA_964244795.1 uncultured Enterovirga sp.
TCGTCGCGGCCGACCGGCCGCCGGGCGATCTCGAGAGCCTCGACGAGCGCGTCAGGTCGCGTCTCGCGGGCGGGCTCGTGGTCGAGATCGCGGCACTCGACGAGGCGCTGCGGGCCGGGATCCTGACCCAGAGGCTGGCCGCCGTGCAGGCCGCCCATCCGGGCTTCGAGGCGAGCCCCGCGGTCATCACCTACGTGGCCCGGGCGATCGCGACCAACGGACGCGACCTCG
>CAXTKM010000077.1:241-2125 GCA_964244795.1 uncultured Enterovirga sp.
CCGCATGAAGATCGAGGATATCCAGAAGCTCGTCGCGTCGCGCTACAACGTCTCCCGTTCGGACATCCTGTCGGAGCGCCGCACCGCGGCCGTGGTCAAGCCGCGACAGATCGCGATGTATCTCTCGAAGATCCTGACCCTGCGCTCCCTGCCCGAGATCGGCCGGCGGTTCGGCGGTCGCGACCACACCACCGTCCTGCACGCGGTCCGCAAGATCGAGAAGGCGATCTCCGGCGACGCCTCGCTGTCGGACGAGGTGGAGCTCCTGAAGCGGATGCTCCAGGAGTAGGGCGCCGGAGCCACCACCGCGCCGCCGGCGTCAGACTCCGGCCCACATCCGGCCCGGATTGAAGATCCCGGCCGGATCGAAGGCGGCCTTGATCCCGGCCGTCAGCCGGCGGATCGACTCGGGCTCCGGCTGGAACACGTCCACGGCAGCCCTGATCTCGGCAGGAGCCCGGACGAGCGTCGCGTGGCCGCCATATTGGTTGACGGCGGCCCGGATCGCGCCCGCCCCCGCGTCGCCCTCGGCCGGGCAGGCGAGCCAGACGAGGCCCCCGCCCCAATCGAAGAACCAGCGCGCGCCGCCGACGAGGCGACCGATGACGCCCGCGAGGTCCGGGCCGCGGGAGGGCGCGGTCGAGATGCGCCAGACGGCCGCGTCGCGGGGCTCGGACAAGGGCTCCGCGTCCCGGACGGTGCGCCAGAGCGCTGCCGCGGCCTCGCCCTCGATGAGGTCGGCCGCCGCCGTCCGTCGGAACAGCCGCCGCAGCTCGCCGAGGCGGTGGTCGACCGAGAAAGCGAGCCCTTCCACCCTGACGAGCGTCTGGGCGCCGGCCCCGAGGCCGGCCGGAAGATGCGCCGCTCCCGTGACGTCGTAGGGCGATCCGAGCGCGGCCGAGAGCGCCGCGATCGCGGCCGTATCGTCCAGGCCGCGGAGCACCAGCGTCGCCACGCGCTCCGGTTTCGGGAGCACCTTGAACGTCGCCTCCGTGAGGAAGCCGAGCGTCCCCCAGGAGCCCGCGACGAGCTTCACGAGATCGAGCCCGGTCACGTTCTTCATCACGCGGCCGCCCGACTTCACGGCCTCGCCGCGCCCGTTCACGAGCCGGATGCCGATCAGGCTGTCGCGGGCCGCTCCGGCCTGGATCCGGCGCGGTCCGGAGACGTTCGCGGCCGCGAGCGCGCCGATCGTCGGCTCGCCCCTGGTGCCGAGGAGGACGCGATGATCCATCGGCTCGAAGGTGAGGTTCTGCTTCCGGCCGTCGAGCGTCCGGACGATCTCGGCCACGGGCGTTCCGGCCCGGGCCGCGATCACCATCTCGGCCGGTTCGTAGAGGGTGATCCCCGCGAGGCCGCGCGAGGAGAGGGTTCGCTCGGTCTGGATCGGCCGGCCGACCGCGGCTTTCGTCGCCCCGCCCTCGATCGCGAGCGGCGTGCCGGACGCGGCCGCGTCCGCGACGGCGGTACAGGCTTCGGCTTCGGAGGTAGGGGAGAGGATCATCGTCGATGCAACGTTCTTCGAGAGGCGTGCCGGACCCGGATCACGCGCACGCCGAGCGGGTCGACGTCGTAGAACAGCAGATACCGCGTTCTGGGCACGACCGCATACCGGATGCCGGGGTCGTCGGTGGGCGAACCCGATTCCGGAAAGAGCTGCAACCGCGAAAGGGTCGCCCGGATCCGATCGCCGATCCGCACGGCCGCGTAGGGATTGTCCCGCTCGATGGACGCGAGCGCTTGCTCGAGCTGGTCCGCCGCCCGTTCCGTGAACCGGACGCGGATCATTCGGGACGGCGCAGGATCGCCTCGAGTCTCTCGCCGGACGCGAACTCGCCCCGATCCGCTTCGGCCACCCCGCGTCGGATCTCAGCCCGCTCCTCT
>CAXTKM010000077.1:2135-15152 GCA_964244795.1 uncultured Enterovirga sp.
GAGCCGGTAGGTGTTCGTGTCGAGCGCCTCCATGTCGAGAAGCAGCCCGGCAGCCTCTTCCTGTCGCCGCACGGGCCACGTCCGCACCCGTTCCAAGACCGCCTCGATCTCGTCCTTCGTCATCGAGCACCCTCCCCTCGGACCCGAGCCTCTCTCACGCCGCCGAGCGGCCCTCCAGCGGGAAGACCTTTGCCGGGTTCATGAGCCACCCAGGATCGAACACCGAGCGCACCCGCATCTGCTGGGCGAGGTCGGCCGGCCCGTACTGCACCGTCATCAGGTCGCGCTTCTCGATCCCGACGCCGTGCTCGCCCGTGAGGCAGCCGCCGACCTCGACGCAGAGCTTGAGGATGTCCTCACCGGCCCTCTCGGCCTTCTCCATCTCGCCGGGCCGGTTGATGTCGAACAGGATCAGCGGGTGCAGGTTGCCGTCGCCGGCGTGGAACACGTTCGCGACCCTGAGGCCCTCCCGCTTCACGATCTCGTCGATGCGGCGCAGCACGAGAGGCAGCTGCCCGGTCGGGATCGTGCCGTCCATGCAGATGTAGTCGGAGATGCGCCCGGTCGCCCCGAAGGCGGATTTCCGGCCCTTCCAGATCGCGGCCGCCTCGGCCTCCGACGTCGCGACCCGGACGGCCTCGACCTTGAACCGCTCGGCGATCGCGACGATGCGCCGAAGCTGCTCGTCGATCTCGGGGTCGGAGCCCTCGACCTCGACGATCAGCATCGCCTCGACGTCCGGGTAGCCGGCATGCGCGAAGGCATCCGTGATCTGGATCGCGAGCCGGTCCATGTATTCGAGCGCGACCGGCACCATCCCGGCCCCGATGATGGCCGCGACGCAGGCGCCCGCATCTTCGGCCGACGAGAAGCCGAGAAGCGCGGGACGCGCGCCCTCCGCGGCCCGGAGGATCCGGACGGTCGCCTCCGTCACGATGCCGAGCTGGCCCTCCGACCCGATCAGGAGGCCGAGGAGGTCGAGGCCCGGCGCGTCGAGGTGGTCGCCGCCGATCTGGACGACGCTGCCGTCGAGCAGGACCAGCGTCAGCCCGAGGATGTTGTTCGTGGTGACGCCGTACTTCAGGCAATGGGCGCCGCCGGAGTTCATCGCGATGTTGCCCGCGATGGTGCAGGCGAGCTGGCTCGAGGGGTCCGGCGCGTAGAAGAAGCCTTCGTGCGCGACGGCGGCCGAGATCGCGAGATTCGTGATTCCGGCCTCGACGCGCGCCGTCCGGTTCGTGAAGTCGAGGTCGAGCACCCGCGACATCTTCGAGATGCCGACCACCACCGCGTCCTCCTGCGGGATCGCGCCGCCCGCGAGCGAGGTCCCGGCCCCGCGCGGCACGATCTTCACGCCGGCCTCGCCGAGGAAGCGCATCACGGCCGCGACCTCCCGGGTCGAGGACGGTAGGACGACCGCCAGCGGCATCCGGCGATAGGCCGTGAGGCCGTCGGTCTCGAAGGCGCGGCGCTCGTCCTCGCTCGTGATCAGCGCCTCGGGGGCGACGAGGCGGGCGAGGCCGGCCAGGATCGTGTCGCGGCGGGCGAGGATCTTCGGGTCGGGCGCGGGGAATGCGATCGTCACGGCTCACCTCTGGGTGGTTCGGCCGAGCCTAGGCCGTCCGCGAGGCGGATGCGAGCGGGCGATCGGAGCCCGCCTGCACCCTGGAACGATTTCAGATTGAAACGGTTCTAATTCCAGTGTAGCGTTCTCAAGCGATTCAGGAGGTCCTCATGTCCATGACCAGCGAAGCGATGGCCTGCACGAAGTGCCGCTTCTACGACGACCATCACGGCAACGGCGGCCCGACCGTCGACGAGGCCGGCCTCTGCCGCTTCAACCCGCCCGTCAGCCAGCCGGACGCGAAGAGCCACGGGCTCTGGCCGGTGGTCGGCTCCGACGACTGGTGCGGCCACTTCACCCCCGGCACGCACTGACCTGTTCGCTTCTCACGAGCGAGCCTTGAACGGCCGGCGAGAGCCGGCCGTTCCCGTTTGAAAGCCCCTTCGTGTAGGCTTTGAGGCGAGGTGCCCGATGAGCCAGCCCGCGCTCTCTCCGATGACGGTCGATGAGTATTACGCCTGGGGCGAGCTCCAGGAGGATCGCTACGAATTCGTCGACGGCTTCGCAGTCCGAATGCGTTCCGGCGCGAACCGGCGGCACGATCAAGTCGTCATCAACGTGCTCGGTGAGCTTGGGAATCGCCTCCGTGGCCGACCGTGCCACGCCTTCACGGCCGGTACGGCGGTCACAACCGGCCCGAGCAGGCGCCGCCGCCCCGACGCCGGCGTGGAATGCGGCGAGCGCCGCGACGGCGACTACGCGGCGAACGAGCCGCGCGTCGTCATCGAGGTCCTCTCGCCCTCGACCCGTGAGTTAGACCTGCTCGGCAAGCTCGACGAATACCGGAGCGTCCCCAGCCTGCGCGAGATCGTGGTGGTCGAGCCGAACGCCCCGCAGGCCATGATGTGGTGGCGGTCGATCGGCGGAGATTGGCACAGCCGAGCCATCGAGGGCCTGGATGAGTCGATCGAGCTGCCCTCGCTCGACATCGCCCTGCCGCTCCGGGGAATCTACGACGGACTGGAGTTTCGGCCGCGGCCGCAGATCGTGGCCGGGTGAGCCTGAGGTCGTCGCGCGGCTCCGAACGTCCCGGCGGCGCGCGCGGCAGAGCTTGCTTCGTAAACACGGTATGCACGCGCACCTTCCCTCCCCCTTGCGGGGATGGGCGAGC
The DNA here is from genome assembly GCA_964244795.1 of uncultured Enterovirga sp. Lineage (GTDB taxonomy): Bacteria > Pseudomonadota > Alphaproteobacteria > Rhizobiales > Beijerinckiaceae > Enterovirga. Next base: position 4,871 of record CAXTKM010000077.1, read on the forward strand.
CGAAGCGTAGCGGAGGACCGGGGTGGGGTCGTCCCGCTCACTCTTAGCGCTCCGAGTTTGCGACCCGACCCCCACCCCGGTTCGCGCCCGACTCGGCCCTTCCCGCAAGAGGGAGGGAAGGCGTCCGGCCAAGCCGCACTGTGACCACGAACACGAAGCCCGAATGGCGGCCGCCTCTCCCCTCCCGCTACGATGCCGGAACGCGGCCGGGCGTCCGGTCGGCCGACGCGGCCGACGCATCCATTCGGTCCATCGCGCCCGCCGCCTTCGCCTCCCGGCGCCGCCGGTGGAGGACGAACTCCGTGTACCCGTTCGGCTGTGTGCGGCCCTCGAAGACGAGGTCGCAGGCGGCCCGGAAGGCCGGGCCGTCGTAGCCGGGCGCCATCGGCCGGTACTCGGGGTCGCCGGCGTTCTGGCGGTCCACGACCTCGGCCATCCGGCGCATCGTCGCCATGACGGCGTCCCGGCCGACGACGCCGTGATGGAGCCAGTTCGCGATGTGCTGGCTCGAGATCCTGAGCGTCGCGCGGTCCTCCATCAGGCCGACATCGTGGATGTCCGGCACCTTGGAGCAGCCGACCCCGCCGTCGACCCAGCGCACAACGTAGCCGAGGATGCCCTGCGCGTTGTTGTCGAGCTCCTCCTGCACCGCCTCGGGCGCCCAGTTCGAGCTCGAGACCGGCACGGTCAGGATCTCAGCGACCTTCGCGGGCGCACGCGACGCGAGCTCGCGCTGCCGGGCCGCGACGTCGACCTCGTGATAGTGCAGCGCGTGCAGGGTCGCGGCGGTCGGGGACGGGACCCAGGCCGTGGTGGCGCCGGATCTCGGGTGGCCGATCTTCTGCTCCAGCATGGCCGCCATCGCGTCCGGCATGGCCCACATGCCCTTGCCGATCTGGGCCTTGCCGGGCAGGCCGCAGGCGAGCCCGACATCGACGTTGTTGTCCTCGTAGGCCCGGATCCAGGGCGTCTGCCGCATCTCGTTCTTGCGGATCATCGGGCCCGCCTCCATCGAGGTGTGGATCTCGTCGCCGGTGCGGTCGAGGAAGCCCGTGTTGATGAAGACGACCCGGTTCCGGGCGGCCGCGATGCAGCCCTTCAGGTTCACGGTCGTGCGCCGCTCCTCGTCCATGATCCCCATCTTCAGGGTGTTCGGCGCCATCCCGAGCATCGCCTCGATCCGGCCGAACAGCTCGTTCGCGAACGCGACCTCGTCCGGCCCGTGCATCTTCGGCTTCACGATGTAGACCGAGCCGGCGCGGCTGTTCCGGATCGGGCCCGCGCCGTTCAGGTCGTGCAAGGCGACCAGCGCCGTGATCGCGCCGTCGAGGACGCCTTCGGGGATCTCATCGCCGCCGACCGTGACGGCGTCCGTGAACATGTGATGGCCGACGTTGCGGACCAGCATCAGGGAGCGGCCCGGCACCGTGACCTCGCCGCCATCCGGCGCCGTGTAGACCCGGTCGGGGTTCAGCCTGCGCTCGATGGTGCGGCCTCCCTTCTCCAGCTTGGCGACGAGATCGCCCCGCATCAGGCCGAGCCAGTTCCTGTAGACCTCGACCTTGTCGTCGGCATCGACCGCGGCGACCGAATCCTCGAGGTCCATGATCGTGGTCACGGCGGATTCGAGGAGAAGGTCCGCCATTCCGGCCGGGTCGTCCCGGCCGATCGGATGCTGGCGATCGATCCGGATCTCGAGGTGCAGGCCGTTGTGCCGGAGCAGGATCGTCTCCGGCGAGGCGGCGTCGCCCGTATAGCCGACGAAACCCTCCGGCCGGGCGAGCGGGGTCGTGTGGCCGCTCGCGAGCCGGGCCATCAGCATCCCGTCCTCGACCGCGTAGGCGACGGCCTCGCCGTGCTCGGCCTCGGCGAGCGGTGCGGCGCGGTCGAGCGCGGCGCGGGCGCGGGCGATCACCTTCGCGCCGCGAGCCTTGTTGTAGCCGCCGCCCCGTGTCGCGCCTCCCTCCTCCGAGATCGCGTCCGTGCCGTAGAGCGCGTCGTAGAGCGAGCCCCAGCGCGCGTTCGCCGCGTTGAGCGAGTAGCGGGCGTTCGAGATCGGGACGACGAGCTGCGGCCCCGCGATCGTCGCGATCTCGGCGTCGACCGCGCCGGTGTCGATCGTGACCGGCCCGGGATCCGGCAGGAGGTAGCCGATCTCGCGAAGGAAGGCGGAATAGGCGTCCGGTTCGAGCCCGCGGCTGCCGTGCTCGCCGTGGTAGCGGTCGATCTTCGCCTGGATGTCGTCGCGGATCGCGAGAAGCGCGCGATTCCGCGGCGCGAGATCGGCCACGATCCCGGCGAGGCCCGTCCAGAACGCGTCCGGCTCGATGCCGGTCCCGGCCGCCGCCTCGGCCACGAAGCCGTGCAGCACCTCCGCCACGTCCAAACCCGCAACCTCGACCCGCTTCATCGTCGGCGTCTCCCATCCCTGCCCGCACCCTTAGCAACCGGGTCGCCGGGCCGACAGCCGAAAACGAACGGCACACAACCTTCGTCGGCCCTACACAAGCCTCGATCGTCTCCCCATGTCTCGTCTCGGCCGTCCTGACCGGCCTCCTTAGAGAGGGGACCACACCGTGAACGACCAGGAACGAAAGATCATCGCCGACATCTTCGGTCGGCTGGAGCACGCGGCCGGACAGACCCGCGACCCCGACGCGGAGCGCTTCATCGCCGACAAGGTCAGGACGCAGCCCTACGCGCCCTACGCGATGGCTCAGGCGCTCTACGTGCAGGAAGAGGCGATGAAGAGCCTGAACCAGCAGCTCGAAGAGGCGAAGGCCGAGAACGAGCACCTGCGCCAGCAGCCGGCCGGCGGCGGCGGCATCCTTTCGTCGATCTTCGGTGGCGGACAGCGCCAGCAGCCGCCGGCGGCCTTCTCCCGGCCGGGTCAGCAGCAGCCGGGCTATGCGCCTCAGCAGCAGGCGGGACCGTGGGGCGGCCAGCAGCAGGGCGGGCAGCAGCAGGGCGGACCCTGGGGCGGGCAGCAGCAGCCCCAGCAGGCCGCCGGAGGCGGCGGGTTCCTGCGCGGCGCGCTCACGACGGCAGCGGGCGTCGCCGGCGGCATGGTCGTCGGAAGCGCCCTCATGAGCGCGTTCTCGGGTGGCGGGCACTCGACGCTCGGCAGCCTGTCCAACTCCGACATGTCCAGCATGGGCATGGGCGGCGGGGCGGGCGGCGCCCAGGACGCCTCGTTCAGCGACGGCGGCAGCACGTTCGGTGGCGGCAGCGGCGTCCAGGACGCCTCGTTCAGCGACGGCAACGGCACCTTCGGCGATTCAGGCGGATCGCAGGACGCGAGCTTCGACGACAGCGGTTCAGATTTCGGCGGCGGCGGCGACGACAGCTGGACATGAGGCTCTACGAACGAGAATGACGAACGGCCGGGCTCAGCCCGGCCGTTTTCATGTCGGGGTGGGTCCCCGACTTCAGATCACCTTCACGATCGCTCCGACCCGCACCTGGTCGTAGAGGTCGATCACGTCCTCGTTCATCATCCGGATGCAGCCGGAGGAGACGTTCTGGCCGATCGTATGCGGCTCGTTCGTACCGTGGATGCGGTAGAGCGACGAGCCGAGATACAGCGCACGGGCACCGAGCGGGTTGGCGGGACCGCCCTCCATGTGGCGCGGGAGTTCCGGGCGCCGGGCGAGCATCTCCGGCGGCGGCGTCCAGCCGGGCCATTCCCGCTTCATCGACACGGTCTTCGTGCCGGCCCACTTGAAGCCCGGCCGGCCGACGCCGATCCCGTACCGGACCGCCCGGCCGCCCGCCTGCACGTGGTAGAGGAACTTCGAGGGCGTATCGACCACGATGGTACCCGGAGCATCCGGTCCGGAATACGAGACTTCCTGCCGCTGGAAGCGCGGATCGAGGCCGCGCCCGATGACCCCCGGCTCGTCCAGCCGCTGCTCGGCCGGCTCGAGGTCGGTCGGGCGCGGTATCCCGGCGAGACGGCGGCGCTCGCCGCGACCACCCAGGACCGGGTTCGCCGATGGTCGCACGGGATCGCGCCCGGTGATGAGAAGCTCGAGGAAGCCGCCCCCGTAGCCGCCGCTCCGGGCCTGCCCGGAGGCGCCCTCCTGGGCCCGGGCAGGCAGCGTGGCCGCCCCGAAGGCCAGCCCGAGCGCGATCGTCAGGAGGATGGGCTTCATCGGTGATCCCGCTGGCGTGAGCGCCGGTCGACGCTCGACGCCTGCTCGCATCCTGAATGACGCGCGGGGCTGGAGACTTGATGAAGCTCCCTCATGGATGACGGGTGATGCCTCTCCGAACAGGCAGAAACCGAAAACGAAGTTAGCGCGGCCTTTCAGGCGAAGGTTAACCAGATCTTTCGCACTCGCTTCTGTTCGAACGAAGCGTGTAGGCCGTTTAGAGACCAGAAATCTTATGCCGGTAGGGATATCTCTTCTCAAGAGACTGCGCACGATGACCCATCCGCGGCGACGCTTTCGAATCGAGGGCGGCCCGGTCGAGCAGGGACCGCGATCCGGCACGGGCTCCTCCGGACCCGGATCCCATCCCGCTCGGGCCGTCGAGCGAGGCTCTGGTCTTTCCCGCGCCCAAGGGCCGGCGGAGGGCCGCGCGCCGACCGACCTCTCGGTCCTGCACGACGCGATCGCGACCACGAAACGCGAGCTCGACGACCTCCAGCATGCGCCGACCGGAACGGCCGGCATGCATCGGGCGACGGGTGAGCTCGCCGCCGTCTCGAGCGCAGCGGAGCGGGCCACGAACGCGATCCTGGGGGCCGTCGAGGAGATCGAGCTCTCGGCGAATCTGCTGCGCACCGCGGGATCCGGGGCCGCTGCCGGCGCGAATGTCGATCTCATCCTCGATCGCGTCCTCGTGCTCTACGAGGCCTGCAACTTCCACGACATCGCGGGGCAGAGGCTCCGCAGCGTCGTGTCCACGGTGCAGTTCGTGGAGGAACGGCTCCATCGCGTCATCGCGGCCTGGGACGAGACCTCGGCCGGCGGGACCGACCACCGCCCGTCCCGCCGGCAAGCCCGGACGCCGAACCTCGTCGGCGGCCCGCGGCTTCCCGGCGACGAAGGTCACGTCACGCAGGCGGACGTCGACACCTTCTTTCTCTGAGCGCCGGACCGCTCACGCTTTCTCTGAGCGCCGGACCGCTCACGCTTTCTCTGAGCGCCGGACCGCTCACGGCGCCACGGCGTCGCGGCCGCGGAGACGGACGAGAAGCGCCGTGCGGACCTGCGCGATGTCGAGCACGAGCGCGAGCCCGCCGTAGATCGCGACGCCGAGCACGACCTGGATGGTGAGAGCGAGGAGGGTCGGCGCGAGTTCGCGAAGGGGCCAGAGCGCGGCGGTCATGGCGGCGCTCGCGAGCGACGAGCCCGCGAGGTCGCGCCAGGGCAGGCGTGCGCCACCCGCCCCCGCGAGAGCGCAGAGCACGAGGAGGCCCGCCGCCAGCGCCGCGAGCTGCGCGGCCGCGAAGCCGGTCGCGCCCCGCAGGCCGGGCCAGAGGAGGATCGCCGCGAGATCGACCGTGATCGCGACGAGCGCGGCCGCGACCACGGGCGCCGTCCGACCGCGAAGCTGGAACACCGGGGCCAGCGCGAACTGGACCAGCGCGAAACAGGCGAGCGCCGGGATCGTCGAGGCCATCGTGTCCGCGAGGTGGCCGCGGAACGCCGCCGGGATGAACACCCCCTCGAACGACGGCCAGACCGCCCAGAGGCCCGCGCCGGAGGGCAGGACGATCGCGGCCACGATCGCGGCGTTTCGGGCGATCTGCCCTTCGGCCGCCGCGCGGCCGTGCAGGTCCTCGGCCCGGACGGCGAGCTGGAACAGGACGAGGTCGAGCGCCGTCCCGAGGTTCTGGAACAGCCGCGTCGCGAGCTCGCTCGCGAGCGAGAGATAGCCCGCCTCCGTGAAGCCGTCCCGGCCGGCAAGCATCGTCCGATTGAGGAGCGGCAGGAGCTGGTAGATCACGCTCGCCGCGACGAGGGGCAGTCCGTAGCGCCCGAAGGCGGCGAGCCGGTCCATCCGGAACCGCCCGCCCGGTGTCGCGGGATCGACGAGCGCGCGACGCACGAACAGGACAGGCAGCACGGCGGAGAGGGCCGCGCAGGCGAGCACGAGCGCCGGATCCCCGGTCGCATAGGCTGCACCCGCGCAGAAGAGGAAGCCGAACAGCCCGCGGAGAACGCAGAGGAGCGCGAAAGCCGTCTCCTGGAACCGGGCTCGGGCGAGCGCCATCCTGTATTCGCAGAGCCCGTAGGCGAAGCCGCAACCAGAGGCCGCGGCCAGCATGGCGCCGGAAAGCCCGAGATCGAGCCCGAGGGCGAGCGCACCGGCGGTCACGAACGCCAGCGCGGCGCCGCCCGCGAGGTACGCGCGATCCAGCGTCGCCCGGACCTCCGGCCTCTCGAGGCGCGCGCGCTCGCCGTAGAACCGCGTCGTCGACAGGCGGAGCCACTCGAACAGCACCGTGTTCAGGACCAGCATGGCCGCGAGCCCGATCGCGTAGCGGCCGAAGCCGTCGGGTCCGAGCAGTCCCGCGAGCACGAGCGAGAGCGCGAAGCTCAGGCCCGCGTTGACGAGGAAGATGGCGACGAGGGTCATGCGGGTCGGTCGGCTGTACCGGGAACCCTAGGAGCGCGGGGCTGACAAAGCCTTACGGCCGGACGCAGGACCATCGCTCGAACGGACGAGGCGCGACGACATTCGGGCAGCGGGATCGTGTCGAAATCGGCCCCGACTGACCGCCATGGAAACGGGCGGATCGGCTCGGTATGCTCGGGCGATGAACACTGTCGCCGACATGTGCGAGGTGATGGCGAGCCGGGCGTGGACACCGGTCACAACCGACACGGCGCTCAGCCTGCCTCCGGAGCGCATCAGGCGCTGCCTGGAGTGCCGCGGCCGCGTTCGCGCCCACACGGGCGAGCATCGACGGCATGCGCGCTCATTTCGAGCGCTGCGAAGCCCATCCCGGATGTTCGCGCGGAAGCTGCTTCACGGGTGAGCCTTCGCCGCATCCGAGGGCCCTCGCACGACCAGAACCTTCAAACGCGTGCCGAGAAGGGAGGCGCCATCGCGCGCCCCCGGTCCCTTACAACCTCTCCCGTGTCTTTCGCTGCATCGTGCCTTATAAGATTTTTCTTATAAGGCACGATGCGACGGCTAAGGCACTATGAGACGGCCGCTCGGTTTTCTGCTGTTGCCGACCGCTGCAGGGCTGAAGCGGCGGCCGCGGCTTCCCCCACAAGAGAGCCGTCGCTCGGTCGATCGCTTTCGGCCGCCGACCCGGATCGACAGCCGGCCGCCCGCCCGCTACTCGCGAACCGGTGAGAAGGGGCGTCATGAGCCAACAGACCGGCGAGGCCGAGACCGGACCCATCCCGACGCCCGGCCAGCTCTTCCTCGGCTTCATGCGGATCGCGGCGTTCTCGTTCGGGGGCGTGCTGCCGTGGGCGCGCTATGTGCTGGTCGAGCGGCGGCGCTGGCTGTCCCCGTCGGAGTTCACCGACATGCTGGCGCTCTGCCAGCTCCTGCCCGGCCCGAACATCGTGAACATGTCGGTCGCGATCGGGGCGCGGTTCCATGGGCCCAAGGGCGCGCTCGCCTCCATCTCGGGCCTGATGGGCCTGCCGATCGCGGTCGTTCTGTCGCTCGCGATGATCTACGAGCGGTTCGAATCGGTGCCGGCCGTCGACCGGGCGCTGGGCGCGATGGCGGCCGCCGCCGCGGCCTGATCGTCGCGATGGCGGCCAAGATGGCGGAGCCGCTGCTCCGGCGCCGGTTCTGGGCGGCGGCTCCCTTCGTCGCGCTCACCTTCGCGGCGGTGGCGCTGCTGCGGCTGCCGCTCTGGCCGACGATCCTCGTTCTCGCTCCGGCCTCGATCGCGGCCGGCTGGAGAACACGATGACGGGGGTCACGGGCGCGCTTCTCGTCAAGCTCGCCTGGCGCTTCGGCCTGCTGGCCTTCCTGGCGATCGGTGGCGCGAACGCCGTCGTGCCCGAGATGCAGCGGCAGGTGGTCGAGGTGGAGCGCTGGATGTCGGAGGGCCAGTTCGCGGCCCTCTTCGCCATCGGAAACGCGGCGCCCGGACCGAATGTCCTGATCGTGACCCTGATCGGCTGGCGCGTCGCGGGCCTCGCGGGCGCGCTCGTCGCGACCGTCGCGATGGTCGGGCCGACCGGCCTCGTGACCTACGGCGTCTTCCACGTCTGGGACCGATTGCGCGACGCGCCGTGGCGCGCGCCCGTCCAGAACGGGCTCGCGAGCGTCACGGTCGGGCTCGTCGCCGCGACCGGCTATCTCCTGGCCGCGACCGCGGACCGGAGCCTCGTCCTCGCGGCGATCACGGCCGGCACGGCGCTCCTGTCGTGGCGCACGAAGGTGAACCCGCTCTGGGCTTTCGCGGCCGCGGCGGCGCTCGGCGCGGCCGGGATCGCCTGAAGGCAGGATCAGGATCGAGGCGGCCGGGCGGTGGCGTCGAAGATCAGGCAGGTCTCGGTCCCGTGCGCGAACAGGCGGCCGGAAGCGTCCCGGAGATAGCCCTCCGAGGTCGCGACGGTGCCGCCGCGATGGACGAGGCGGCCCTCGCAGAAGAGGTCGCCGGAGGTCGGCAGGATCGCCCGGACGAGGTTCACCTTGAGCTCGAGCGTCGTGTAGCTCTGGCCCGCCTTCAGGACCGAGTGGATCGCGCAGGCCATGGCGCTGTCCAGGATCCCGGCCGTCCAGCCGCCATGGACCGTGCCGAGAGGGTTCAGGAAACGCGCGCTCGGCCGTCCCCGGAACACGGCCCTCCCCTCCTCGACCTCGGTCAGGAGGCAGTCCGTCGTCGCCGCGAAGGGAGGAACGGGATGGCGACCCGCCGCCAATCCGCGAAGCAGCTCGAGCCCGGTCTCACGAACCATCGTCTCGCGAGACACGAGCCCCGGCTCACCGTCCGCCATCCTGCCTCTCCCATTTGATAGGCGTGTATACGCTTGTCTCTGGCGCCGCCTGTCAAGGCAAACCGGACCGCTCTCTTTGATCTCGTTCCGCCGATCGGCTAAGGTCTGAGCAGATCAGGCGTCGAACGCCAAGTCGGCGCCGATTTGAGCACCACGACTCTTGACGCTCATGGGCCATCCGCCTATGTCCGCGTCAGCCTTGGCACTCTGAATGCAGGAGTGCTAATCCCAAGGCCCGCCGGCTCCGCCGCGCACCCACCGCATCGACCAAGAGGCACGCATGAACTTCCGTCCGCTGCACGACCGCGTCGTCGTTCGCCGCATCGAAAGCGAAGAGAAGACCAAGGGCGGGATCATCATCCCGGACAACGCCAAGGAGAAGCCGCAAGAGGGCGAGATCGTCGCCGTCGGGCCCGGCGCCCGCGACGAGTCCGGCAAGATCAACGCGCTCGACGTCAAGGCCGGCGACCGCATCCTGTTCGGGAAGTGGTCCGGCACCGAGGTCAAGATCGACGGCCAGGAGCTCCTCATCATGAAGGAGACCGACATCATGGGCATCCTCGAGGGTTCGCCCGCGCTGGCGAAGGCCGCCTAAGCAGGTCCGCACGGCATCTAGCCGCCTCGGCGGCTTCTGCAGCACTCAACGGCGTCATCCTGAGGAGCCGGCCGGAGGCCGGCGTCTCGAAGGACGCACCCACCCCGTCTCGCGTGCTTCGAGACGCGCCGCTTCGCGACGCTCCTCAGCATGACGAGGTCAGAGAGAAGGTTCACTCACATGGCAGCGAAAGACGTACGTTTCTCATCCGACGCCCGCGACAAGATGCTTCGCGGCGTCGAGATCCTGAACGACGCGGTGAAGGTCACGCTCGGCCCCAAGGGCCGCAACGTGGTCATCGAGAAGTCCTTCGGGGCGCCGCGCATCACCAAGGACGGCGTGACCGTCGCGAAGGAGATCGAGCTCTCCGACAAGTTCGAGAACATGGGCGCCCAGATGGTGCGCGAAGTGGCCTCGAAGTCGAACGACATCGCCGGCGACGGCACGACGACCGCGACGGTGCTGGCGGCCTCCATCGTCCGTGAGGGCGCGAAGTCGGTCGCGGCCGGCATGAACCCGATGGACCTGAAGCGCGGCATCGATCTCGCAGTCCTGGCCGTCGTGAAGGACATCGAGAGCCGCTCCCGGAAGGTCGCGTCCTCGGAAGAGATCGCCCAGGTCGGCACGATCTCGGCCAACGGCGACAAGGACATCGGCGAGATGATCGCCAAGGCCATGCAGAAGGTCGGCAACGAGGGCGTGATCACGGTCGAGGAGGCGAAGACCGCCGAGACCGAGCTCGACGTCGTCGAGGGCA
>CAXTKM010000078.1:0-11068 GCA_964244795.1 uncultured Enterovirga sp.
CGCGCCGGGTCACCCACCCGAACATAGGTGTCGCCGAGCCGGGTTTGGTCGGGATGGCGCCCGGCAGGACCTCGGCGGCCCGCCTGTCGCGCGTCTGCGTCTATTGCGGGTCGAGCCCGGGCCGCGACCCGTCCTTCGCGGAATCCGCGCGCGATCTCGGCCGCCGCATGGCTGCCGGCGGGGTCGATCTCGTCTATGGTGGAGGCGATGTCGGGCTGATGGGGATCGTGGCCCGCTCGGTCCTGGAGGGCGGCGGCCGGGTCACGGGAATCATCCCGGATTTCCTGCGCCGGCGGGAGAACATGATCGAGGGCGCCCAGGAGCTCGTCGTCGTGCCGGACATGCACACCCGCAAGCAGATGATGTTCGAGCGGGCCGACGCCTTCGTCGCGCTCCCGGGCGGCATCGGGACGCTCGAGGAGCTCGTCGAGCAGATGACCTGGTCGCAGCTCGGCCGCCACGCGAAGCCGATCCTTCTCCTCGACGTCCGAGGGTTCTGGCGGCCGCTCCTCGCGCTCTTCGCGCACATGCGCGAGCAGGGTTTCATCCGGCCCGGGCTCGAGCTGAGCTACCTCGTGGCCGAGCGCGTGGAGGATGTTCTTCCCATGCTGGCCGCTGCCGCCGCGCCAGCCGCAGTCGCCGTCCCCGACGCCTTCGTGACGGACCATTTCTGAGGTTCGAGGCCGGACCGGGCGGCCCGGCGCTGGACAGCGCGGCACGGTTCTGATGAGTCGCTCGGAGATGCGGTCGGGCACGGGTCGGCACCGGCGATGGAGAAGACGATGAGGACGGGATTCGCACTCGGGCTCGCGATCCTGACGATCGGGTTCGGCGATACGGCTTTCGCGCAGCGCTCGCTCTTCGAGCAGCCGGCCGCCGAGGCGCCCTCGCCCGTGGCGCCGGCGCAAGCCGCGCCCGCCGGCGCGGCCCCGAGGGCGAAGCCCCGGCCCCGCAAGCCGCGCGGTCCGGTCCCGGCCCGGTCCCTCACGATCAACAACGCGAGCGCGAACACCCTGACCGCCCTCGAGGTCAGCGCCGATGGCAAGTCGGCCAAGATGGCGAGGCCGCTCGCCTCCCAGAAGAAGGCGACGCTGAAGCTCCCGGCCTTCAAGACCTGCGCGGTGACGGTCGCCGCGGCCTTCGAGGGTCAGGGCCAGGCGGAATCGAGCGCATTCGACATCTGCAAGGACAAGGTGATCCGCTTCACGGAGTGAGACGGCCCGTCCTCGGAGGCTCGCCCATACAGCCCACGATCCTCTCCGGGCGGAGGCCTGTGCAAGGGCGGCGCGGCTGTCGTTCCGGGGCTCGCGGAGCGAGAGCCCGGAACCCATCAGCGCCGACGATCCCGATCATGACGCCGTGGGTGTCTCATCGACGGCGTCGATTTCCAGGGCTCGGCTTCGCCGCCCCGGAATGACGGCCGTGCCTGCGGGAGACGTCTTGGGAGGTCTCAGCTCATCTGCACGTCGACGACGCCCGGCACGGCCCGGATGGCGCCGGCGATCTGGGCCGAGGCCGGATAGCGGCCGGGGAGCCTGATCTCGACCTCGCGGCAGTCGCCGTCGAGGAGCAGGATCAGCGAGACCTCGCCCTCGCCCCGGATCGTGCCGCGCGGCGCCCTGAGACGCTCCTGCACGCCGCCGAGCGGCTTCAGGTCGCGCAAGACGACCCGCATGTCGTTCTGGTGCTTGCCCAGCGCCTCCTCCAGGGGCTCCGCCGTCTGGATCCGGGCTTTCACGTCGTCTCCCTCGACGCTCGCCTGGATCGTGAGGAGGACGTCGCGCCCCGGCTCGAGGAGGTCCCGGTACGTCGCGAGCCCTTCCGCGAAGACGATCGCCTCGTAGTGGCCCGTCTGATCGGACAGGTTCACGATCCCCATCTTCGATCCGGTCCGGGTGCGGCGCTCCTGCCGGTCGAGCACGCTCGCAGCCACCCGTCCGACCGCCCCGCCGCCGGCCCGGGCCGTCCGGCAGAAATCGGCCCAGCTCTGGACGCGCAGCTTCCGCAGGAGGTCGCCGTATTCGTCGAGCGGGTGCCCGGAGAGGAAGAAGCCCACCGCCTCGTATTCGCGGCGCAGTCTCTCGGCCGAGACCCAGGGCTCGTAGGCCGGGACCCGAAGCTCGATCCCGCCCGCCTCGACGCCACCGAACATGTCCTGCGCGCCGCCCAGGCGGATCTCGACCGCCCGCTGGGCCAGCGCCATCATCGCGTCGATCGCGGCGATCGCGCGCGCACGATCGGACTCGATCTCGTCGAGGGCGCCCGCCGCCGTGAGGCTCTCCAGCGTGCGCTTGTTCACGAGGCGCGGGTTCAGGCGCTGCGCCAGATCGGCGAGGCTCGTGAACGGCCTTTCCCCGCGGGCCTCGACCAGTGCCTCGACGGCGGAGCGTCCGACGCCCTTGATCGCGGCCAGCGCGTATCGGATCGCGCCGGGCGCGGACCGATCCTGTTCGACGTCGAACACGATGCCCGACCGGTTGATCGAGGGCGGCTCGACCCGGATCCCGAGGCGCTGCGCCTCTCGCCGGAAATCGGCGAGCTTCTCCGTGTTGTCGAGATCCATGCTCATCGACGCCGCCAGGAACTCGACCGGGTGGTTCGCCTTCAGGAAGGCGGTCTGGTAGGCGATCAGCGCGTAGGCGGCCGCGTGGCTCTTGTTGAAGCCGTAATCGGCGAACTTGGCCAGGAGGTCGAAGATCGTGTTCGCGTCGGGCTCGGCGATCTCGCGCGCGACGCAGCCCCGCACGAAGATCGAGCGCTGGGCGTCCATCTCCGCCTTGATCTTCTTGCCCATGGCCCGGCGGAGCAGGTCGGCGTCTCCGAGCGAATAGCCGGCGAGGAGCTTCGCCACCTCCATCACCTGCTCCTGGTAGACGATGATCCCGAAGGTCTCCTTCAGGATGGGGGCGAGCTTCGGGTGCGGGTACCAGCTCGCCTCCGGTTCGGCGTCCTTGCCCAGCTTGCGGGCGCAATAGACCGGGATGTTCGCCATCGGGCCAGGCCGATACAGCGCGACCAGCGCGATCAGGTCCTCGAAACGGTCGGCCTCCATCTCGCAGAGGGCCTTCCGCATGCCGCCCGATTCCACCTGGAACACGCCGACCGTCTCGCCGCGGCCGAGCATCGCGAAGGTCGGCGCGTCGTCGAGCGGGAGGGTCTCCAGCGCGATCGCGCCTCCCCTCGCACGGATCAGCTCGACCGCGCGCTTCAGGACGGTCAGCGTCTTCAGGCCGAGGAAGTCGAACTTCACGAGGCCGGCCGGCTCGACCCATTTCATGTTGTACTGCGTGACCCGCATCCCCGTCTTCGGGTCGCGATAGAGCGGCACGAGCTCCTGGAGCGGGCGATCGCCGATCACGATTCCGGCCGCGTGGGTCGAGGCGTGGCGATGCAGGCCCTCGAGCTTCTTCGCGATCTCGAGAAGACGTCCGACGACGGGCTCCTCGGCGGCGGCGGCCTGCAGCTTCGGCTCGCCCTCGATCGCCTGCTGGAGCGTGACCGGGTTCGCCGGGTTGTTCGGGACGAGCTTCGTCAGCTTGTCGACCTGCCCGTAGGGCATCTCGAGCACCCGGCCGACATCGCGCAGCACGCCGCGGGCGAGCAGCGTCCCGAAGGTGATGATCTGCCCGACCTGCTCTTCGCCGTAGCGTTCCTGGACGTAGCGGATCACGCGCTCGCGCCCGTCCACGCAGAAGTCGATGTCGAAATCCGGCATCGAGACGCGTTCCGGATTGAGGAATCGCTCGAACAGGAGGCCGAAGCGGAGCGGGTCGAGATCGGTGATCGTCAGCGCATAGGCGACGAGCGATCCCGCGCCGGATCCACGGCCGGGGCCGACCGGGATGTCGTGATCCTTCGCCCATTTGATGAAGTCGGCGACGATGAGGAAGTAGCCCGGGAAGCGCATCCGGGTGATGACGTCGATCTCGTAGGCGAGCTGCTTCCTGTAGGTCTCGACCGCGAGGCCGGGCGCCGGGCCGTGCGCGGCGAGCCTCGCCTCCAAGCCCTCCTCCGCCTGCCGGGCGAGCTCGGCGGCCTCGTCCAGCGCGCCGCCGGCCCGGCCGGTCCCGAACGAGGGCAGGATGGGCTGCCGGGTCCGGACCCGGAACGCGCACCGCATCGCGATCTCGACCGACGACGCGAGCGCGTCCGGCAGGTCCGCGAACAGCTCCGCCATCTCGGCCCGGGTCTTGAACCGATGATCGGGGGAGAGCCGCCGGCGTCGGTCGTCCGAGACGAGCCGCCCTTCGGCGACCGCGAGCAGCGCGTCGTGAGATTCGTAGTCGTCGGCCTTCGCGAAGAAGGGCTCGTTCGTGGCGACGAGCGGCAGGCCGCTCCGGTCCGCGAGCGCGATGAGCTCGGCCTCGATCGCGCGTCCGCCATCGCCGCCGTGGCGCTGCACCTCGACGTAGAGGCGATCGCGGTAGGCGGCCTGGAGGAGCGCGAGCCGCTTCTCGGCGAGCTCGCGGCGCCCGCCGTCCCGCAGCGCCGTGTCGAGCGGACCGGAGAAGCCCCCGCTAAGAGCCACGAGCCCGGTGGCATGCTGGGCGAGCAGTGCCGCCGCGACTCGCGGGGCGTCGCCGAGCGGGACGTCGAAATAGGCCCGGCTCGCGAGCCGCATCAGGTTGAGATAGCCCTCCTCGCTGGCCGCGAGAAGGACGATGTCCGCGGGCCGCGGCGCCGCGGCGCGGGTGTTCGGCTCGGGCTCCTCGAAACAGACGGAGAGCTGGATGCCGGCGATCGGCTGGATGCCCTTCTGGGCGAGCTTCTCGGAAAACTCGAGCGCCCCGAACAGGTTGTTCGTGTCGGTCAGGGCGAGCGCCGGCTGCGCGTCCGCCTCCGCGAGCTTCGCGAGATCGGCGATCTTCAGGGAGCCCTCGAGCAGCGAGAAGGACGAGTGCACGTGGAGGTGCACGAAGCCGATATCGCGGAGGATACGCATGGGCGTGAGGTCGGGCCAGGAGTCGGATCGGGCAGCCCTTTTCGCCCGCCGGCCGGGCGAAGTCGACGTCCCGGCCGAGCCCCGCTGGGGACAAGCCGGGCTGACCTTGCAGTGGGCAGCCGAGAGGGGATGTCCCGCTCAGGTGAGACATTGGGTTGACGCGGAGCCTTCGTGCGGTACGTTTCCGGGATGACAATCGTGACGCTTGAGGATGCTGGGCCGAGGCTGACCGAGCTCGCGCGGCTTGTTGAGGACGGCGAGACCGTCACCGTAACCCGTGACGGCAAACCTGTCTTGGACCTTGTCCCGCATCGTCGGAAGGGCGGCCTTGACTACCAGGCGGCTCGGCGCTTCCTGGACGCGCGCGGCATAACGGACCCGATCCCTTATATCGCACCGGACTTCGATGATCCTCTGCCTGAGGATTTCCTGTTGAAGCCTCTGCCTTTGTGAGCCTGCTTCTCGACACACACATCGTACTGGCTCTGGCACAGCAAACGTTTGACCGAAGCTATCCCCGGATAGCTCGTGCTTTCGACGAACAGGAATCGACCCGGTACGTCAGCGTCGCCAGCCTTTGGGAAATCGCGATCAAGACTCGGATCGGAAAACTCGATCTTGGCATGTCGCTGGAGGGTTTTGCGGCGTACGTCGACGCGTTTGCCTTGATCGTGATCCCCATCGAACGTCGCCACGCCTTCGCGTTCGTAAGTCCCGAACCGCCGACGCGCGATCCGTTCGACCGCATGCTCCTCGCGCAATGTGCCGTGGAGGGCTTAAGGCTCGTGACCGTCGACCGGTCCCTCGTCGATCACCCGCTGGCTTGGCGGCCCGGCTGAACGCCTTGGGTCACTCGAGCTCCACGACCTTCCCATCCCGTAGCGTCACCCGCCGATCCATCCGGCCCGCGAGATCGAGGTTGTGGGTCGCGATCAGGCCGGCGAGGCCGGAGGCGCGCACGAGGGAGATCAGCGTCGCGAAGACGTGCGACGAGGTCTGCGGATCGAGGTTCCCGGTCGGCTCGTCCGCGAGAAGCAGCCGAGGCGCGTTCGCGACCGCCCTCGCGATCGCGACGCGCTGCTGCTCGCCGCCGGAGAGCTCGGACGGGCGATGGGCGAGCCGGGCACCGAGGCCGAGGAACGTGAGGAGTTCGTCCGAGCGCCGCGTCGCCTCTCGGCGCGAGAGGCCCCGGATCATCTGCGGCATGACGACGTTCTCGGCGGCCGAGAACTCGGGCAGGAGGTGGTGCGCCTGATAGACGAAGCCGATCTCCTCGCGCCGCATCCGGGTGCGCTCGGAATCCCGCATCGTGCTGGTCGGCCTGCCGCCGATGTACACCTCGCCGCTGTCCGGCCTCTCGAGAAGGCCCGCGACGTGCAGCAGCGTCGATTTGCCGGTCCCCGATGGGGCGACCAGGGCGACCATCTCGCCCGGCAGGATCGTGAGATCGCCGCCACGCAGGATCTCGAGCACGGCCTCGGCCTCTCGATAGCGCCTCTCGACGCCGACGAGCCGCAGCGCGGGCTCCCTCTGTACCGTTTCGCTCTCGCCCACGATCCTATCCGTAGCGCAGCGCCTGCACGGGATCGAGCCGCGCCGCCCGCCAGGACGGGAAGATCGTCGCCAGGAACGAGAGAGTGAGCGCGATCGCGACGACCTGCACGACCTCGCTCGGATTGATCTCGGCCGGGATCTCGGCGAGGAACCGCACCGTCGGGTCCCAGGCGCCCGGGAACAGGACGCGCTGGATCACCTGCAGGTTCTTCGTAACGAGGAGCCCGAGCCCGAAGCCGGCGAGCGTCCCGATCACGCCGATCGACGCCCCGGTGACCAGGAACACCCGCATGATCGCGCCCCGGGTCGCGCCCATGGTCCGCAGGATCGCGATGTCGGACGATTTGTCCTTCACCAGCATGATCAAGCCCGACACGATGTTCAGCGCCGCGACCAGCACGATGAGGGTCAGGATCAGGAACATGACGTTGCGCTCGACCTGGAGCGCCGAGAAGAAGGTGCGGTTGCGCTCGCGCCAGTCGCTCATCACGATCGGGCGCTCGGCCGCCTGCTCGATCGAGGATCGGGCCTCGTCGACCCGATCGGCATCGTCGAGGAAGATCTCGATGACGTTCACGTCGCCGTCGCGGTTGAAGAACGCCTGCGCCTCCGTGATCGGCATGTACACGAAGGTCGCGTCGAACTCGGACATGCCGATCTCGAACACGGCCGCGACCGGATAGGTCTTGACGCGGGGCGTCGTGCCGAAGGGCGTCTGGGCGCCGCGCGGGGTGATGAGCGTGATGCTGTCGCCGGCTTGAAGACCGAGATTCTCGGCGAGCCGCCGCCCGAGCGCGACGCCGCCGGACGCGTCGAACCCCTCGATCGAGCCCTGCCGGACGTTGGCGGAGATCGCCGGGATCTTGCCGATGTCCTCCGCCCTGACGCCCCTGACCAGCACGCCGCTGCCGCCGCTGGGCGAGGACGCGAAGGCCTGGCCCTCGACGAGCGGGATGGCGCGCCGGATCCCGTAGACCTTCGCCAGACGGTCCGCGACCTCCCCGTAATCCGTGAGCGGCCGGTCGGTGGCCGACACGAAGATGTGCCCGTTGATGCCGACGATCTTGTCGAGGAGCTCGCGCCGGAACCCGTTCATGACGGAGAGCACGATGATCAGCGTCGCGACCCCGAGCGTGATGCCGAGGAACGAGAACAGAGCGATCACGGACACGAAACCCTCGCGCCGACGGGTCCGCAGATAGCGGCCGGCCAGCATCCACTCGAAGCGCGCGAAGGGAAGCGTGCTCGACCGGGCCGGTTCTCCGGCGAGCTTCGGCTTTGCGGGGGCCGTTTCCTTTGCCGCGCCCTCGGCCGCCTGCGACTGGATCATGCGGCTGGGATCGTCCCGAGTCCGAGCCGGGCCGCGACATCCGCCAGGGAGATGGTCTCGCGCTCGCCGGTCGCGCGGCGCTTCAGCTCGACCCTGCCCTCGGTGAGGCTCTTCGGGCCGACGATGACCTGCCAGGGGATCCCGAGGAGGTCCGCGGTCGCGAATTTCGCCCCTGGGCGGTCGTCGCGGTCGTCGTAGAGGACCTGACGACCGGCACTCTCCAGCATCCTGTACAACCCCTCGCAGGCGGCGTCCGTCGCCGGGTCGCCGACCCGGAGGTTCAGGAGGATCGCGTCGTAGGGCGCGACCGCCTCGGGCCAGCGGATCCCCGCCTCGTCGTGATGCGCCTCGATGATGGCAGCGACCAGCCGGCTCGGGCCGATCCCGTAGGAGCCCATGTGGACGTCGTGCTCGCGGCCGTCCGGACCCGTGACCTTCGCCCCCATCGGCGTGGAGTACTTCGTACCGAAGTAGAAAATATGGCCGACCTCGATGCCCCGCGCGGTCAGGCGTTCGCCCTCCGGGATCGCCGCATAGGCGCCCGGATCGTGCATCTCGGAGGTCGCCGCGTAGCCGGAGGTCCAGCGCTCCACGATCGATCGGAGACCCTCGGCATCGCCGAAATCCGTGTCCTCGGGCGGGGTCTCGAGGTCGAGGAAGCCGCGATGGCAGAAGACCTCGCTCTCCCCGGTCTCGGCCAGGATGATGAACTCGTGGCTCAGATCGCCCCCGATCGGGCCCGTGTCGGCCCGCATCGGGATCGCCTTCACGCCGAGCCTCGCGAAGGTCCGGAGATAGGCCACGAACATCCGGTCGTAGGCGGTCCGGGCGCCGGCCTCGTCGATGTCGAAGGAATAGGCGTCCTTCATCAGGAACTCGCGGCCGCGCATCACGCCGAACCGCGGCCGGACCTCGTCCCGGAACTTCCACTGGATGTGATAGAGGTTGAGCGGCAGGTCGCGATACGACTTCACGTAGGCCCGGAAGATGTCGGTGACCATCTCCTCGTTGGTCGGCCCGAAGAGCATATCCCGCTCATGCCGGTCCGTGATCCGCAGCATCTCCTTGCCGTAGGCGTCGTAGCGACCGCTCTCGCGCCAAAGCTCGGCCGACTGAACCGTCGGCATCAGGATCTCGACGGCGCCGGAGCGGTCCTGCTCCTCGCGCACGATCTGCTCGATCCGGCGCAGCACCCGGAGCCCGAGCGGCAGCCAGGAATAGATCCCGGCCGATTGCTGACGGATCAGGCCGGCTCTGAGCATCAGCCGGTGCGAGGCGATCTCCGCCTCGCGCGGGGCTTCGCGCAGGATCGGGATGAGGGAGCGTGAAAACCGCATGGAGGAGCGAGACGATCTGTCGGGGAGCGCGTGCGGGGCCGCCGAGCGCCGCCCCTCTTCAGGGCGCAAACAGACCATTCCCCCCGAAAAGGCAAGCCGAGCCGGAGAGGCGGACAGGCGAGATGATCCATCTCTCCCGTGTTCGACTTTCGGACGAATCGGCGAAAACGGGGTGACAGGGCGCGAGTGCTCGCCTACGTCCCTGGCAAGCGCACCGGATAAGACGTGCGCCGGGTCCAGGTCTCGGGAGGGATCTCACAGCCTCAGTCCGCCTCAGGGCGGCGGCAGATCAATGCCGAGGCCTTCGTCGATCTGCCGAAAGGCGTAAAGCAAGGCTCAGGCCTTGCTTTCTTCTTTTCCGGGCTCGTCTCAGAGGCCTGCCAGCGGAAACAGCGCCGCGACCGCCCCGAACAGGATGGCGGAGGCGATCGTCGTCCAGATCGCCCGCTCCCGAAGGGCCGGCGCGGCCGGAGCTCCCGGGTCGGTTCCCGCCGTGACCTCCCCCGCCTCGGCCTGCGTCCGCATCCCGACGGGGAGAATCGCGAAAAGAAGCGTCCACCAGACGATGAAATAGAGCCCGATCGAGCCTGCGAGCGTGAGGTCGAACGCGCGCCCCGTCGCGATGGCGCCGGCGCTGAGCACTCCCATCGCGAGGAGCGTCGTCCAGAGGGAGCGTGCGACGGCGTCGATCAGAGCGATCATGTCCTATGCCTGTTCGAGCTCGACGAGCGTGCCGAGGAAGTCTTTCGGGTGCAGGAAGAGGACGGGCTTCCCGTGCGCGCCGGTCTTGGGCCGACCGTCGCCGAGCACGCGCGCGCCCTCCGCGACCAGTCGATCGCGGGCCGCCAGGATGTCGTCGACTTCGTAGCAGAGATGGTGGATTCCGCCGCCCGGATTCCTGTCGAGGAAGGCCCGGACGGGCGAGCCCTCCCCGAGTGGCTCCAGAAACTCGATCTTCGTGTTCGGAAGGTTCACGAACACGACGGTCACGCCGTGATCCGGCATTGGCTCGGGCGCGGTGACCTCGGCTCCGAGCGTCTCCCGGTAGACGCGCGACGCCGCCGCGATGTCCGGGACCGCGATGGCGACATGGTTCAACCGGCCGATCATCGCCGCTCCCGCGGATCGCCCCCTCCGGATCGGAGGGAGGGTGCCTTCCCTATACCGCGAGGACCAGCACGTGACAGGCCGGCTTCTTGCCCCATGCGTTCTTCAAGGCGCCCCTGATCGTGCGCGCCAGCGCCTTCTCGACGGCGTCGGGGTCACGGCGCACGCCGCGCGGCAAGGTCTTCAGGGCCTCCTCGACCGCCTCGTCGACGACGTCGGCGAGCTGTTCGCCCGAGCGCGTCTGCGAGGGCACGCCCATCAGCTCGATCGCGGGTTCGCCGACGACCTCGCCCCGCTTGTCCATCGCGATCGCGACGGAGACGATCCCGGCGGAGGCGAGCTTCCGGCGCTCCGGGATCGCGCGGTCGTTCGACGGCACGACGATGTCGCCGTCCCGATAGAGACGGCCCGAGTGGACGTGGTCGACGATCTCCGCCGGTCCCGGCGCCAGCCGGACCAGCGTTCCGTTGCGTGCGCGAACGACCGTCTTCACGCCCTGCTGCTTCGCGAACTCGGCGTGTTCCGCGAGGTGGATGTCCTCGCCATGGGCCGGGACCGCGATCTGCGGCCGTGTCCACTCGTACATCCGGCGCATCTCGTTCCGACGCGGGTGGCCGGAGACGTGCACGAGGTCGTGGCGGTCCGTCACGACGTCGATCCCGCGTCGGATGAGCGCGTTCACGATCGAGCCCACCGCGTTCTCGTTGCCCGGAATGGTGCGCGACGAGAAGATCACCCGGTCGCCGGCCGCGAGGCTGATGTCGGGGTGCTGGTCCTCGGCGATCCGGGCCAGCGCCG
>CAXTKM010000078.1:11078-15034 GCA_964244795.1 uncultured Enterovirga sp.
GCCCTGCGACCCCGTCAACATCGCGACGACCTTGTCGCGGGCGAGGTAGCCGTAGGCCTGGGGCGGGCTGAATTCGTGCAGCCCTTGCAGGAAGCCGCACTCGGCCGCGACGTCGACGACGCGGTCCATCGCGCGGCCGACCATGACGACCTCGCGCCCACACGCCTCCGCGGCCTCGGCGACCGCCCGGATGCGGGCGACGTTCGAGGCGAAGGTGGTCACGGCGACGCGGTTCGGCGATTCGGCGATGATGCGCTTCAGCGTCGCCGCGACCTCGCTCTCGCTCGGGCTCTCGCCGTCCCGCACGACGTTCGTCGAATCGCAGACGAGCGCCAGGATCCCCTCGTCACCAAGCGCCCGGAACTGCTCCTCGGACGTCGTGCCGCCGAGGTACGGGGTCGGGTCGATCTTCCAGTCGCCCGTGTGGACCACGAGGCCGAGCGGCGTCCGGATCGCCAGCGCGTTCGATTCGGGAATCGAGTGCGAGACCGGCACGTAGTCGATCTCGAACGGCCCGAGGTTGAAGCGCCGGCCGGGCACCACCTCCTTGATCGGGATCTTCGGCGCGCCGGGCTCGTTCAGCTTCCGGGTCTCGATGAGGGACGCGGAGAACCGCGTCGCGAAGACCGGGACGCGCAGCCGCGGCCAGCACTCGACCAGCGCTCCGATGTGATCCTCGTGCGCGTGGGTGATCAGGATGCCGAGCAGGTCGTCCTTGCGCTTCTCGATGAACGAGAGGTCGGGGTACATCAGGTCGACGCCCGGCAGGTGCTCCTCGCCGGCGAAGCCCATCCCGCAATCGACGAGGATCCATTTTCGCCGCCGTTCCGGACCGAATCCGTAGAGGGCGGCGTTCATTCCGATCTCGCCGAGACCGCCGAGCGGCAGGAAGACCAAGTCGTCGTTCGCCGTCATGCGGCTGCCTCCGCCCGGGCGGTGGCCGCGAGCCCAAAGTGAACGTCACCGGCGGTGACGAGTCGTGTCGTCTTGTCGGGGAGCCGGATCACGAGCTGCCCCAGGCCGTCGATCGTCTCGAATATGCCGCGCGCGACCCCGGCCGCGGTCCGGACCGCGACGTCTCCCCCGAGCCCGGTCGCCCGTTCGAGCCAGAGCTCCCGGATGGCGTCGAAGCCGTCGCCGCCGCGCCAGAGGCCGAAGAGCTCGACCCAGGCCCCCGTGAGGGCCGTGAACAGCGCGTCCGCCGTCGCGTCGAAGCCGAGCGCCCTCAGCGATGTCGCCCCGGACGGCAACCCGCCCGGCACCGCCGCCACGTTGACGCCGATCCCGATCACGACGGCGCGCCGGCCATCGGGCGATGCCTCGGTGCCAAGCAGGATGCCGGCGAGCTTCGCGCCGTCCGCCAGCATGTCGTTCGGCCATTTGAGCCGGAACCGGTCCCGACCCGAACGCGCCTCGTCGAGCGTGATCCCGCTCTCGTAGGACGGGCCGCAGCAGGCGGCAAGCGCCCGGTCGAGCGCGAGGCCCGCGACGAAGCCGAGCGTCGCGAGCTTGGCCGGCGGGAGGTCCGTCACGAGGAGGAGGCTCGCCGCGAGATTGCCCTCCGGGGTCTCCCAGCGGCTGCCGCGGCGTCCCGCACCTTCGGTCTGCGTCCTCGCCACGACCCAGAGCGGCCCCGGATCGCCGGCCGCCGCGCGCCGCATCGCCTCCTGGCTCGTCGAACCGATCGTATCGAAGGCGGCGAGCCGGTGACCGGCGGCCTCGGCGATTGGCGAAAGCGCGACGCTCATCCCGTCAGTTGAACAGCGAACGGGCAGCATTGCCGGCCGACGTCACGAGGGGCGACGGGATGATCCAGAACAGCACGACCACGACGCTGCAGGCGACGAGGACGGCCTGCGCTCCATCCGGCATGCGCTCGAAGCCCGCCCGCGGCTCGTCGAAATACATCACCTTCACGATCCGGATATAATAGTACGCGCCAACGACGCTCGTCACGACGCCGATCACCGCGAGGGTGAACAGGTTCGCCTGGATGGCGGCCGAGAACACGTAGAACTTCGCGAAGAAGCCGGCCAGCGGCGGCACGCCGGCGAGCGAGAACATCATCATGGCGAGGCAGAACGACCGCCAGGGATGAGTTTGCGCGGCGCCTGAGAGGTCGTCGATCGTCTCGACGTACTGATCACCGCGCCGCATGCCGATGATGACCGCGAAGGTGCCCAGCACCATGGCGAGGTACGTCGCCATGTAGATGATGATGCCCTGCACGCCCTCGGGCGTCCCGGCCGCGAGGCCGATCAGCGCGTAGCCGATGTTGCCGATCGACGAATAGGCCATCAGCCGCTTGATGTTCGTCTGCCCGATCGCCGCGAAGGAGCCGATCGCCATCGACAGGATGGAGATGAACACGATGATCTGCTGCCAGCTCTCCATCACGGACGGGAAGGCGCCGACGAAGACCCGCACGGCGACTGCGATCGCGGCGACCTTCGGGGCGGAGGCGAAGAACGCGGTCACGGGCGTCGGCGCGCCCTCGTAGACGTCCGGCGTCCACATGTGGAACGGCGCCGCCGACATCTTGAAGGCGATCCCGGCCGACAGGAAGACGATGCCGAGGATCAGCCCGATCGGGGCCTGGCCCTGCAGCGAGGCCGCGATGGCCGGGAACGAGACCGTGCCGGTGAAGCCGTAGACCAGCGATGCGCCGTAGAGCAGCATCCCGGACGACAGCGCGCCGAGGACGAAATACTTCAAGCCGGCTTCCGAGGAGCGGACGTCGTCGCGATGGATGGCGGCGATCACGTAGGCCGCGAGGCTCTGGAGCTCGAGCCCGAGATACAGCGAGATCAGGTCGTTCGCCGAGATCATCATCATCATCCCGACCGTCGAGAGCAGGATGAGGATCGGGTACTCGAACCGGGCGAAGCGCTGCCGCTCCATGAAGTCGGACGACAGCGCGATGGCCGCGGCCGAGCCGAGCAGCACGAGCACCTTCATGTAGCGGGCGAAGTTGTCCGAGATGAAGGCGCCACCGAAGGTCGTGACGCGCGTCGAGGGGGTCACCCCGACCGCCGCGAGCGCGAGCAGGATGACGACGAACGCTCCCGTGCCGACGAGGACGGTCGAGCCCTCGCCCCGGATCGCGCCGACGAGCAAGAGGACGAGCACGCCGGATGCGAGGATGATCTCGGGCAGAGCCGGACCGAAGCCGGACGCCATGAAGCTGGGGGTCATCGTCAGGGATCCGTCAGGGCAAGCCGGCCGCGGCCGTCTTCACGTCGGCCATCGCGGCCGCGACGTTCTTCAGGAGCGCCTCGGTCGGGGGCGCGAAGGCGTCCAGGATCGGGCCCGGCACCACGCCGTAGTACATGACGAGCGCCGCGAGGACGGCCAGCATGCCGAGCTCGCGCCGGTCGAGGTCGGCGATGCCGCCGAGCGACGGCTTCTCGAGCTTGCCGTAGATCACCCGGGCGAAGAGCCAGAGCGCGTAGGCGGCGGACAGGATCACCCCGAAGGCCGAGAAGAAGCCGACCCAGGGGTTCGACCGGAACCCGCCCATCATGGTCAGGAACTCGCCGACGAAGCCGGACGTGCCGGGCAGCCCGACATTCGCCATCGTGAAGACGAGCATAAGGACCGCGTAGACCGGCATCCGGTTCACGAGCCCGCCATAGGCCGCGATCTCGCGGGTGTGCATGCGGTCGTAGACGACCCCGACGCAGAGGAAGAGCGCGCCCGACACGAGACCGTGCGAGACCATCTGGAACATGGCCCCCTGGACGCCCTGCGGGGTCAGCGAGAACAGCCCCATCGTCACGAAGCCCATGTGGGCCACGGACGAGTAGGCGATCAGCTTCTTCATGTCCTCCTGCATCAGGGCGACGAGGGACGTGTAGATGATCGCCGTGACCGAGAGCGCGTAGACGAGCGGCTGGAACAGGAGCGAGGCGTCCGGGAACATCGGCAGCGAGAACCGGATGAAGCCGTAGCCGCCC
>CAXTKM010000079.1:0-14964 GCA_964244795.1 uncultured Enterovirga sp.
GCCGATCGACACGCAGTATTTCGAGACGTTCAACCGCGACAACGTGCTCCTGGTAGACCTGAAGCAGGAGCCGATCGTCTCCGTCACAGAGGTCGGCATCCGGACGACGGCAGGCGATTACCCGCTCGACATCATCGTCTTCGCGACCGGGTTCGACGCGCTGACGGGTCCCCTCCTCGCGCTCGACATCCGGGGCAGCGGCGGCCGCGCGCTTCGGGACGATTGGGCGGCCGGCCCGCGCACCTATCTCGGGCTGCAGATGCCGGGCTTCCCGAACCTCTTCACCGTCACGGGGCCGGGCAGCCCCTCCGTCCTGACCAACATGCCGGTCGCGATCGAGCAGCACGTCGAGTGGATCACGGAGTGCATCCGGAGCATGCGGGAGAAGGGTCTTTCCCGCATCGAGGCGACCGAGGATGCCGCCGGCCGCTGGGTCGAGGACGTGAACGAGGCCGCGAACGCGACGCTGCTGCCGCAGGCCTCGTCCTCCTGGTATCTCGGCGCGAACGTGCCAGGAAAGCCGCGCGTGTTCATGCCCTATGCGGGCGGCCTCGCGCGCTACGCCGGCATCTGCGACGCCGTCGCGCGCGACGGCTATCGCGGCTTCGCGCTCCGCTGAGCGACGGGCGCGCTCCGGCGATGATCGCGATCCATCCCGACGTGCTCGCGCTCCTGGCGCTCGGCCGGGAGGCGGGCAGCCTTCCCTTCGAGGCGATGTCACCGGAGGAGGCGCGGCGCGCCTATGCGGGCCGGCGCCTCCTCCTCCAGCTCCCGCCCGACCCGGTCGCCGAGATGCGCGACGTCACGATCGACGGACCGGCTGGCCCGCTGTCCCTCCGGGCCTATCGCGGGGCCGGGACGCCCGAAGGCGAGGCCCTGCCGGGCCTCCTCTACCTTCACGGCGGCGGCTGGGTCCTGGGCGACCTCGACTCGCACGACGGCGTCTGCTGCCGCCTCGCGAACGAGGCGCGGTGCTGGGTCGTGGCGGTCCGCTACCGGCTCGCCCCGGAGCACCCGTTTCCCGCGGCCCTCGAGGACTCGGCCGCGGCGCTCCGGTGGATCGCGGGCGAGGCCTCCGGGCTTCTCGTCGATCCCGGCCGCCTCGCGGTCGGGGGCGACAGCGCCGGCGGCAACCTCGCCGCGGTCCTGGCCCTGATGGGGCGGGACGGCACGGTGCCGCCCTGCGCCTGCCAGGTGCTGCTCTACCCCGCGACCGACCTCGCGATGACGAGCGAGAGCTACCGCACGACGACCGAAGGCATGACGATCACGCCCGCCACCATGCGGTACTTCATCGACCATTACGTCCCGGACGTCTCCGACCGACAGGACTGGCGCGCCTCGCCCCTCAAGGCCGCGAGCCTCGCGGGCCTGCCGCCCGCCTTCGTGCTGACCTGCGGCCACGATCCGCTCCGCGACGAGGGACGGCTCTACGGTGCGCGGCTCGAGCGCGAGGGCGTGCCGGTCACGGCGCTGCACCTCGCCGACCAGACGCACGGCATGCTGACGCTGTCGAAGGCGATCGGGGCCGTGCCGGGCACGCTGGCCTATGTGGGGGCGGTGCTGCGCGAGGCGTGGCGGATACGCGCCGCGTGACGGCGCGCATCCCTCCCCCTTGCGGGGAGGGTCGAGCCGGAGCGAAGCGGCGGACCGGGGTGGGGGTCGCGTCGTGGACTCTTCGGGCCTAGGAGCAGACGACCCGACCCCCACCCCGGTCGGCTTCGCCGACTCGACCCTCCCCGGGGGGAGGGCAACGCGCCGACGCGAATCACGCTTGCACATCGCGATCGGATCGCGATGCTAAGCCGCAAGAACGCCCGCGCGTCTCGCGACGATCGACGGGCAGCACAGGGGGAGGACGAGCATGAGCGCAGCATCGGGCGGCGTCGATCGGCGCAGCTTCATGGGCGGGGCCGTGGCGGGTGCCGCGATCACCGGCTTCCCTCACATCGCGGGCGCGCAGGCGAAGGTCCTCCGGGTCGGGATGCCGACGATCCTGTCGGGCCGGGTCGCGATCCTTGGCACCTCGGCCAGGGCCGCGGTGCAACTCGCCTTCAAGGAGGTCAACGACGCGGGCGGCGTTGCGGGCCGAAAGCTCGAGCTCGTCGATCGCGATTCCAAGGGCCGCCCCGACGAGGCCGCCAAGGTCACGCGCGACCTGATCAACAACGACGGCTGCGAGGTCGTCATCGACGGCGAGGCGTCGTCCGGCTCCTTCGCGGTGCACGAGGTCATCCGCGACCTCCAGGTCCTGTGCCTGCACACCTGCTCCGAGACCTCGTCGCTGACCGCCGACCCGAAGCTGCACGTGAAGACGGCCTTCCGGTCGGCCCGCCAGGGCATCCACGATGCCGTCGCGGGCGGCACCTACGCGTCCCAGATCTCGAAGGCCAAGGGCCTGAAGCGCTGGATGACTTGCTCGCCCGACTATGCCTACGGGCGCGACAACACGGCCGAGTTCCTCGAGTTTGCGAAAATCTTCGACCCCTCGATCGAGGTGGTGGACCAGGTCTGGCCGAAGCTCTTCGCGCCGGACTACACCGAGAGCATCACGAAGATGCTGCAGGTGAAGCCGCAGGCCGTCTACTCGGCGCTGTGGGGTGGCGATCTCGTCGCCTTCATCGAGCAGAGCAACCTCTATCGCCTGTTCGCCAACATCGGGTTCTTCTCCGGCGGCCTCGGCGATCCGCCGGTGCTGACCGCGATCAAGCAGCTGCCGCCCGGTCTGAACACGGCCTACCGGTACAACCGGAACTATCCGGCGAAGCCCGCGAACGTCGCCTATGCGGACGGCTTCTTCAAGATCGCGAACCACGAATCGACGAACTGGGGCTGGCAGAACTACCTCGCCGCGAGCTTCCTGGTCGAAGCCCTCAAGCGCACCGGCGGCCGCACCGAGGGCACCGCGCTCGCGTCCGAGCTGAAGGGCATGACGATCAAGTCGCCCTTCGCGGTCGACGACGTCATCACCATGCGGGACACCGACCACACGATCATCGGCTATCCGGTCGCCTGGGGCCGGACCGTCCCGAAGGCGCCCTATGTCGAGGATTTCGTCCCGGTCGAGTGGGCGAAGATCCTCGAGCTCGAGACGCAGTGGAAGAAGAGCAAGGGGTACGCCTGAGGCGAGATTCCCGTGTTCTTTGTACGGACCCAGGTTTGTCATTCCGGGGCGGCGAAGCCGAGCCCGGAACCCATAGGCGCCGACGTCCCCGATATGACACCGACATCGTCAGGGCTGACACCGTCGGCGTCTATGGGTTCCGGGCTCTCGCGGAGCGAGCCCCGGAATGACAGCCGGGGTGCATTGAGGAACGGGTCCGATCGCACGCCCGCGAACCGTCGCGAGAGACCGCATTGAACCTCGAGGCCCTCGCCGATTGCCTCTCCTCGGGATCCTGCGTCGTCACGCAGGTCTCGACCGCGCTGATCGTCGGCATGCTGCTCTTCATGGTGACGTCCGGCCTGTCCCTGATCTTCGGCGTGCTCGGCGTCATCAACTTCGCGCACGGCGCCTTCTACATGCTGGGCGCCTATTTCGCCTTCGCGGCCTACCAGGTGACCGAGAGCTTCTTCCTCGCCTTCCTGGCCGGCGCGCTCGGGGTCGGTCTCGTGGGCATCGTGTTCGAGCGCGCGATCATGAGCCGCGTCTATGGCCGCGACGTGCTGATGCAGCTCCTCGTCTGCTACGCGATCATCCTGATCCTCGACGATCTCGTGAAGATCCTGTTCGGGGCCGAGTACCGGATGATGGGCATGCCGGAGGTCTTCGCGCTGCCCCCGATCGAGATCGCGGGCGGCTTCATCCCGGCCTATTACCTGTTCCTCCTGGGCGCGAGCCTCGCGATCGGCCTCGGGCTCTGGCTCGGCATCGAGAAGACCCGGATCGGCAAGGTCGTCAGGGCGCTGGCCATCAACCCGAAGATGGTCGGCGCGCTGGGCGTCAACACGACGCTGCTCTATGCCGGCGTGTTCGGGGTCGGGAGCCTGCTCGCCGGCGTCGCGGGCGCGCTCGCGGCCCCGATGCGGACGCTGACGCCCGGCATGGGCGTCTCGATCCTGATCGAGAGCTTCATCGTCACCGTGATCGGCGGGATGGGGTCGATCGCGGGCGCGCTGATCGCGGCGCTCCTGATCGGGTTCACGCGCGCCTTCGGGGCGATCGGCTTTCCCCTCTTCGTCGACGGCATGATGTTCGCCCTCATGGCGCTCGTCCTCGTGCTGAAGCCGAGCGGGCTCCTCGGGCGGGACAGCGCGTGAGTGCGCCAGGGCCGATCCGCGACCTCGCGGTCGCGCTCGTGGTCCTCGGGGTGTTTCTGGTCGTGCCGACGCTCTTTCCGCAGCCGGCGCTCCGGGACTTCCTGATCTACTTCATGGCCTACGGGCTGCTCGCGATGTCGCTGAACCTGCTCATCGGCCTCACCGGCCTCGTGTCCTTCGGGCACGCGGCCTATTTCGCGACCGGCGCCTACACGTTCGGGCTCCTGATGCAGTCCGGGCGAGTGTCGATCCCGGTCGCGTTCGTGGCGACCGTCGCCGGGACCGCGCTCCTCGCGCTCGCAATCGGGGCGATCTGCGTCCGCCTGAAGGAGATCTACTTCTCCTTCATCACCCTCGCCTTCCAGATGTTCATCCACAGCGTCATCCTGACCTGGGTCGGGCTGACCGGCGGGGACCAGGGCCTGCGCGGCGGCATCCCGCGCCCGGCCTTCCTCGGGATCGACCTGAACGATGGCCGCGTCCTCTATTCCGTCTCGGCTCTCGTCTTCGTCGCCTGCATCGTGATCATGCGGCAGGTCTCGCAATCGCCCTTCGGCTACACGCTCCGGCTCGTCCGGGACAATCCGGCCCGCGCGAACTTCCTCGGCGTCGACGTGGTCCGGGTGAAGCTCGGCATCTTCGTCCTCGCGGGCGCGATGGCCGGCGTCGCCGGCATCCTGCTCGCGCTCTTCGTCTCCGGCGCCTATCCGGAATTCGGCTTCTGGACCACGTCCGGCGAGGCGATCTTCATGCTGATGCTCGGCGGCACGCAGCTCTTCCTCGGGCCGCTGGTCGGCACGCTGCTCCTGCAGCTCCTGAACCACTACGTGACCGTCTACACCGAGTATCACGGGCTCGTCCTCGGAAGCGTGATCCTCCTCATCGTGCTGGGCCTCCGGCAGGGCCTCGCCGACTTCGTCGTCGAGCGGCTGGCCCAGCGCCGCGCCGGCCGCGCCGGCCGCGCGTCCGCGACGGAAGCCCGCGGCGTCACCGCGGATGCGGCCTCGAGCGCGCGGCCGACCTGATGCTGCGGGTCGAGAAGCTGTCGAAGGCGTTCGGCGGCGTCGCGGCCACCCGCGACGTGTCGATCGATTTCCCGAAGGGCTCGCTCAGCGCGATCATCGGCCCGAACGGGGCCGGCAAGACGACGTTCTTCAACCTGATCTCCGGCCATCTGCGCCCGGATTCCGGCCGCATCCTGTTCGACGGCGAGGACATCGTCGGGCGGTCGAGCCTCGAGGTCGTGCGGCGCGGGATGGCGCGCGCCTTCCAGGTCGCATCGCTGTTCCCGAGCCTCACGGTGCGCGAGGCTCTCACCGCGGCCGTGACCTCGCACCAGCGACGCGGGTGGCAGATGCTGCGTCGGTTCCCGCTCTCCGGCACGGGCGAGCGCGTCGACGAGGTCATGGATCTCCTCGGCCTCGCTCAGAAGAGCGACGTCCTGTCCCGCGAGCTGTCGCATGGCGACCAGAAGCTGCTGGACATCGGGCTCGCGCTCACGATGGACCCGAAGGTGCTGCTGCTGGACGAGCCGACGGCCGGGATGGGCCCGGACGAGCGCTGGCGCATGATCGGCAAGGTGCACCGCCTCTGGGAGGTGCGGCGCATGACGGTGCTCTTCATCGAGCACGACATGGACATCGTCTTCAAGATCGCGGAAGCCGTCCACGTCCTGAAATACGGTGCCGTCCTGGCGCAGGGAACGCCGGACGAGATTCGGCGGAATCCGGACGTGATCGACGCCTATCTCGGGACCGACCATCGTCTCGCGGCCGCGGTCGGGGAGGGCTAGGCATGGCCGTCCCCTTCCTGGAGGTCGAGCGGGCCGACGTCTTCTACGGCGCGAGCCAGATCCTGTTCGGGATCGATCTCGCGGTCGAGAGGGGCCAGACCCTGGCGCTCCTCGGCCGGAACGGCGCCGGCAAGAGCACGACCTTCAAGGCGATCGCGGGCCTCGCGCCGCCCCGAAGCGGCCGCGTCGCGCTCGCCGGCCGGACCGTGTCCGGCCTCGCACCGTACCGGATCGCCCGCGCCGGGATCGGCTACGTCCCGGAAGACCGTCAGGTGTTCCCCGAGCACAGCGTCGACGACAACCTTCTCGTCGGCGCGAAGCGGGGTCCGGCGGGCGAGGACCACTGGACCAGAACCCGCATCTACGAGGTCTTCCCGCTGCTCGCCGCCATGCGGGGCCGCATGGCCGGGCGTCTCTCGGGCGGCGAGCAGCAGATGCTGACCATCGCCCGGACCCTCATGGGCAACCCCGACATCCTGCTCCTCGACGAGCCGAGCGAGGGCCTGGCGCCCCTGATCGTGCAGGCGATCGGGGACCTGATCCGCACGCTCCGGGACATGGGCGCGACGATCCTGCTGGCTGAGCAGAACATGCATTTCTGCCTCGGCATCGCGACGCACGCGGCCATCGTCGACAAGGGCCAGATCGTCTACCGGGCGACGATCGCCGAGCTGCGCGAGAACGCCGAGGTCACGCAGCGCTACCTCGCGGTGTGACTAAGGAACGTCGCCCGAACGGATATGAAGCGCTCGACGCGCTCCTCTCCCCCTTGCGGGGCTGGCCCTGCATCCGACGAACCCGAGCCGACCGGGTCAGCCCTCGCGCTGGAAGAACATGAGGTCGAGCGCAGGCGCCGTGCCGACGAGGCCGGTCAGGATCGCATGGACCTGTCCGCGATGGTGGGTCTCGTGGTTGAACATGTGCAGGAGCGCGGGCGCGAGCGGCTGCACGAAGACCTCCGGGGTCGAGACGCGGCGGTAGCGGATCGTGCCGGCGAGAGCCGCGTCGTCGAGACCGTCGACATAGGCCACGATCCGCTCGTCCTCGGCGCTCCTCGCGGCCGCGAGATCGGCCAGGCGCTCGAACAGGATCGCGTCGAGCCGATCCGGCGCCCCGCCCTCCCCCGTGAAGCGGGACATCCAGATGCGGTCGGTCACGAGGAGGTGGTTCAGCGTACCGTGGACCGACTTGAAGAAGGCGCCGCGGTCGGCGCGGTATTGGTCGTCGGTGAGCTCTGCCGCCGCCGTGCAGAGGCGGAGGTTGGCCCATCGGTTGTAGGCCGCCAGCATGGGGAAGACTGCCTTCATCGAGGTCTCCGCAAATAGCCCCCTAGTGGGATGCGCGACGCACCGAAACTCAGGATCTCCTGCCACCTACCTGCGTCATGCTGAGGAGCGCCGGAGGCGCGTCTCGAAGCACGCGCGACGGCTGTGCGTCCTTCGAGACGGCCGGCTTCGCCAGCCTCCTCAGGATGACGAAGTCGGAGCTGCGAACGGGCGCTTTAAGCCGCCCGCTTCGCCTCGGCCCGCCCGTAAAACGTCTCGCCCCGCTCGGCCATGCCGACCAGGAGCGCGTTCGGGGCGAAGCGGCGGCCGTGCTTCGCCTCGAGACGGCGCGCCATGGCCACGAACACCTCCGCGCCCATGCCGTCGATGTAGGACAGCGCGCCCCCCGTGAACGGCGCGAAGCCGAAGCCCAGGATCGAGCCGACATCCGCCTCGCGCGGATCCGTCACGACGCCCTCCTCGACGGTGCGGGCGGCCTCGAGCGCCTGCACGACGAGGAGCCGGTCGCGCACCTCCTGCCGGTCGACACCGACCGCGGGAAGGGCCGGGCCGCCGAGCGCGGCCAGGCCCGGCCAGAGCCGCTTCGGGCCCTGCCCCTTCGGCGGGTAGTCGTAGAAGCCCTTGCCGTTCTTGCGGCCGAGCCGGCCCTCGTGCTCGACGAGAGCCGTGAGCAGCGCCTCCTGGCCGGGATCGATCGCCGCATCCCCGACCTGCGCCTTCGTGGCCCGCAGCACTTTCAGCGCGAGGTCGACACCGACCTCGTCGTTCAGCGAGAGCGGTCCGACCGGCATCCCGGCCATCTTGGCGAGCGTCTCGATCATGGCCGGCGGGACGCCCTCGCCCAGCATCAGATGGCCCTCGAGCAGGTAGGCCGTGACGCAGCGATTGGCGAAGAAGCCGCGCGCGTCGTTCACCACGATCGGGGTCTTCCTGATCGCCCGGACGTAGTCGAGCGCGGCCGCGAGCGCGACGTCGCCCGTCTCGTCGCCCATGATGATCTCGACGAGCAGCATCTTCTCGACGGGCGAGAAGAAGTGGATTCCGACGAACTGCGCCGCCCGCGCCGACGATCGCGCGAGGCCGCTGATCGGGAGCGTCGAGGTGTTCGACGCGAAGACGCAATCCGGCCGGATCGCGGCCTCGACGGCGCGGATCACCTCGTCCTTGACCTTCGGGTCCTCGAAGACGGCCTCGATGACGAGGTCGCAGGCCGCGAGGTCCTGGTAATCGGCGCTCGCCTTGATGCGGCCGAGCAGCGCGTCGCGGTCGGCCGTCTTCGCGCGGCCCTTGTTGATCTGGTCGGTCACGAGCTTGTGCGAGTAGCTCTTGCCTTTTTCCGCGGCCTCCGGATCGCGGTCGACCAGGATCACGTCCATCCCGGCCTGTGCGGTCACGTAGGCGATGCCGGCCCCCATGAAGCCGGCGCCCACGACGCCCACCGTCTTCAGGGCGGTCGCGGGGACCGTCTTCGGTCGGCGCGCGCCCTTGTCGAGCTCGCCCTTTGACAGGAAGAGCGTGCGGATCATCATCGCGGCCTCCTTGGAGCGGAGGATCTGCGCGAAGTACCGGCTCTCGACTGTCAGCGCGAGGTCCATCGGCAATTGCAGGCCCTCGTAGACCGACTGCAGGATGGCCTTCGCGGCCGGGTAGTTGTCATGCGTCTCGCGCCGGTAGATCGCGTTCGCGGGCGGCCAGATCATCATGCCGGCCGGAGAATAGACTTTTCCGGAGGGCGCCTTGTACTTGGGCAGGTCCCACGCCGCGACCGGCGAGCCGCCGGCCCGAATCCAGGCCTTGGCCCGATCGACGATCTCGGCCCGGGGCGCGACCTCGTGCGCGAGCCCCATGTTCTTCGCCATCGCGGCCCGGGTCTGGTCGCCCCGGAACAGGAGCTGGAGGGCGTCGCCGGTCTGCATCAGGCGGGACACGCGCTGCGTACCGCCCGCCCCCGGGAACAGCCCGACCTTGATCTCCGGCAGGCCGACCCGCGTCGCGTCGTCGGACGACAGCACGCGGTAGTGGCACGCGAGCGCGAGCTCGAACGCGCCGCCCAGGCAGACGCCGTGCACGGCCGCCGCGAACGGCTTTCCGCAGGTCTCGATCCGCCGATAGAGCTGCGACAGCTTGCGGGATTCGGAGAAGAAGAAGCGCATCGCCTCCTCCTCGCCGTCGGCCTCGGCCAGGCGGGCGTATTCCCGACCGAGGCCCTGCAGCATCGTGAGGTCGGCCCCGCCGGAGAAGCTCTCCTTCGCGGACGTGACCACGCAGCCCTTGATCGCGGGATCGGACGCGACCTGCTCCACGATGGCGGCGAGATCGCTCATCACCTCCGGGGTGATCACGTTCATGGACCGGCCCGGCATGTCCCAGGTCGCGAGCGCGATCCCGTCGGTGTCCGTCTCGAACAGGAAGGTCGTGAGCGTCATGTCGGCCTCGTGTCGTGGCGGAGACGGATCGGGGCGACGGTCAGAGCGTGTTGCCGCGCTTGCGGAGCTCGTCGCGCATGCGCTCGGCGATCCGGACGGCGACCATCTGTCCGAACTTCTGCCCCGCGCCCATCGTCTGCTGGGCGAGGACGGGTGTCAGGCGGGCGAGCTTGTCGCCGGCCGGCGTCTTGTAGAAGGCCACGAACTGCCGGA
The DNA here is from genome assembly GCA_964244795.1 of uncultured Enterovirga sp. Taxonomy (GTDB): domain Bacteria; phylum Pseudomonadota; class Alphaproteobacteria; order Rhizobiales; family Beijerinckiaceae; genus Enterovirga. The sequence continues at coordinate 9,978 of CAXTKM010000079.1, forward strand.
GCTCGGCCGCCTCGAACGCATTGGCGTAGATCACGGCGATGTCGTCGATGAGGCTCGCCTTCATGGCCGAGAGCTCCTGCGTCATCATGGGCGCGATGTCGTCCCAGTCCTTCGCGGTCTTCGGGTTGCCGGCGGTCAGGCCCGGCTTGAGCGCCTGGAGGACGGCGGGCAGGACGGCGTCGAAGTTGTCGGCGGCCCGCATCGCGACCAGCATGTCGCGGGCGAGACCGGTCCTCTCCGCGTCCTGTGCGCCGGCCGGGGCGGACAGCACGAGCGCGATCGCGACGACGGCGTGTTTCATGAATGCCAAGGTGGCCTCCCTCGTTCGAATGCCCCCCTCATACCAGAGACGCGCGCCCGGCGCAGCGCCCGGCCTCAACGGCGCAAGGCGTCGGCGAGGAGCGGATGCGGCTCGGCCGCGAACGGGTTCACGACCGTGACGCCGCGCCAGACGAAGCCGTCGCCCATGTCCTCCGACAGGAGCATGCGGCAGCCGGCCTCCGCGGAGGCCGCGAGGATGATGGCGTCGAAGATCTGCACGTCGTGATCTGCCATCAGCGATAGAGCGGACGTCAACGTGCTCTCCATCGTCGGCGCGAGACTGCCGTGGACCGCCCAGCGATCCACTCTCATCCGGACATCGGAGGCGGTCGACGGCGTCTTGCGAGCCAGGACATGCGTGAGCTCGGCCAGGGTCTGGAGCGGGATGACGAGGTCCCGGCTGGGGATCGTATCGAGAACGTTTCGGGCAAGGATGATCCGTGCCTCGTCGCCGACGCCTTCAGCGTAGACGAGGACGTTCGTGTCGACCGCGACCATCAGAAATCGTCGTCGTAGATGTCGTCCCGCGTCCAGGTGATCGGGATGTTCATGGCCGGTTGCAATCGCAACCGTTCGATATGATCCTTCCAGGCCTGCTGACGCTCCGCATCCTTCTTGTCAGCCTCGACCCGCTCCGCGGTGCTCAACGGAACGATCCGGGCCACGGCCTCGCCGCGTGAGGTCACGACGACCGTGGCCCCTCCCTTCACCTCGCGGAGGATGCTGGAGAAGTAGCGATTGGCGTCGGCGGCCGATACGGTTCTCACTCGACGGATGTAGTGACGTCACTACCTCGGCGCAAGCGCCTCACACCCGCTCGATCACCGTCGCGGTTCCCATCCCGGCCCCGATGCAGAGCGTCACGAGGGCGGTCGCCTTGCCGGTGCGCTCGAGCTCGTCGAGGACGGTGCCGAGGATCATGGCGCCGGTCGCGCCCAGCGGATGGCCCATCGCGATCGCGCCGCCGCAGACGTTGATGCCCTCCGGGTCGATGTCGAAGGCCTGCATGTAGCGGAGCACGACGGACGCGAAGGCCTCGTTCAGCTCGAAGAGATCGATGTCGGCCTTGGTCATGCCGGCGCGGCGGAGCAGCTTCTCGGTCACGTCGACCGGGCCGGTGAGCATCAGGGCCGGATCGGAGCCGATATTCGCGAAAGCCCGGATCCGGGCGCGCGGCGTAAGGGCCGCCGCGACGCCGGCCTCCCGGGACCCGATCAGCACGGCGGCCGCGCCGTCCACGATCCCGGACGAGTTGCCGGCGTGATGGACGTGGTTGACGAATTCCACCTCCGGATGGGCGTCGATCCCGACCGCATCGAAGCCGCCCATCTCGCCCATCTGGACGAAGGAGGCCTTCAGCGAGGCGAGCGACTGCATGTCGGTCTGCGGCCGCATATGCTCGTCATGGGCGAGGAGCGTGAGGCCGTTCACGTCCCGGACCGGCACGATGGAGCGCGCGAAGCGGCCCTCGTCCCAGGATCGCTTCGAGCGGCGCTGGCTCTCGACCGCGTAGGCGTCGACCTCGTCGCGAGAGAAGCCGTATTTCGAGGCGATGAGGTCGGCCGAGACGCCCTGCGGCATGAAATAGGACTTCACCGCGATCGCTGGATCGACCGGCCAGGCGCCCCCGGAGGCCCCGATCCCGATGCGGCTCATGGATTCGACGCCGCCCCCGATCGTGAGGTCGTGCTGGCCGGCCATGACCTGGGCGGCCGCGAAGTTCACGGAATCGAGCCCCGAGGCGCAGAAGCGGTTGATCTGCACGCCGGGGACGTGGTCGCCGTAATCGGCCGTCAGCGCCGCCGCCCGGGCGATGTCGCCGCCGGCCTCGCCGACCGGGTCGACGCAACCGAGGATCACGTCGTCGACGAGGGCCGTGTCGAGACCGTTCCGGTCGCGGATCGCCCGCAGCGCGACCTCGGCCAGCCGAAGCGCGGTCACCTCGTGCAGCGACCCGTCGGGCTTGCCCCGGCCGCGCGGGGTGCGGACGTGGTCGTAGATGTAGGCGTCGGGCATGATGTCCCCGTGGCTGCGCGTTCGGGCGTCCGATATAGGCCCTCGCGTGCGTCGACGCGAGCCGGCTCCGCGCCCTTGCGAGCAACGCTGAGCATGCGCGCCTCTTCGTAGAAGAAACACGCCGCGTCCCCTCTCCCGAGAGGGAGAGGGCTAGGGTGAGGAACTGACACCTGCGGCGGAGCCCGCGAATCCAGCTGCTGGCTTCGCCGGAGAGGTCCGTCCGCTCACCCCATCCCTCTCCCAACCGGGAGAGGAGGCCCGTCGAGTCTCGGGGGCCTGCCGCGTCAGAACATCTCCGCCGGCAGCGCCATGATCGCGTCGGAGCCGGCCTGGATGCGGCGCACGAGCGCGCCCGTCTCGGGCATCATACGCTCCATGTAGAACCGGCCCGTCGCGAGCTTCGCGTCCATCGCGGCCGCTGCGCCGTTCCCCGCGGCCCTGCGGGCGAGCGCGGCCTTCGCCATCCGGCCCCACATGTAGCCGAGCACGACGGTCCCCATGAGGTGCATGTACTCGGTCGCGCCGGCGCCCGCGTTGTCGGGCTTCGCCATCGCGTTCTGCATGAACCACATCGTCGCCGTCTGCAGGTCGCCGAGCCCCTTCGCGAGCGGCTCGACGAAGCGCTTCATCTCGGGGTCGGCGGCGTTCTCGCCGCAGAAGGCCGAGATCTCGCCGAAGAGCGCCATCACGGCCCGGCCGCCGTCGCGGCCGAGCTTGCGGCCGACGAGGTCCATCGCCTGGATGCCGTTCGCGCCCTCGTAGATCATCGCGATCCTGGCATCTCGCACGAACTGCTCCATGCCCCATTCGGCGATGTAGCCGTGGCCGCCCAGCACCTGCTGCGCCCTGACGGTGTTGTCGAAGCCGAGATCGGTCAGGACGCCCTTCACGACCGGGGTCAAGAGGTTCAGCCGGTCGTCGGCCGCCTTGCGGTCGGCCGCGTCCTCGGACCGATGCGCGATGTCGGAGGACAGCGCCGTCCAGAGCGCGAGCGCCCGGGCGCCTTCGTTGAAGGCCCGGATGGAGAGCAGCGTCCGGCGCACGTCCGGGTGGACGATGATCGGGTCGGCGGGCTTCTCCGGCGCGGCGGCCCCGGTCAGCGCACGGCCCTGGAGACGGTCCTTCGCGTAGGCCGCGGCGTTCTGGTAGGCGACCTCGGACTGGCCGAGGCCCTGGATCCCGACCGCGAGCCGGGCCTCGTTCATCATGACGAACATGGCGTTCAGACCGCGATGCGCCTCGCCGACCAGCCACCCGGTCGCGCCGTCGTAGTTCATGACGCAGGTGGAATTGCCGTGGATGCCCATCTTGTGCTCGATCGAGCCGCAGGAGAGCGCGTTCCGGGGCCCGAGCGCGCCGCCCTGCCCGATCAGGACCTTCGGGACGACGAAGAGCGAGATGCCCTTCGTGCCGGCCGGCGCTCCCTCGATCCGTGCGAGGACCAGGTGGATGATGTTCTCCGCGAGGTCGTGCTCGCCCGCCGAGATGAAGATCTTCGTGCCGGTGATCGCGTAGGAGCCGTCTCCGTTCGGGACGGCCTTCGTCTTCAGGAGCCCGAGATCGGTGCCGCAATGCGGTTCCGTCAGGTTCATGGTCCCGGTCCAGGAGCCGTCGACCATCTTCGGCAGGTAGGTGCGCTTCTGCTCATCCGTCCCGTGCACCAGGAGCGCCGCCATCGCGCCCTGGGTCAGGCCCGGGTACATCCCGAAGGCGAGATTCGCCGAGGACGTGAACTCCTGCATGACCGTGTTCACGGTCATCGGGAGCGCCTGGCCGCCGTACTCCTCCGGGACCGACAAACCCATCCAGCCGCCGGCCCGGTACTGGTCGTAGGCCGCCTTGAAGCCCGGAGGCGTCGTGACCGATCCGTCCTCGCCCCGCCGGCAGCCCTCCCGATCGCCGACGATGTTCAGCGGCGCGAGGACCTCCTCGCAGAGCTTCGCGCCCTCCCGCAGGACGGCCTCGACGACGTCCGGGGTCGCGTCCGCGAAACCCGCGAGGTTGCTGTAGCGGTCGATCTGCAGGACGTCGTTCAGGATGAACAGGACGTCGTCGACGGGCGCCTTGTAGCTCGGCATGGAAGGTCCTTTTGACAGAAGTCCCGGGCGCGCCGCCTCGCGGCCGCTGTCCATAGATCATCGCACGGGCGGGGCAAAGAATCGGTCGCGGGCGGGCCTCGCCGGCCGTCGCGTTAACCCGGCCTTTACCCTGTCCCGCAAAGGTCGGGCAGCGACGCAGACCCTTAGCGGACCGTTCACGTTTCCGCTCCGGCCCGAGTCGCCGCTTTCCGTCCGGACCCGGGGCCGACGGGATGAACGCTCTGCCCCGCGCGATGACGTGAGCGCAGCAGCCATGACGAGAAGACCCGTTCGTCGTCAGGATTTCGAGTCCGGCGCGACACCCGAGACGGACGCATCGGGATCGCGCGTCGATGCCTGGCTCGCGACCGCGGCCGAGCGCGAGAGCGCGGCCGCATCACGTCCGCCCTACCGGGCGCCTGCCCGCGCCGCACGAGCGGCGTCCGAACCCGTCGACGCCGCGGGCCCGAGCTACGACGCGCTCAGGGCCGCGACGGCCGCGAGCGAGCGCCGCGCGATGGAGACGGCCGAGAAGACCGCGGCCGCGCTCGGATCGGTCGCGTCCTGGATCG
>CAXTKM010000080.1:0-2174 GCA_964244795.1 uncultured Enterovirga sp.
GCGTGCTGGTCGGCGACTTCCTGCTCGGCCAGGCCTTCAAGATGATGGTGGAGGTGGGCTCGCTGCCGGCGCTCGCGATCCTGTCCTCGGCCGCGGCCGTGATCGCGGAGGGCGAGGTCCTGCAGATCTCGGCTGCGAAGAACGTCGAGACGAACGAGGACGAGTATCTCTCGGTGATCCGCGGCAAGACCGCCGAGCTCTTCGCGGCCGCCTGCGAGGTCGGTCCCGTGATCGCGGGCCGGCCGAAGGCCGAGCAGGCGGCCTGCCGCTCCTACGGCATGAATCTCGGCATCGCGTTCCAGCTCGTCGACGACGCGCTGGACTACGGCGGCACGGCCGCCGCGCTCGGCAAGAACGTCGGCGACGATTTTCGCGAGGGCAAGATCACGCTTCCGATCGTGCTCGCGTTCCGGCGCGGCGACGAGGCCGAGCGCGCATTCTGGCGCCGAGCCCTCGAATCCGGCGACATCCAGGACGGCGACATCGACCGTGCGGTCGCGATCCTGCGGCGACATCGCGCGATCGAGGACACGTTCGAGCGCGCCCGCCATTACGGCAAGATGGCGAAGGACGCGCTGGCGCTCTTCCCGAACAGCCCGATGAAGAGCGCGCTCCTCGACGCTGTCGCCTTCTGCATCGGCCGCACGCACTGATGCGCTGAGCCGCAGGGGAGCGCTCGACGTCGCCGCCGCTCTTCGACCGGCCGGCGTGCCGGACGTCGGACGCCGCCTCGCGCACGTCGTACGGGCGGCTCACGCCCTGACGACGAACACCGTGTCGCCGCTGCCGACGATCTCGAGCCTGATCCCGCGGGCCATGATCACGCAGCCGTGCGAGGCGTCGTTGGCCGCGTTGTTGCCGTGGATGAAGAAGCCGCTGCGCCCGTGCGCCGTCTTCTTCTCGGCGGGCTTCAACGCGATCGCGACCGGACCCATGGTCGGGCTCTTGATCGGGGCGCCGATCACCCACTCCCCGCGCGGGATCGGGCCTGTGGCGAGTTTCGCCTCCATCTCGCCGTTGTTGCGCCCCTCGGCTTTGGTCTTGCCTTTTCCCGAGTAGCCCGTGCCGATGAACGTCTCGTCGTGAAAGAGGTCGCCGCTCGATTGATCGTAGATCCAGGGCATCGTCGTCATCTCCCTCCGAAGCATCAGGCAAGCAGAGCCGCGATATCGATCTTGCCGGGATCCCAGTGGTCGTTCTCGGGGACGTGCTGGTGGCCGCACCAGCCGTTGAACTTCTCCCAGTTCTTGGCGCTCATCCGGGCGACGCCGCCCTCTCCGTAGGCCTCGTTGCCGTAGAACGTCGGCGACGTCCTCTGGATGCCGGTCTCGGCCTCGACCCAGCGCATCCAGGCCCGCAAAGCTGTCTTCATGTCGGCCGGCAGCGCCCCGACCTGCGCGGCGTACCAGCAGATCTCGATCTGGATCGCGGCCATGCGGTTCGTCTGGACGTCGTTGATCGTCTTGACCTTGTTCGCCAGGGCGCGAGACGCGACGTTGATGTTGTAGTGCTGGTAGATCTTCACGGCTGCGCCCTTCTTCACAAGCGTGAAGTGCGGCGGGTTGCTGTGACCGAAGAAGTTGTGTTGCGACGGGTTGAAGTCCTTCGACTCCGCCGTGTGAAGGATGCCCCGGAAGGGCGCATGCGGCACGTAGGAGCCTCCCGACGCTCCGAGGAAAGGGATCTGGATCGCGGCAGGATAGAGCGGAGTCATCGGGTGCCCCCCCGGGCAGAAGCCGAACGCTTCCTGCCCGCGACTGCAACCTGAAGAAGCTTTGTACGGATTGCAACCATCTTCGGTTGCGGTCCGAGATTCCGCAGCTCTCGGCGAGACTTTACCGCAGCACGGTGGCCCGAACCCACCACCCAGCCTGCCCGGCTCGCAAAGCCGCGGCCGCCAGGACAGCGGCCCGGCGATCGGCATAGAGCCCGAACACCGTGGCACCGGACCCGGACATGCGGGCGAGACGGCAGCCCTCCTGTTCGCGCAACCGGGAGAGGGCGACGCCGATTTCGGGGGCGAGCCCGAGCGCTGGCGGCTCCAGATCGTTCCGGGCCGCCGCCACGGCGTCGGTCAGCGCCTCCCAGGACAGCGCGCCGCCCCCGTCCGACCGGAGGTCCTCGCCCGGCGGCCGGCAGTCCCGAACGTCCGTCGTCCCGACCGGAAGCGCGAG
>CAXTKM010000080.1:2184-14778 GCA_964244795.1 uncultured Enterovirga sp.
CACGGCGACACCCGGGTTGACCAGCACCGCGAAGAGCGGCGGAAGGTCCAGCGGTGGCCCGACCTTCTCGCCCGCGCCCCGCATGGTTCGGGCCCGCGGGTCGAGGCAGACCGGGACGTCCGCCCCGGTGGCGCACGCCGCCGCGACGACGTCCGGATGGTCGATCGCGAGCCCGTTCAGGCGCGCGAGAAGACGGAGCGCGGCCGCCGCGTCGGACGAGCCGCCCCCGATGCCGGCCGCGGCCGGGAGGCGCTTCACGAGACGGAAGGTCCCGGTCGCAAGGCCCGGCCGGCGATCGGCGAGGGCTCGCGCGGCCCGGATGACGAGATTCCGCTCGGGCGGGCCGGCGGCACCGGCGGTCGGACCCTCGACCGCGAGAGACAGGCCGCCGCCCGGCACGAGCGCCAAGTGGTCGGCGACCCCGGCGAAGACCACGAGGCTGTCGAGCTCGTGGTAGCCGTCCGGCCGACGGCCGAGCACGTGCAGCGTCAGGTTGACCTTGGCGGGCGCACGGGTCGTCAGGATGGGGATCGAAGCCTGGGTCATGAGGGGACGGTGCGTTTCCTCACGCGTGGGCCCGCAGGTGCACGCGGGCCTCCGTCTCGCGGGATGTTACGGCCGGATGGTTGCCGGCATACCTACGGGCCGAGTTCGCGGATCGCGAGGGACCTCGTGTCGGGATGAACCGGATGAGCGGCCGACCTCGCCGGTCGGGGTCAGCCGCCGCTCTTGATCTGGTCGGTCGGGTTCGACTGCGCCTCCGCCGGCTTCGGGATCTCCGGCAGCCCGCCCTGAAGCTTCTCCTCGATCTTCTTCAGGTCGTCCGCCTCGGGGCTCGAATCCTTCGCGTGCTGCCACTGGAACTTCGCCTCGAGCCTGCGCCCGATCTGCCAATAGGCGTCGCCGAGGTGATCGTTGATGACGGGGTCTCCCGCCTTCAGCTCGGCCGCCTTCTCGAGCTCGCGGCTCGCGTCCTCGAACTGGCCGAGCCGATAATAGGCCCAGCCCAGGCTGTCGATGATCATGCCGTCGCGCGGGTTCAGCTCGACCGCCCGTTTCAGCATCTTGAAGGCTTCGTCGATGTTCTTGCCCGTGTCGACCCAGGAATAGCCGAGGTAGTTCAGCACCTGCGACCGGCCGAGCGGCTGCGTCTCCGGCACGAGAGCAAGGGCGGCCTTCAGGTCCGCCTCCGCCTTGTCCCATTCCTTGGCGCGCTCGTAGGTCGTGCCCCGGTAGTACAGGAGCGGCCAACGGCCCGGATCGGTTTCGGGGGTCCTGTCCAGCGCCTGACCGTAGATCTCCGCCGCCTCGACGTATTTCTTGCGGGACCGCAGGACGTTGGCCAGCGCGACCAGCACCTCCGTGTCCTCCGGACGCTCGGCCTTGATCCGCTCGAGCTGGGCCACGGCCTCCTCGCCGCGCCCGAGCCCCTCGAGGCTGAGCCCGATCTGCACCTCGGCGGTCGATTTCAGGGGCGAGGTGGCCGGGACGCGCCGAAGCGTCGCGACCGCGGCCTCCGTCTGCTTCATCCGCTCGAACACGTCCGCCGTGGTCACGAGCGCGAGCGAGTGCTCGGGATTGAGCAGGAGCGCCATCCGGAGATAGATCAGGGAGGCGAGCTCGTCGCCCTGCTGGGTCCCGGCCGAGCCGAGGCCGTAGAGCACCTCGGCGGCGCCGTCCTGCGCGCTCTGGACGATCGGCGGCAGGGTCCGGCCCGCACCGATCTCGGCGATCGCGTGTCGGATGAAGGGGTGGCGCGGCGCCGTCGAATCATAGGCCCGGAAGACGGTGAGCGCCTCCTCGGCCCTGCCCTGCTTCGCCAGGAACCGGCCGTAGGCGTCGACGATCCGCAGCGTCGACTTGTCGGCATCGTAGGCAGCCTTCAGGCGTCGCTCGGCCTCGGCCGCGTTGCCGACCAGATCGGCGATCAACCCGGCGTGGTAGTCGCGGAACACCGCGAAGCCGCGCTCGCCCCGGACGGCCGCGATCGATTCGAGCGCGCGCTTCCCGTCGCGCGAACCCGCGTAGGACCAGGCCGTCAGGAGCGTCGCGGTGAGGTCCGCCGCCCGGCCGCGCCCGGCCCTGGCGAAGACGCCCCGCGCAGTCGCGTACTGGCGTCCCTTGAAGGCCCTGACGCCGAGCGTAAGCTGCGCGAGCCCGTTCGCCGGATCGCGCGCGCTCAGCCGCTCGGCCACCCGGGCGGCACTGTCGAAATCGCCATCCGCCACGAGCGAGATGAACGCCCGCTCCATCAGCTCGGGATTGGCCGGATCCTGCTGCAGCGCGCCGCGATAGAAGACGGCCGCCGCCGCGACGTCCCGCGACGCGACCGCGATATAGGCCGCGAGGTAGTTGCCCTCGAGCGTGTCGGCCACGACGAAGGGCGACGGGTTCGGGGCCGCGGGTGCCGCCTGCGACCGGCGGGCCTCGGCCGCCCCGACGGACAGGCCAAGCGCGAGCACGGCCGCGGCGGAGCGAACCAACATCGATCGGCTGACCGACATCGACCGCGTTCGGGACAACACCTGCATGTGCGCTCCATTCCCGACGAACGCCCGCCGGAGGGCCGAGCGCGGGAGGCCAATCAGACCGTGAGAGCCGTCAGCATGGACGCTTCGACTCGCGCGAGCAAGGCGCCGGGTTGACGCTGGACACCTCGGAAGCGCGGCGCGTCGCCTCTCCCGGTGGGAAGAGGTCGAGTCGGCGGAGCCGACCGGGTGAGGGTTTGCCCTCGACCGCGGAGCCCGCACGACCTCTTGCGGGCTCCGCCGTCGAGGTCAGTCCCTCACCCCGGCCCTCTTCAACCGGGAGAGGGAGTCCCGCCGGCCCGATCTACATCCCGGCGTAGTTCGGCCCGCCGCCCCCTTCCGGGGTGACCCAGTCGATGTTCTGATTCGGGTCCTTGATGTCGCACGTCTTGCAGTGCACGCAGTTCTGCGCGTTGATCACGAACTTCGGCTCGGTGCCCTCTTCCAGCCATTCGTAGACGCCGGCCGGGCAATACTTCGCCGAAGGTCCCCCGAACACGTCGTGCTCCGAGCGCCGCTGCAGCTCCCGGTCCTTCACATGAAGGTGGGGCGGCTGGTCCTCCTCGTGGTTGGTGTTCGACAGGAACACCGAGGACAGGCGATCGAAGGTCAGTACCCCATCCGGGCGCGGGTAGCGGATCGGCTTCACCTCGGCCACGGGCTTCAGGGTCGCGAAATCCGGCTTGCCGTGGCTGAGCGTCCCGAAGAACGAGGTGCCGAGCAGCTCCGACATCCACATGTCGATCCCGCCGAGCCCGATCCCGACGATCGTGCCGTAGCGCGACCAGAGCGGCTTCACGTTCCGGACGCGATAGAGGTCGTAGCCGATGTCGGAGCCGCGCCAGCTCTCCTCGTAGCCCTCGACCTCGTCATGCTTCCGGCCCTCGCCGACCGCCGCGAAGACGTGCTCGGCGCAGAGCATCCCGGACAGGATCGCGTTGTGGGACCCCTTGATGCGCGGGACGTTCACGAATCCGGCCGAGTCGCCGACGAGGCAGCCCCCCGGGAACACGAGCCGAGGCACCGATTGCCAGCCGCCCTCCATGATCGCGCGCGCGCCGTAGCCGATCCGCTTGCCCCCCTCGAAGGTGTCGCGGATCATCGGATGGGTTTTCAGGCGCTGGAACTCGTCGAAGGGCGAGAGCGTCGGGTTGTCGTAGTTGAGATGGGTGACGAACCCGACCGAGACCAGGTTGTCGTCGAAATGATAGAGCCAGGAGCCGCCGCCGGCCTTGTTCGGCAGCGGCCAGCCCATGGAGTGCTGGACGAGGCCTTTGCGGAACACCTCAGGCCGGACCTGCCAGAGCTCCTTCACGCCGAGACCGTACTTCTGGTGATCGGATTTCGCGTCCAGCCCGAAGCGGGCGATCAGTTGCTTCGTGAGGCTGCCGCGTGCGCCCTCGGCCAGGATCGTGTACTTCCCGCGCAGCTCCATGCCGCGGGCGTAATCGCCCTTCTGCTCGCCGTCGCGGCCGATCCCGAGATCGCCGGTCGCGATGCCGACCACCTTGCCGTCCTCGACCAGGGCCTCGGCGGCCGGGAAGCCCGGGTAGATCTCGACGCCGAGCGCCTCGGCCTGCCGGCCGAGCCAGCGCGCGACGTTGCCGAGCGAGCCGATGAAGTTGCCATGGTTGCTCATCAGGCGCGGCAGAGCGACGGTCGGCATCTTCACGCCGCCACCAGGGCCGAGGAACAGGAACTCGTCCTTCACGACCTCGGTCGTGAGCGGCCGCTCGGCGTCCTCGCGCCATTCCGGCAGCAGACGGTCGAGCCCGCTCGGGTCGATGACGGCGCCGGACAGCACGTGCGCTCCGATCTCCGAACCCTTCTCGACGACCACGACGGAGACCTCGGCCCCGGCCTCCAGCGCGAGCTGCTTCAGCCGGATCGCGGTCGCGAGGCCGGCCGGCCCGCCGCCCGCGATCACGACGTCGAAATCCATGGATTCCCGCGCAGAAGGCGCGTCGTTCCCGTCCGGCATGTCCGCTCCCGCCCCCGACATATTGGAACCTCTCCGGGGACGTATGGGGTTGGCCCGGTTCCCTGACAAGCGCGCCCCGGGGCGGCCGAACGCCCGTCGCTCCGTGCCTGCCCCGCTCATTTGCCGGCACCGGGCCCGATCGAGAGACCCTGGGCTCCGCAGGGTAAGCGGACGCGGAAACGGGGTGCCTCTTCCGGGGACGCGCCTTAAGACAGGCGGGATGCAACCCGACGCCTCCGATCGCGACACGCTCGTCGCCTGGCTCGACTTCACCGTCGCGGCCGGGATCGACCTCGCCTTGGACGAGACCCCGCACGACCGTTTCTCCGAAGGCGAGATCTCCGTCGCGCCGGAAGCTCCGCGGCGCGAGGCTCTCCGGGCGATGCCGGCCGAACGCGGCACGGCGGCCCCTCCTCCGTCTGCGACCCGGCCGGCGGCCGCCCTCCCCCGGGCGGCCACGGCGTCGACGGAGGAGATCGCGGCGAATGCCCGCGCGCGCGCCGGCGAGGCCGGGAGCCTCGACGCGCTCCGGGCGCTGCTGGAGGCCTTCGACGGCTGTTCCCTGAAGGCCTCGGCGAAGCAGCTCGTGTTCTCGGACGGCACGCCGGGGTCGCGCGTGATGTTGCTCGGAGAGGCGCCGGGCGCGGAGGAGGACCGGACCGGCATCCCGTTCGTCGGGCGCGCCGGACAGCTCCTCGACCGGATGCTGGGCTCGATCGGGCTCGGGCGGGGCGACGTCTACGTCGCGAACGTCGTGCCCTGGCGCCCGCCCGGCAACCGGACCCCGACCCCGCAGGAGGTCGCGACCTGCCTGCCCTTCACCCTGCGCCAGATCGAGCTCGCCGCGCCCGAGATCCTGGTGACGCTGGGTGCGCCCGCGACGCAGACGATCCTCGGCGTGAAGGACGGGATCTTCCGCACCCGAGGGCGCTGGTTCGACCACGACATCCAGGGGACGACAATCCGGGTCCTGCCGATGCTGCACCCAGCCTACCTCTTCCGCCAGCCGCTCGGGAAGCGTCACGCCTGGCGCGACCTCCTCCTGCTCCGGCGGGCTCTCGACGGGGCGTCCCACCCGGAACTCGCCGGGCCGGCCCGGACTTGATAGCTTGGCCGGAAGCAAGACCGGCCACGACCGCACGCAAGGACCGCACGACATGCGATGGGAAGATTTCCGCGCCTCCGACAACGTCGAGGATCGGCGGGGCGGCGGGGGCGGTGGTGGCGGCGGAGGGTTCGGGCTGCCGATACCGGGCGGCCGGGGCGGCCTCGGGATCGGCACCGTCATCGTGCTCGGGCTCATCGGGTGGGCGCTCGGGATCGATCCCCGCATCCTGATCTCCGGGGCCGAAACGATGCGGGGCGGCGGAGGCGGCTACGAGCGCCAGGAGGCGCCGCGGCAGCCGCAGGGGCGGCAGGGCGCGCCGACCGACCAGACGGGCCGGTTCGCGGCCGCGATCCTCGGCAACACGGAGGACGTCTGGAAGGAGGTCCTGCCCGCCCAGACGAACCGGCAATACCAGCCGGCTGGCCTCGTCCTCTACACGCGGGGCACGCGTTCTGGCTGCGGCAGCGCGCAATCCGCCATGGGGCCGTTCTATTGCCCGCTCGACCGGAAGGTCTACCTGGACACGTCGTTCTTCCAGGAGATGCAGAGCAAGTTCGGCACGGGCGGCGATTTCGCCTACGCCTACGTGATCGCGCACGAGATCGGCCATCACGTCCAGAACACGCTCGGGATCCTGAAGAAGGTGCAGGCCCGCCAGCAGGACGTCGGCGAGACCGAGTCGAACCAGCTCTCGGTCCGGATCGAGCTGATGGCGGATTGCCTCGCGGGCGTCTGGGCCAAGAACTCGAACGACAAGTACAACGCGATCAGCGAGGCCGACATCCGCCAGGCGGTCGCGGCCGCCCAGGCGATCGGCGACGACCGGCTGCAGGGGCGCGGCCAGGGCGAGGTCATGCCGGACAGCTTCACGCACGGCTCCTCCGAACAACGCGTGCGCTGGCTCACGACAGGCTTGAAGAGCGGCCAAGTGCAGAGCTGCGACACGTTCAGAGCGCGGCGGCTCTGAGGTGGCGGGGCTGGATACGACCCGGTCCTTCATGCCGCTCCGGATCGCGGTGCTCACCGTGTCCGACACGCGAACGCCCGAGGAGGACCGCTCCGGCGACACCCTCGTCGAACGCCTGACGGCAGCCGGCCATCTCCTGGCCGACCGGGCGATCGTCTCGGACGACGTGGAGGCGATCCGGGGACGGGTCCGGGCGTGGATCCTGGATCCCGCAGTCGACGCCGTCATCACGACCGGGGGCACGGGCTTCACCGGGCGGGACGTCACGCCGGAGGCGCTGGAGCCCCTGCTCGAGAAGCGGATGGACGGGTTCTCGGCCGTGTTCCACCGCATCAGCTACGACAAGATCGGCACCTCGACCCTGCAGTCCCGCGCGACCGCCGGGGTCGCGGGCGAGACCTTCATCTTCGCCCTGCCGGGCTCGCCTGGAGCCTGCCGGGATGGGTGGGACGGCATCCTCGCCGCGCAGCTCGACTACCGGCACCGGCCCTGCAACTTCGTCGAGATCATTCCGCGCATGGGAGAGCATCTCCGCCGGAAAGGCTGACGCGGAAACCTCTCCCATCCGACGAGGAATCGCGCGACCGGCTTGAGTTGTTCCTGTTATGTTCTAGTCTAGGACAACAGAGCGGCGCGATTCGCCGGGAGGGTCCCATGGCCGAGATGCGATTGAAGCGCGCGACGCCGGACGCGAAGGTCGCGTCGCCGGCGCGGTTTCCGCAGCCCGTCATCGACAGGCGACGGCCGGAGGCCCGGACCTATCAGGGCGTCGAGACGGAACGGCGCCACGGGCGCGGCGCGGGGTCGAACCCGGACGGCCGCTACGAGCCGATCGGACGCGAGCGCGCCTATGACGGCTGGGACCTGCCCGACGAGGCGGACCCGATCCGGACCGAGGTGACGCTCGAGAAGCCCCGCACGATCATCACGCGGAACGACTCGCCGGATATCGGCTTCGACCGCTCCATCAACCCCTACCGGGGCTGCGAGCATGGCTGCGTCTACTGCTTCGCCCGCCCGACCCACGCCTATCAGGGACTCTCGCCGGGGCTCGATTTCGAGACGAAGCTGTTCGCGAAGCCGAACGCGGCCGAGCTCCTCAAGAAGGAGCTCGGGGCGAAGGGCTACGAGCCTCGCACCATGGCGCTCGGGACGAACACCGATCCCTATCAGCCGATCGAGAAGCGGTATCGGATCACCCGGCAGATCCTGGAGGTGCTGGACGGCGCGAACCACCCGGTCGGCATCGTGACGAAGTCGGCGCTCGTCACGCGCGACATCGACATCCTGGCCAGGATGGCAGAGCGCGGCCTCGCCAAGGTCGCGATCTCGGTGACGACGCTCGACCCTCGGCTCGCACGCCGGATGGAGCCGCGCGCCGCGTCGCCGACGAAGCGGCTCTCGACGATCCGGATCCTGGCCGAAGCCGGGATCCCGGTGACGGTCCTGGTCGCGCCCGTGATCCCGGCGATCAACGACCACGAGATCGAGGGCATCCTGCGGGCCGCCTACGCGGCCGGTGCGCGCGAAGCCGGCTACGTGCTCCTGCGTCTCCCGCACGAGCTGAAGGGCATCGTCCGAGACTGGCTGGCCGAGACCTACCCGGACCGGATGAAGCACGTGCTCTCCCTCGTCGAAAGCACCCGCGGCGGCGAACTCTACGATGCGGCATGGGGCCAGCGGCAGACGGGCGTCGGCCCCTATGCCTGGATGATCGGCCGCCGCTTCGAGTCCGCGGCCGCGCGCCTCGGCTTCAACACGGAGCGGACGTCGCTGCGAACCGACCTTTTCGCGCCACCGGCGAAGGAGACCGCGCAGCTCGCGCTGTTCTGAGAGACTCGCCGCGCCCCCTCTCCCGGGAGGGAGAGGTAACGCGCCGGGTCTCTCCCGCTCACGCTCGCCCGACCAGCCCCCTCGCGATGATCACCCGCATGATCTCGTTCGTGCCCTCCAGGATCTGGTGCACCCTGAGGTCGCGGACGATCTTCTCGATGCCGTACTCGGACAGGTAGCCGTAGCCGCCGTGCAACTGGAGGGCGTCGTTCGCGACCGTGAAGCCGACATCGGTCGCGAAGCGCTTCGCCATCGCGCAGCGCGGGGTCGCGTCCGGGTCGCCGCGGTCGTAGGCAGCCGCGGCCGCATAGAGGAGGGCGCGGGCCGCCTCGAGCTCGGTCGCCATGTCGGCGAGCCGGAACTGCAGCGCCTGGAATTCGTCGAGCCGCTTCCCGAAGGCTTTGCGATCCCGCATGTAGGCGACCGCCTTGTCGAGCGCGGCCTGCGCGCCGCCGAGCGAGCAGGCCCCGATGTTGAGGCGCCCGCCGTCGAGCCCGGCCATCGCGATCTTGAAGCCGATCCCCTCCGGGCCGAGACGGTTCGCGACCGGCACCCGGCAGTCCTGGAACACGACCTGCCGGGTCGGCTGCGCGTTCCAGCCCATCTTGCGCTCGTTCGGCCCGAGCGAGAGGCCCGGCGCGTCGCCCGGCACGACGATCGTCGAGATGCCGGACGGACCCTCGCCCCCGGTCCGGACCATGACGACGTAGATGTCGCCGGCCCCGGCGCCGGAGATGAACTGTTTCGAGCCGTTCAGGACATAATCGTCGCCGTCGAGACGGGCCGTGGTCCTGAGCGCGGCCGCGTCCGAGCCGGAGCCGGGCTCGGTCAGCGCGTAGCTCGCGAGCAGCTCCATCGTGCAGAGGCCGGGCAGCCAGCGCGCACGCTGTTCCTCCGACCCGTAACGGTCGATCATCCAGGCCGACATGTTGTGGATCGACAGGTAAGCCGACACGGTCGGGCAGCCGGTCGCGAGCGCCTCGAAGATCAGCGCGGCGTCGAGCCGGCTGAGGCCCGATCCGCCGACGTCCTCGCGCACGTAGACGCCGCCCATGCCGAGCGCTGCCGCCTCCCGCATCACGTCGACCGGAAAATGCCTGTGCTCGTCCCAGGCGAGCGCGTGCGGAGCGATCGCGTCGGCCGCGAAGCCCCTGGCCATGTCGCGGATCGCGATCTGGTCTTCCGGCAGGGCGAAGAGGGTCATGACGCGTCCTGCAGGGAGACGGCGAGCTTGGCTTCGGCCTCGCCTACGATCAACCGCAGGAACGCCTCGTCCGCCGTCACCATCCGGAGCCCGAGCTTTTCCGCAAGGGCGAGATAGCAGAAGTCATACACGGGATGATCGTACCTCAATGCCCAGGAGAATGCCCGGGGCAAAACGTCGTCCAGGTCATGCCACCGTCCGATCGTTCGCGAGACGCTGGCCAAACCGTCCACCGCCTGATCGCGACTGATGAACGTCTTCTCGGCGTTCTTCCGCAACGCGTTGGCAAGCTCGAGTTTCAACAGGCGGGGCGCGTGCAGGTCGAGATTCGACCTCAGCAGGTCTTCCGCCCTGTCGCTCGCGTCCTCCGTGACGAACCACTTCACCGCCACGCTCGCGTCGACGACGAATGCGTCCGTCATTCCAGACCCTCTCGGATTTCGGCGAGAGGCACGGAGGGCGCGATGCGGGCCTGCATGCCTCGGATCGCCCGCGAGACCTCCACCCGTTCGGCCGGCGTGAAGGGCTTGTTCGCCTCCAAGAGGTTCCGGAGCTCCTGCTCGAGCGAGATGCCTTTGATCCGCGCCTTCTGCCGGTAGCTCTCGACCGTGTCCTCGGCCACGTTGCGTATCAGGACCTGTGCCATCGCCCACCTCGGCTATCGATTACGATAGCAACGGCGCGCGCTGTTGACCAGCCTCGCGACGACGGCGCACCTTGGCCGGACGCCTCGACGGGCGGGAGCCTGAGCCGGAGCGTGCCACGTTGAGCTTCCGCCAGCAGGTCGGCCTGACGACCTACGCCTTCCCGGACCTGAAAACCCTCCTCGCGAGGGCGACGCCGGCCCGCTCGGGAGACCGCCTCGCCGGGCTCGCGGCCGCGACGCAGGAAGAGCGGGTCGCGGCCAGGATGGCGCTGGCCGACCTGCCGCTCTCGGCGATCGTCGACGACCCGCCGATCCCCTACGAGACGGACGAGGTGACCCGTCTCATCCTCGACAGGCACGACGCGCCGGCCTTCGCGCCGATCCGGTCCATGACTGTGGGCGACTTCCGCGAGCACCTGCTCTCGCCGGCCTGCGATGCGGCGCATCTCGCGGCGCTCGCGCCCGGGATCACGCCTGAGGTCGCGGCCGCGGTCTCGAAGCTGATGCGGAACCAGGACCTCGTCGCGGTCGCCCGGAAATGCCGCGTCGTGACCCGCTTCCGGAGCACGATCGGCCTGCCCGGAACGCTGGCCGTCCGGCTCCAGCCGAACCACCCGACGGACGACCTCCGGGGCATCATGGCCTCGATCGTCGACGGGCTGTTCTACGGCAGCGGGGACGCCGTGATCGGGATCAACCCGGCCTCGGACTCGCCGGCCGCGATCGGCGACATGGTCCGGATGCTGGACGCCGTGATCGACCGCTACGCGATCCCGACGCAGTCCTGCGTGCTGACCCACGTCACGACGACGATCGGGCTGATCGAGGCGGGCGTGCCGGTCGACCTCGTCTTCCAGTCCATCGCCGGGACCGAGGCCGCGAACCGCTCGTTCGGGGTGACGCTCGCGATCCTGCGCGAGGCCGAGGAGGCCGCGGCCTCGCTGGGCCGGGGCACGGTCGGCCGGAACGCGATGTATTTCGAGACCGGCCAGGGTTCCTGCCTCTCGGCCGAGGCGCATGCCGGCGTCGATCAGCAGACCCTGGAGGCCCGCGCCTACGCGGTCGCCCGGGCCTTCTCGCCGCTTCTCGTCAACACGGTGGTGGGCTTCATCGGGCCGGAATACCTGTTCGACGGCAAGGAGATCACGCGCGCCGGGCTCGAGGACCATTTCTGCGGCAAGCTGATGGGCGTGCCGCTCGGCTGCGACGTCTGCTACACGAACCACGCCGAGGCCGACGGCGACGACATGGACACGCTGCTGACGCTGCTCGGCGCGGCGGGCGTCAGCTACGTCATGGGCGTGCCGGGCGCCGACGACGTGATGCTCGGCTACCAGTCGACGTCTTTCCACGACGCGCTCTACCTGCGCGAGACGCTCGGGCTCCGGCACGCGCCGGAGTTCGAGGCCTGGCTCCTCCGGATGGGCCTCCTCGACGAAAGCCTGCGGCCGCGGCTTCCCGGCCCCGACCACCCGCTTCTGGCGCTCGCGGCGTGAGCGGGCCGGAGGATCCCTGGGCCGAGCTCCGGCGCTTCACGCCGGCCCGGATCGCGCTCGGGCGCGCCGGCCACGCCGTGCCGACCCGGGAGGTCCTGCGCTTCGGGCTGGCCCATGCGCGCGCCCGCGACGCCGTGCACGCAGCCCTCGACGTCGCGCCCCTGGAAGATGCGATCCGGGCTCTCGGCTTCGCGACCTGCCGGGCCGAGAGCGCCGCGCCCGACCGGGCGACCTATCTCGCGCGGCCGGACCTCGGTCGGCGGCTCGCGTTGGGTTCACGCGACGTCGTCGGTGGGGCCGCGAGGGAGGCGTGCGATCTCGCGATCGTGGTGGCGGATGGCCTCTCGGCCCCGGCCGCCGGCCGTCACGCGGCGCCGCTGCTGGCGGCACTTCGGCCTCTCGCCACGGTGGCGGGCTGGTCGCTCGGCCCCGTCACGATCGCGACTCAGGCGCGCGTCGCGCTCGGCGACGAGATCGGCGCGGCCCTGCGGGCCCGGGCGGTGCTCATCCTGATCGGCGAGCGGCCGGGCCTCTCGGCGCCGGACAGCCTCGGCGCCTATCTCACGCTCGCGCCCCGAGTCGGGCGGACCGATGCGGAGCGCAACTGCCTGTCGAACATTCGGCCGGGCGGCATGACCTCCGAGGAGGCGGCCCATCGCATCGCGTGGCTTGTCGCCGAAGCCATGCGGCGCGGGGTCACCGGTGTCGCCCTCAAGGACGAGAGCGATCGCCTGATCCTGGACGGCCCGCTGCAGGCTCCCGCTCGCCTGAAGGACGCCTGAGGCTCGCCCCGCCCTTCCCGCGACGCGGGAGGGCGGGGTGGAACGCGGC
>CAXTKM010000081.1:0-4331 GCA_964244795.1 uncultured Enterovirga sp.
CTGTCATTCCGGGGCGGCGAAGCCGAGCCCGGAACCCATAAACGCTGACGCCGTCAACCGTGACTCGCGCGGTGTCAGCGCTGCTATCGTCAGCGCTTATGGGTTCCGGGCTCTCGCTTCGCGAGCCCCGGAATGACGGCCGGTGTTCGTGCATAGGTTTCGAGAGTGGCTGTCGGTGATCCAGGAACATCGTTCAAGCCCGACTTCGACGAGGACACCGACCCAATGACCTCACCCGAGAACGACATCGGCGGCATCGGCACGTCTTCGCCCCGCGTCGAGGACGTCCGCTTCGTCCAGGGGCTCGGCCGCTACACGGACGACCTGCGGCTCGCCGATTGCGCGCACCTCGTCGTGGTCCGGTCTCCGCACGCGGCGGCCCGGATCGTCGCGGTCGACACGGCCGCGGCGCTCGCGGTCCCGGGCGTCATCGCCGTCCTGACCGGCGCCGATCTCCTCGCGGACGGGCTCGGCACGCTCCGCAGCATCGTCTCGCGGCAGCGCCCGGACGGATCGCCGATGGTCCAGCCCCCGTACCGCATCCTCGCGGCCGAGGCGGCGCGCTTCGTGGGTGACGCCGTCGCGGCCGTGGTCGCCGAGACCGCGCTCGCGGCCCGGGACGGCGCCGATCTCGTTGCGGTCGAATACGAGCCGGGGGACAGCGTCACCGACGTCGCGGACGCGGTCCTGCCCGGCGCGCCGGGTGTGTGGCCGGACGAGGTGCCGGACAACGTGGCCTTCCTGTTCCGGCTCGGCGATGCGGACGCCGTCGCGCGCGCGATGGCGGTCGCGCACCATGTCGCCCGGGTCGATTTCCGCGTGACGCGCGTCTCGGCGAACCCGATCGAGCCCAGGAACGCCATCGGCAGCCACGATCAGTCCGACGGCCGCTACACGCTCTGGTGCGGCACCCAGAAGCCGCATTCCGTTCGCGAGGAGCTCGCGCTCCTGCTCGGCGTGCCGGAGCGGCAGCTCCGGGTCGTCTCGCCGGATGTCGGAGGGGCGTTCGGGATGAAGGGCAGCCCCTTCCCCGAATACGGGCTCGTGCTCTACGCCGCGAAGCGGATCGGGCGACCGGTGCGCTGGGTCGCCGACCGGAGCGAGTCGTTCCTGTCGGACTTCCATGCCCGGGACAACGTCTCGACGGCCGAGCTCGCGCTCGATGCCGAGGGCCGGTTCCTGGCGCTCCGGGTCACGACGATCGCCAATCTCGGCGCCTATCTCGGGTTCAACACCCCGCATTCCTCGACGAACAACCTCGGCGGCCTGGCCGGCGTCTACCGGACGCCCGCGATCTCGGCCGAGGTCAGGGGCGTCCACACGCACACGCAGCCGACCGCGCCCTATCGCGGGGCGGGCCGGCCGGAGGCGAGCTACGCGATCGAGCGCATCATCGACGTCGCGGCGGCCGAGATGGGGATCGACCGCGTCGCGCTCCGCCGCCGCAACCTGATCCCGCCGGACGCCATGCCGTTCAAGACCGGCCTCGTCTTCACCTACGATTCCGGCGCCTTCGAAGAGGTGATGGACAAGGCCCTGGCGGCCGCGGACTGGGCCGGGTTCCCGGACCGCCGGGCCGCCTCCGCCCGGACAGGCAAGCTCCGGGGCATCGCGGTCGTGAACCCGATCGAGATCGCAGGCGGTCCGTTCCGGCAGCCGAACGAGGAGGGCGCGGAGATCCGCTTCGACCCTGGCGGCGATGCGACCCTCCTTCTCGGCACCCATAGCCAGGGGCAGGGCCACGAGACCGCGTTCCGCCAGATCCTCCTCAGCCTCCTCGGCCTCGACCCGGCGCGCGTCCGGATCGTGGAGGGCGACACCGACCTCGTGGTCCACGGAAAGGGCACCTTCGGGTCGCGCTCGATGATGGCCGGCGGCGCGGCCGTCGCCCGGGCGGCGGACCGCATCGTGGAGCAGGGATCGCGCCTCGCGGCCCATCTCCTCGAGGCGGCGGAGGGCGACGTCCGGTTCGCCGAGGGGCGGTTCTTCGTCGACGGCACGGACCGGGCGGTCCGGATCGAGGAGGTCGCGAAGGCGAGCTACATGTCGGCGAGGCTCGGGCCCGGCCGGGACGGCGGCCTCGCGGCCCTCGCGGTGATCACGCCCGAGGAGGCGACCTTCCCGAACGGCTGCCACGTCTGCGAGGTCGAGATCGATCCCGAGACCGGGCATGTCGACGTCGTGAGCTATCTCGTCGTCGACGACGTCGGGACCATGATCAACCCGATGCTCGTCAAGGGCCAGGTGCATGGCGGCGTCGCGCAGGGCGTCGGTCAGGCGCTGTCGGAGACGATCCTCTACGACGCAGGGCAGCTCGTGACCGGCTCGTTCATGGATTACGGGATGCCGCGCGCGACGAGCCTTCCGCCGCTCGGCGTGATCGGCCACGCGGTGCCGACCCTCAAGAACCCGCTCGGCGCCAAGGGTGCGGGCGAGGCCGGCACGGTGGGGGCCCTTCCGGCCGTGCTCAACGCCGTCGTGGACGCCCTGTCCGTCCACGGCGTCACCCATCTCGACATGCCGGCATCGCCGCAGCGGGTGTGGCAGGCCCTGCGCTCGGCCCGGGGATGACCGCCACCGGGAGCCGCAGTCGTTGCCGGGCCAAATCTTGACTTCCGCCAGCAGGGTCCACGTAATCCGAAGTTAACAGCCGGGCCGTCAGCCCCTTCCGGCTCGATGGGAAGGACGCGCATGAAGCGCCGGTTCCTCGCTGTTCTGCTCGGCGCGACCGTGGTGGCGGCGCCGTCCTGCTTCCCTCCAGGGCTGCCGCCCTTCGTCGGCGTCGCCTCCGCACAGGAACAGGACCCTGCCGCGAGGGACGCCTTCGAGGCGGCCCGGACCCTCGGGACGATCGATGCCTGGCAGGCCTTCCTGTCCCGCTATCGGACGGGCTTCTACGCCGACCTCGCGCGCGCCTACGTCAAGCGGCTGAACGAGGCCGGCGCGCCCGTCCTTCCGGCCGACGCCCCGGCCCAGGCGACTCGTCCGCCCGTACAGCCGCCCGCCGTGGCCGGGCCGCCGCCGGCCGCTCCCGCCCCGAGGGCGGCCCCGGCTCCCGCTCCCGCGCCCCCCGTACCGGCCGTCGCGGCGCCCGCCGCCCCGGCAGCTCCCTCGGCTCCCGCACCCGCGGCACGCGCCACTCCGGCCAGGGCCGTCCCGGCCTCCGGTTCCCCCGACCCGGGCGTGCCGCCCACGGACCCGACCCGTCCGGCAGTCGCCCGAGGCGGCCGCTATATGGGCTTCGAGGAGCGCTTCAACCGCTACTACACCGACCCGAGCTGGCGACCGTCGACGACGATCTATGTCAGCCCCGACGGCCGGGGCGACGGCACTGCCCGCGACAGGCCGGCCTCCGTCACGGCCGCGATCGCGGCCGCGAAGCCCGGCACGCTGATCCATTTCAACCGCGGCGCCTACCGCGGCTGCTTCGAGCTGGGGAAGGAGCTGAGCGGAACCTACGACCAGCCGATCGTCCTCTATGCCGAGCGCAAGGAGGACCGCTCGCTCGGCGTCACCGTCACGTGCTGCGGCAGCGGCCGCCAGACCTGCTTCAACTTCGAGGCTGCGGATTACGTCGCGATCGACGGGTTCGAGCTCGTCGGCGGACGGTTCGGGGTCCGGGCGGTCGGGGCGGGCTTTCCGGCGAGCGAGCATTCGCGCGGCGTGGCCGTGATCGACTGCGACAGCCACGACCAGAACGCCGACGCGTTCTTCTCGGGCCAGGCCGACTGGGTCGTGTGGGAGCGCAACCGCGGCTACAACGCCGGGCCGGGAGACGGGCACGGCCTCTACATCAGCAACGGCAGCGACTGGAACATCGTCCGCTTCAACGAGACCTTCAACAACCCGCGCAGCGACTTCCAGGTCAATGCGAGCCCGAACGAGACCTGCAAGGAGAACGGCGTCCCGGTCACCGACCCCCGCTGCGATGCCTATGCGGGCGAGGGCGAAGGCGGCCAGGGTGCGAGCGACTATCTCCTGATCGACTCCAACTACTTCCACCACAATCCTGGTCCGGGTGCGAACTTCACCAGCGTTCGCCGCAGCCTGATCCGCAACAATGTCTTCGGCTTCAACACCCGCCACAACGTCAGCTTCTGGCAGGAGACCGACAACCCGAAGCTCGGCTCGCGCGAGAACAGGATCCTGCACAACCTGTTCGTTTCGACCGGCCGGCACGGCGTCCAGTTCAGCAGTCATTCGACCCGGAACGAGTTCGCGAACAACGTCGTGGTCGGCATCCAGCCGAACGGGACGGCGGCCAATCCGTCGGCCGTGCTGGTCGAGGTCGAAGGCACCGTCGGCGAGAACGTGAAACGCGACAACCTCTA
>CAXTKM010000081.1:4341-14630 GCA_964244795.1 uncultured Enterovirga sp.
TGAACCGAGACCCGAACGACCTCCGGCCGGCCGCGGGCGCGCCCTTCCTGGCCAGAGGCGCTCTCTCCCCGGGGGCGCCGGCGGATCGCTATGGCGTGATCCGGACCGCACCGGTCGATCTCGGGCCGATCGCGGCCGGCGGTCGCGCGGCCGCCGGCCCCGCGCCACCGGCCGTGCCGCCGCCCCCGCCCGCTGCCGCGCCTCCTGCCCAGCCGCCTCCGCCACCCGGCAACCGCTCCTCGTCCGAGCCGCCCGGCGGGGGCGTCGGGCCGACGGCGGGCGTGCCGCGCGCCGTCACGATCGCCCGCACGACGACGATCCCGGCCTGCACGAGCTTCGTCGACGCCGCGGGCGGCGGCACGGGGACGGCCTCGCAGCCGCACCGGACCATCGCGGCCGCCGTCGCGGCCGCTCGGCCCGGCGCGATCATCTGCGTCGCGGAGGGGGTCTATGCCGAGCAGATCAAGCCCGGCGAGAAGCCTTTCACGCTGGCCGGCGGCTTCAAGCGCGGCGCCGATTTCAAGGTTCGCGACTCCGCCGCCTATGTGTCGAGGGCTCAAGGACGCGGCGGCTCCTTCCTCCGGATCGACGATCCGGGGCCGAAGGGCGACGTCCTGACCGCGATCGACGGCTTCGAGATCACCGGCTACGGCCAGGCCATCGTCAGGAACTTCTACGAGCCGCAGCGCTTCGACGTCACGAACAACCACATCCACGGCAACGTCTGCCCGGACCCCAAGCTGGTCGGCGCGGCGTTCTCGCTGAACAACGTCTCCGGCACGATCGGTGGCAACGTGATCCGCAAGAACGCCTGCGGGCGCGGCGGCGGCGGCTACCTGTACGACGACGTCAAGAGCAGCGTGGTCCTGGTCTCAGGCAACCTCGTCGACGAGAACGCCGGCACCGAGCCCGACTCGGCGCATGGCGGCGGGTTCTATCTCTTCGGCAAGACGCTCACCGTCACCGGCAATCTCTTCACCAACAACCGCGTCACGCAATGGGGCGGCGGGCTCTATGTCGGGGCATGGACCTCGGGCGGACATCTCACGAACGCGAAGATGAGCTGGAACGTCTACCGCGGCAACCGGGCCGGCAACTCGGGCGGCGGCTTCTTCTGCGACGACGCCGCGACCTGCGCGAGCGAGAACGAGATCTACATCGGCAATTGCGGCGGCAACATCCTGCTCGACGGCGGCGAGGACGACGCCGTGCCGAGCCGGGCGACCTTCGACCACGTCACGGTCGTCGGCGCGCTCGAGCCGGACTGCAAGACGCCCGGCGTCGGCGTTCTCATCACCAAAGGCTCGGACCCGGTCGCGACCTACGCATTCACCAACGCGCTGTTCTGGGGCAACGCGCCGGGCAAGGACTTCGCGACCTATTGCGACAAGGGCTGCGGGACGGCCAAGATCACGGTGTCGCATTCCATGGTGCAGACCGAGCACGCGAAGCAGAAGATGTCGCCGAGCTTCGGCCCCGGCATCATGCCGCCCACCGACCCGCTCTTCGTCGATCCCGCCCGGGGCGATGTCCATCTGAGCTCGACCGCCGGATATTGGACGCCGGCGGGCCCCGTGCCGGGTCCGGCCACGAGCCCGGCCCTCGGCCGGGGCACCGGCAGGGCTGACCGGAACCCGGAGCGGGCCGGCCGGACGAACGAGCTCGGCGCCTACGGCAACAGCCCGGAGGCGTCCTACGCTCGGTGAGAGGGCCGATACGCGGACGGCTCAGGCATCGCTCCGGCGATCCGCGGCTCCGGACGGCACCGAGCCGAGGGCCTCGAGCCAACCGCGATACCGCACGACCGTGCCGATCAGCGGCAGGGCGATCGCGACGTCGAAACGGAAACGGCCGGCCTCCTCCCATTCGCGCGCCTCGGATCGGGGCGCCAGCGCGAGCGGCAGGGGCAGCCCGGCGAAGGACCAGCCGCGCATCAGCATGGAGAGCCCGGTCCCGTCGTTCGCCAGGTCGAAGCGGAAGCGGAGCGGGCCGAACCGCTCGACGATACAGGGGCCGTCCTGCGACAGATGGCTGCTGAAGAGGCGGCCCGAGAAGTCGCGCGTCCACCGCTCGACGCCGCCGTGCTCGACGAAGGACACGTGGAGCGCGTGCTCGCCGGCTTCTGGAAACCGGAGGAGGGCGGCGACCAGCCGCGCGAGCGGGTGGCTGCCGCGCGTGACGACGGCGCGCCCGCTCGCGCCGGCATCCCGGAGGACGCCGTGGATCGCGCCGACCGCCGGCGCCAGCGCCGCGAACCGGGTGCCCATGACCCGGGCGTAGAGCGCGTCCGGCTGCGGGACCTCGACGATCTCGTGGCGGATCGACAGGCGGGCGAAGCTCGGCTCGAAATCCGCGAGGTCGAGAGCCGTGCCGGCGTCGCGCGCTCCGGGCGTGAGCGCTGCCGATACGACTTGGTCCGCGACGATCCGCTCGGCCAGGATCGCGGCCGCGAGCGTCGGAATCTCCGGCCCGTGACCGTCCGCCGCGATCAGCGTCCAGCGTCGCTCGACGCGGCGGCCTCCGGCAAGCCCGAACAGCCGGACGACCATGCCGGACCGGTCCGTTCCCAGGCGCGCCGTGAGCCTCTGCAGGGGCGAGAGCCACCGGGCGAGGCCGCGCAACGACGGGAGCCAGCGCCAGCGCACCGGCCAGCTCGCGAGCCAGAGCCCGATCGTCTGGCCGGCGAGCTCGGTCCCGGCCAGGAAGGTGACGGCCGGCCGGCCGGGCAGCCGGCCAGGCAGGAGATCGAGGTCCGGGATGTCGGCGAGCGCCACCCAGCGGGGGCCGAGGGAGGTGCCGTCCTGCATCTCGAAGCGCTCGCGCCGCAGCTCCTGCCAGCCGAAGCCGGTTCCGGGCCGCTGCCCGCGCCAGAGGCGGATCGGCTGCCCGACATAGCTCAGGATGGCGGCCCCGACGGAGGGGCCTGCCGCGGCGCGGTTCGACGCGCTGATCGACATCTCGACCGCCGTGACCCTGTCCATTCCGCGCGCGAGATGCCTGACGGCCGCGCCGGACAGGGCCGGCACGCTCGACGCGCCGGCGATGACCGGGATGCCGGCCGCACGCGCGGCGGCATCACAACCTGCGATGCCGGTCACGAAGGCTCGGCCGTCCGCGAGGTCGAGGTAGGGAACGCGGGCCGCGATGCAGGCCGCGACGACGTGATGGCCGCTGCCCTGGAAGGGTCCCGCCGCATCGATCAGCAGCCGGGGGCGGAGCTGCGCCAGGACCGTGCCGATGTCCCCGTTTCGATCGGCCCGGACCGGCCGGGAGCCGGGGGTGGCGGCGCAGAAGAGGGTCGCGCGTTCGAGGTCGCGGCCCGCGACCAGGACCTCGTGGCCCGCGGTCGCGAGACGGCGGGACAGCCGCGCCCCGAACCCGCCGTAACCGCCGAGCACCAGGATCGTGCTCACAGGACCCTGTCGCGATCGGCGGCCGAGGGCAGCCAGCACGTCTCCCGCCGGCCGAAGATGCGATACCGGTTGCGGGCCACCCAGCGATAGACGACGTCGCGGACCGGGCGCGGGACGAACCGCGCGACCGCGAGGGCGCGCCAGGGCCAGCCGCATCCGGCGTAGATCGCGAGGACCGCATCGGAATCGCGCCACACGCGGTCGCCGTCGACCACGATGATGGTGTCGGGGGAGGCGGGGTCGATGCCGTGCGCCCGAAACAGCTCGGCCCCGACGGGACCCTGCATGGAGGCGAGGCGGAAGCGGCGGTCCCGATCGTGCCGCAGCACGAATCGGGCGTTGGCCGAGCACAGGACGCACAGCGCGTCGAAGACGATGATCGGCCCTCCGGCCGTTACGGCTCCTGCCACCATGCGTCGATCATTACACCGCTTCCGGTCGCGTGAGGAACGGGAGAACCCGATCGAGGAAGAGAGCCGGTGCCTGGAGCTGCGGAACGTGGGCGCATCCCTGAAGGATGTGCAGCGTCGCGTCCGGCAGGCCGGCGGCCAGCTCCCGCGACATCGGGGGAGGCGTCGCCTCGTCCTCCTCGCCGACCAGGACCAGGACGGGCACCGTCACCCGTGCGAGATCGGACAGGAGATCGAGCTCCGCGAGGGATCGGCACGCGTCGACCAGGACGTCGGTGTCGGTCTTCAGGAAGGCCGCGAGACGCTCGGTCATGATCTCGGGATGGGCGGCCTGGAAGGCCGGCGCGAACAGCCGCCGCATCGCGACCGCGGCGATCGCCTCCGGGCCGCCCTTGGCGGCGCCCGCCGCCATGTTTCGGAACGCCTGTCGCCCGGGCTCGGAGAAGCAGGCTCCGCAATCGGCGAGAACGAGACGACGGGCGATCCCGGGATGGCGGATCGCCATCTGGAGCGCCACGAACCCGCCATAGCCGTTGCCGAGCACGAGCACGGGCTCGGACGAGACGGTCCCGATCGCCTCCGCCATCCGGTCGGCGACGGCCGCGAGGCCGCCCTCGGGCCGCGCCGAGCCGCCGAAGCCCGGCAGCTCCGGGCAATGGACGGTGAAATGCCGCGCCAGCGGCTCGACGACCCGCGCGAAGCTGTCGCGATCGGCCAGGAGCGAATGCAGGAGCCACAGCGCCGGCCCGGACCCGACGACGCCGACCGATGTCGTGTCGCCCGCGACCCTGATATGTTTCGAGAAGTCCATGAAGCCGGTGCTCCTCTCGCGCTCTGCAAAAATCCGGTCTGCCGCCGCGCGACACTCCATTGACGTGAAATATCAGCCCGCGCAATGTGGGAAGGGCTGATCGATCCATGCTTCTTCGAACCAACATCTACGACGCCATCCGGACGGAGATCCTCTCCTGTCGAATCGCGCCCGGGCAGGATCTGCGGGAGGGCGACCTCGCGGCCCGCTACGAGGTCAGCCGGCAGCCCGTCCGGGAGGCTCTGCTGCGGCTCGAGCAGGAGCGGCTGGTCACGGTCCTGCCCCGGCAGGGCTACCAGGTGCGCCCGGTGTCCGTCGCCGACGCGCGCGAGCTCATGGCGTTCCGGCTGGTCCTCGAGCCAGCCTGCGCGCGCGAGGCCTGCGGGCTCGCGAGCGACGAGCAGCTCGCGTCGCTGGACGCGTTCCGGCACCTCGTGCCCGGCACGCCTGCGGCCTTCATCTCGTACAATCGCGCGTTCCACGTCGCGCTCGCCGGCCTTTGCGGCAACCGCCGCATGGCCGCGACGGCCCGGGAGATCGTCGAGCAGTCCGATCGGCTGACGAACGTCAGCCTGGACAGCATCGTCGGGCGCGATCCGGCCGAGCTCGTGGCCGAGCACGAGGCGATCATCGACGCCGTGCAGGCCCGCGACGGGCGCCGCGCGGCGCGTCTTCTCCACGACCATGTCGCGCGCGCCGAACGCCGCATCATGGCGGCGCTCTCGCGGGCGGCGATCGTCCTCGACGGCACGGAACCAAGACACCCGGCCCGCTCCCGATAGCGGGACGCGTCGCCGGACAACGAAAGAAGGACAGGAGGATGGTCATGGCCGGACAGGTGAACTCAGGCGCGCGTCTCGACCGCCTGCCGATCGGATCGTTCCACTACCGGGTCATGTGGCTGATCGGGATCGGGATGTTCTTCGACGGCTTCGACATCTACATCGCCGGGACGGTTCTCGGCTCGGCCCTCAGCACGGGCTTCTCGACGCTCCCCGAGAACGCCCTGTTCGTGTCCGCGACCTTTCTCGGCATGATGATCGGGTCGTTCATGACGGGCTTCCTGGGCGACCGCTACGGGCGGCGCTTCACCTACCAGTTCAACCTCCTGATCTTCGGCTTCGCGTCGATCGCGGCCGCCTTCGCGCCGAACATGACGGTGCTGATCGCGCTCCGGTTCATCATCGGGATCGGCCTCGGGGCCGAGAACGTGGTCGGCTATTCCACGATGACCGAGTTCGTGCCGGCCCGGTCGCGCGGACGCTGGCTCGGCATGATGGCGGTCTTCGTCATCATGGGCCTGCCGATCGCCTCGCTGACCGGGCTCGTGCTGATCCCGATCTTCGGCTGGCGGGCGATGTTCGTCATCGGGGGCGTCGGCGCCCTGATCGTCTGGTACCTCCGCAAGAACCTGCCGGAATCGCCGCGCTGGCTCGAATCCGTCGGCCGGACCGCGGAGGCGGAGGCGCTGCTTCTCGCCATCGAGGCGGAAGCCGCGAAGGGCGGAACGCTGCCGTTGCCCGCCGTCACAGCCGCGGCGCCGGTCCGCACGGCGCTCGGCGACCTGTTCGCGCCGCCGCTCCTCGGCCGGATGGTGGTGGGCTGCGTCACGCTCATCGTCATCAACACGCTCGTCTACGGGTTCGTGACGTGGCTGCCGACGTTCTTCATCAAGCAGGGGCTCAGCGTCGCGACCTCGTTCGGCTACACGCTCCTGATGAGCATCGGGGCGCCGATCGGGGCCGCGATCGGCGCCTTCACGGCCGATAGCTGGGGCCGGAAGCCGACGATCATCGGGGCCTCCGTGGTCGCGATCGGCTTCGGGATCCTGTATCCGAACGTGACCGATCCCGTCCTCCTCCCCATCGTCGGGTTCGCCCTCACGGTCCCGATCTACGTGATGGTCGCGCTCCTGTTCGCGATCTACATCCCCGAGCTGTTCCCGACCGAGGTGCGCCTGCGGGCGTCCGGCATCTGCAACACCTTCGGGCGCGGGGCCACGATCATGACGCCCTTCCTGGTCGTGTCGCTGTTCCAGAGCAACGGCATCTCCGGCGTCCTCACCCTGATGATCGGGCTTCTCGTCGTGCAGATCGCGGTCGTGGCGCTGCTCGGGGTCGAGCCCAGGAGGCGGTCGCTGGAGCAGGTCTCCGAAGAGACGGGCCCGGTCGCCCGGTCGGCCATCGCGTGAGGACCACGGACGCCGACAGGACTGCGATTGTTGGATCGCCGACGGTCTGACACTCTGGCCGTCGAGGGGCGGCGAGATCGGAGACGTCGGCTGTCGACACGGGATGGTCGCGGCCGACGATCGCCGATCGCCGAGGCGAGCATCGCGGTTCGGCGCTCTCGCCTATCAGGGAGGACGGCATGGCCGAGACCATCGGTTTCATCGGACTGGGCAACATGGGGACCCCGATGGCCTCCCGGCTCGCGGAGGCGGGCTACGGCCTCGTCGTGCACGACACGCGCGACGCCGTCATCGGGCCGTTCCTGGAGAGGGGCGCGGTGCGGGCAGGCTCGGCCGAGGACGTCGCGTCGCGGGTCGAGACGGTCCTGGTCAGCCTGCCGACGCCGGACATCGTCGAGCGGGTCGTGCTCGGCGAGGGCGGTCTCGCCGGAGGCACGGCCGTCAGGACGGTCGTGGACCTGTCGACCACCGGGCCTCGGGTCGGGGCCGCGATCGCGGCGCGGCTCGAGGAGCGGGGCGTCACCTTCGTGGATTGCCCCGTCAGCGGCGGCGTCGGGGGCGCCAAGGCCGGGACCCTCGCGGTCATGGTGTCCTGCCCGCGACCGACCTTCGACCGGCTGGAACCGATGCTGTCCCACATCGGCAAGGTGTTCTTCATCGGCGAGGCGCCGGGCTCCGCGCAGATGATGAAGCTCTGCAACAACCTGATGTCGGCCGCCGCGATGGCGATCTCGGCCGAGGCGATCGTGGCCGGCGTGAAGGCCGGCATCGATCCGGCCGTGATGGTCGACGTCATCAACGTCTCGTCCGGCCAGAACACCGCGACGACGCAGAAATTCCCGAAATCGATCCTGAACCGGCGATTCGATTACGGCTTCTCGACCGGTCTCATGTTCAAGGACGTGCGGCTCTGCCTCGACGAGGCCGAGGGCATGGGCCTCGACCTCGAGACCGCGCAGGCCGTGCGGTCGATCTGGCAGAAGATGAACGACCGGTTCGGCCCCGAGAGCGACTTCACCCGCATCGTCGAGTTGGTCGAGGGAGCGGCGGGCGTGACGGTCGGGAAGGCGGAGGCGCCGTAACGCTCCTCCCGCTCGTTCCGGCTTTCGCCGGGATGAGCGGGAGGAGCGTTACGAGACAGGAGAACGTCATGCCCGACCTCGAACCCTACGAAATCCACGCGATCCGCTACGCCCACAACGCCGCCGCGACCCGCCGGGAGAACTTTCTCGGCGGCGACCCGCACGACGCCCCGATGCCGCTCGATTATTTCGTCTGGGCGATCCGGGGCAACGGCCGCACGGTGGTCGTCGACACGGGTTTCGACGCCGCGATGGCCGGCAAGCGCAAGCGCGCGTTCCTGCGCTCGCCGGGCGAGGGGCTCCGATGCATCGGGATCGATCCCGACGCGATCGAGGACGTGATCCTCAGCCACATGCACTACGACCATTGCGGCAATCACGGCCTGTTCCCGCGCGCCCGCTACCACCTGCAGGATTCCGAGATGGCCTATTGCACCGGCCGCTGCATGGGCCACCCGGTGCTGCGCGTCCCCTTCGAGGCGGAGGACGTGGTGGACATGGTCGGCAAGGTGTTTTCGGGACGGGTCACGTTCCACGACGGCGACCGGGAGATCGCGCCGGGGCTCTCGGTGCACCGGCTCGGCGGCCATTCGAAGGGGTTGCAGGTCGTGCGCGTCTGGACGCGTCGCGGCTGGACCGTGATCGCGTCGGACGCGAGCCACTTCTACGCCAACATGGAGGAGGGCCGGCCCTTCCACCTCGTCCACGACGTCGAGGACACGCTCGAGGGATACCGCCGGCTCTACGAGCTCGCGAGCGACCGGGCGAACGTCATCCCGGGCCACGATCCGCTCGTGCTCGCGCGCTATCCGGCCTCGGGGCCGGGGCTCGAGGGCATCGCGGTCCGGCTCGACGCCGACCCGCTCGGCTGACATCACGAAGGAGAACGATCATGGCGGACCGTCCCGAGTTTCAGGGCGACCTCTTTCAGACGGGGAAACGAATCCGGGGCGAGGTCGTCGGCGCCGACCACCTCGAGGCGATGCTGGCCAAAGCGGACGATTTCTCGGCCCCGATCCAGCAGCTCGTGACCGAGTATTGCTGGGGCTTCGTCTGGGGCCGCGACGGGCTCGAGCGGAAGACGCGCTCCATGCTGAACCTCGCCATGCTGTCGGCCCTGGGGCGCGGCCACGAGTTCAAGCTGCACTGCCGCGGCGCCCTCAGGAACGGGGTCACGCGGGACGAGATCCGGGAGATCGTCATGCAGGTCGGCATCTATTGCGGCGTGCCGGCCATGATGGAGAGCACCCGTCTCGCCCAGGAGGCCTTCGCCGACGCCGACGCCTGACGGTAGCCGCGCGGCCGGCCTTCCTCTCCGTCGCTCGCCAAGGAACGCGGGCGACGCCGCCGGGACGGTCCGTCCCGACGGACGGCACGGGGCTCACCGGTTCAGGTGGTGCAGCGCGAGCCCGGGCCGCTCCCAGGGCATCGACACGAGCTTGCCGGCGGACGAGAGCGTGATGAAGGCGGTCCCGAGGTCCGGGCCGCCGAAGCAGATGTTCGTGACCCAGCGCTCCGGCATCGCGATGGCGCGGACGGAGGAGCCGTCGGGCGACACGACCGTGATGACGCCCTCGACCAGCGTCGCGACGCAGATGTTGCCGTCCCGGTCGACCGCGAGCGAGTCGAAGCGGCTGTAGCCCGGCAGCCCGGCGACGAGCCGCCCGCCATGCGGCGACGGAAACGGCTCGGGCCGGATCTCGCCCGGTCCCGCGAGCGCGAAGGCCCAGAGCCGGGCGGTCTCGGTCTCGGCGACGTAGAGGGTCGTGCCGTCCGGCGAGAGGCCGCAGCCGTTCGGCATGAACATCGGGAACCCGACCTCGCGGATGAAGCTCCCGTCCGCCCTCGCGTAGTAGACGGCGCCGCGGTCCTGGTCGCGCTCCCGCACCTTGCCGAGATCGGTGAAGTAGAAGCCGCCCTGGCCGTCGAAGACGAGGTCGTTCGGCCCGCAGAGCGGCCTGCCGTCGCACGCGCGATAGAGGCAGGAGACCTCGCCCGTCGCGAGATCGACCGCCTCGATCCGGCCGCCCGAATAATCCTCGGCGATCCCGATCGGCCGAAGCCCGCTCGCATCGCCCTCCGGGGTCCAGCGGAAGCCGCCATTGTTGCACAGGTAGAGCCGGCCGTCGGGACCGAGCGCGGCCCCGTTCGGCCCGCCGCCCGGCGTCGCCACGTAGGAGACGGCGCCGTCGGGCGCGACCTTCGTCACGGTCCCGCGCTCGATCTCGACGAGCAGCACGGAGCCGTCCGGCATCGCGACCGGGCCTTCGGGGAAGCGGAGCCCGGACGCGAGGGTGGTGAGGTGAGGTGTCACTCTGCTCTCCGGTTGATCCCTCCCCTGCAGGGGAGGGCCGAGTCGGGCCGAAGGCCCGAACCGGGGTG
>CAXTKM010000082.1:0-568 GCA_964244795.1 uncultured Enterovirga sp.
GGCCGAGCGCCGCCTCGAAGGCGGACCCGACCGCGTCGTCGAGGCCGTCCTGCACGAGGGTCGTCGGCACTGCGAGGCGCAGGCCCCGGACGGAGCCGATGGCCCTGTCCGGCTCGGCCTCGTCCGCGAGGATCGCGTCGAGCGCGGCGCAGCAGGCGACGGATCGTGCGATCGGGCCGATCGAATCGAGGCTCGACGACAGCGGCAGCGCGCCGGCGAGCGGCACCCGGCGCGCGGTCGGCTTCAGGCCGACGAGCCGCGTGAAGGCGGCCGGGATCCGGCACGATCCGCCCGTGTCGCTGCCGAGCCCGGCATGCGCCATGCCGTCGGCGACCGCGACCGCGGAGCCGGACGAGGAGCCGCCGGGCACATGCCCGACCTCGCGCCGCCATGGGCTCCGGGGCGTGCCGCGATGCGGGTTGATGCCGATCCCGGAATAGGCGAACTCGGTCATGTTCGTGCGCCCGATCAGCACGAAGCCGGCACGCCGGAGGCGAGCGATCGTGGGCGCGTCCCGGGCGGCGGGCGGAGCATCGTCCAGCACGGCGGACCCGGCCCGGGTCACCTG
>CAXTKM010000082.1:578-8862 GCA_964244795.1 uncultured Enterovirga sp.
GCCCCCGGACGTCGAACAGGTCCTTGATCGCGATCGGGATGCCGGCGTAGCGGGACGGCGCCGCACCCGCGCGC
This sequence comes from uncultured Enterovirga sp., assembly GCA_964244795.1. Taxonomy (GTDB): domain Bacteria; phylum Pseudomonadota; class Alphaproteobacteria; order Rhizobiales; family Beijerinckiaceae; genus Enterovirga. The sequence goes on from CAXTKM010000082.1 coordinate 653, forward strand.
CGGAGCGCGTCGATCGCATCGGCCACGGCCAGCACCGCCTCCGGCGCGACAGACACGAAGGTCCGGCTGCCCTCGCCGGCCGGATCGGCGATGCGGGCGAGGCAGGCTTCCGCGAGCTCGCGCGCGCTGGTCCGGCCGGTCTCCAGCGCGTCGGCCAGCGTCGCGAGGGTCGGGCCGGCGGAGGTCGAGGGGTCGCTCATGGGGACGCCGGGACGGTTGGAGGCGGGGCCGGCTCGGCGACGGCGCTGACGCCATGATACCGGCCGCGGAAGAAGACGAGCGGCTCGCCCCGGTCCTGCGCCGTGAAGCGCAGGACGCGGCCGATGAAGACGATGTGATCGCCACCGTCGTGATGCGCGTAGGGCGCGCACTCGAAATGCGCGAGCGCCCCGTGCAGGAGCGGCGCCTCGGCGAGGCCGGGCGAATGATCGACGTCGGCCCATTTGTCGCTCAGCGGCCGGGCGAAGCCGTTCGCGAGGTCCTCTTGGGCGAGGCTCAGGATGTTCACGGCATAGCCCTCGGCCGCCAGCATGGCCGGGAGGCTCTTCGCCCGGCGGTCGACGCTGAACAGGATCAGGGGCGGGTCGAGCGAGACAGAGTTGAACGAGCTCATGGTGAGCCCGACGGCCTCGTCGCCGGGGCCCCGCGCGGTGATCACCGCGACCCCGGTCGCGAACTGCGACAGGGCGCGGCGGAACGCTCCCGTATCGAACGCCATCACGCACCCGCTCCGAAGCCCGCGACCGGGACCCTCTGCCCCTCTTGGACGGTCGGCGGCGTCGGGATCAAGGGTGGGCCGCCGAGGCGGTCGCGCGCGCCTCCTCCTCCGCGGTCCGAAAGCGGTCCATCACGGCGTCGAACGGCCCGTCGTCGACGACGCTGCCGTGCTCGAGCCGGATCGCGCGCGTGCAGAGCCGGGCCAGGAGCCCGGCATCGTGCGAGGCGAGGACGAGGATCCCGGAGCGCTCGACGAAGGCCCGGAGCCGGGCGTTCGCGCGCTCCATGAAGGCCGCGTCGCCTGCCCCGATGCCTTCGTCGAGGAGCAGGATCTCCGGGTCGACGCTCGTCGAGACCGCGAAGGAGAGCCGCGTCTGCATGCCGGCCGAGTAGGTCCGCATCGGCATGTCGAGGAAGGGGCCGAGCTCGGTGAAGGCCGCGATGTCGTCCATCCGGGCCTCGATCGCCCGGCGCGAGAGCCCGAGATAGAGGCCCCGGATCCGGATGTTGTCGTAGCCGGTCGCGTCCGGGTCCATGCCGAGACCGATGTCGAAGATCGGCGCGACCCGGCCCTCGATGACGATCCGGCCCGCCATCGGGGTATAGATGCCGGACAGGACCCGGAGCAGCGTCGTCTTGCCGGCCCCGTTATGGCCGACGAGCGCAACCCGCTCGCCGTGCCGGACCGTGAGCGAGACGTCCGAGAGCGCCTGCACGACCCGGCGGGCCCGGACGTCGGACCCGATGCGGCCGCCGGTCGCGCTCATCATCAGCCGGGTCTTCAACGAGCGTGCGACGCCGCCGTAGACCGGGAAGCTGACGCTGATCGCGTCGACCGTGATCGCGCTCACGCCGGCGCCCTCACAGCCAGTAGGGGATGCGCCAGCGGAAGCGCGCGTAGAGCAGGAGGGCGACCGCGAGGTTCAGCGCCGTGAAGGCGAGTGCCACGGCCCAGGTCAGCCCGGAGGCATGGCCGCCGAGCAGCGGCGCCCGGACGAGCTCGACGAGGTGGTAGATCGGGTTCGCGAGCGCGATCCAGGCGCGGTCGCCGAGGCTCTCGACGCGCCAGAGGATCGGGGTCACGAAGAACAGCATGCCGACGACGTTCACGACGAGCGGCGGCAGGTCGCGGAAGCGGGCGCCGAGGGTGCCCAGCGTGATCGCGGCGCCGACCGCGTTCACGGACACGATCAGCATCCCGACGAGGGCCGGCACGAGGCCCGCCAGCAGGTCGAGCGGCCGCAGCAGCAGCGCCAGCACGGCGATGACCGCGTTGTGGGCGAAGATGATGAGCCCGCGCCAGACCACGCGATAGACGTGCACGCTGAGCGGCGCCGGCATCTGCTTGATCGCGACCTCGGCCAGCACGAACACGTTGCAGCCCTCCGTCAGCGTCGCCGAGATGAAGGTCCAGACCACCATCCCGACGGCGAGATACGGCAGGAACTCGGCGAGCGGGATGCGGAACAGCGTGCCGTAGGTCAGCCCGAGCCCGCCCACGAACCCCGCGAGGCTGAGCGTGATCCAGAACGGACCGATCACGGACCGGCTGTAGCGCTGCGCGATGTCGAACCAGGCCATCGCGCCCCAGAGCTCGAACAGCCGAAGCCCTCCGACGAGATCGGCCGCGGCGTGAGCGTAGGGCGCGCGGCGCAGGTCCTCCGCGCTGAGGACGGTCACGGGCGGTGACGGCACGGGCTCTCCGAGGCGCGGGATCGGGTGTCTCGCTCCCGCCCGACGGCCCGCGGCGTCTAGCAGAGGCCAGGAGGGCTGCCAATGAGTTGGGGGACTGAGGCCCGCGCCCCTTCTCCCCTTGCGGGAGAAGGAAGGGCGGCGTCGTCCCTCGCGGGCAGATGCGCCCGCCGTCGTCATCCGCTTGCGCCCCCAGCCGGAACCGTCCACAGCCCCGATCGCGAAACGAGGTGGAGCGGTGTCGGCAGGGTCGGTCAGCGCGGGGATCGTGGTGTTCCACCCGGACGAGGCCGAGCTCGCGCGCCTCGTCGCCGCCGTCGCGCCCGGCCTCCGCGAGGTCGTGGTCTACGCGAATTCGGACCTCGCGGCAGACGCCGAGAGCCGCCTCCGCGAGGCCGCCGCCCCGACCGCGTTCGCGGTCCTGCGGCCCGGCGGGAACCTCGGCCTGGGCGAGGCCTACGATGCGCTCCTCCGGCGCGCGGGCGAGCACGGTTGCGCGTTCCTGTTCCTGCTCGACCAGGACAGCCTTCCCGAGGCCGGGACGGTGCCGCGCCTCGTCGAAGCCCATCGCGCGCTCGCGGTAGCCGGGCGCCGGCCTGCCGTCGTCGGCCCCCGCCCGGTCGGACCCGACGGACGGCCCATGAAGATCACGACGCTGGCCCCCATCGGTGGACGGGAGGAGGCGGTCGAGGTCGCGTTCGTGATCTCGTCCGGCTCGCTGATCGAGGTCGCGGCCGCCCGGGCGATCGGACCCTTCCGGGCCGACTTCTTCATCGACGCGATCGACCTCGAATGGTGCTTCCGGGCGCGCGCCCGCGGGTTCTCGATCTGGGTCGCGGAGGGTGCCCTGATGCGGCATCGGCTCGGCCGCGGCGTGATCCGGCTTCCCTTCGGGCTGCTCATGGCCGACCAGCCGCCGCGCCGGCTGTACACCTTCGTCCGGAACCAGCTCGCGATGCTGCGGCTGCCGCACGTGCCCCGCGCTCATAAGGCGAAGACGCTGCTCTCGCTGCCGCTCCGCCTCCTCGTCTATCTCGGCCGGAACGGCGTCTCGCGCGAGGTCCGGGCCGCACTCCGGAACGGTCTCGTCGACGGGGTCCGGACCCGGCTCGGGCCGCCCGACCGGGCCTTCGCGCCGCTCCTTCGTCGGACACCCGACGGGCCGGACCTTCGTCCGTAGAGCCCGTCCCGCGCAGACGGGCGAAGTCCCACGCCCGACGACGGGCCAGACCAGGCGTCCATTCTCCAAAGTCTAGGACAGACGTTGCTTGACTCGCGAGCGTCGAACGGGTTGATGCGCTGACCCGGATCGTCGAGCGCAATCGAACCTCCGGAACTGTTCTTGCCGACAACAGCAGATCGGCGGAACTCGGTTCGATCTGCGAGCTCCCGGTCGGCCGACCCTGTCAATAGGGTACGCCCGGGACGGGGGACGATGTGAATGCCCGAGCGCTTCAACGAGATCGTGCGCCGCATCATGGCGGACCCCGGCACGCCGGAGGCGCAGCGCGGCGACAGGCCGCCTCATCCCGAGAGCTTCGGCTGGCTTCGACGGCCCGACCTCGACGAAGCCGACGGGGAGGCCTGGGAGCTGCCGGACGGCGCCGTCCGGATCACGGCCTTCACGGAGGGCAAGCGGGACCGGCCCGGCGGCGGCCGGACCCTGAAGGAGCCGTAGCGCCTGCAGCTCAGCGTCGGGACGGTCAGGCCGCGTCCTGCCGCTCGATCGCCTGCTGGCGATCGCTCGCGAGGGCATCGATCGGCTTCGGGCGCCCGAAGAGCCACCCCTGCGCCTGCTCGGCCCCGAGCGCCACGATCTCGCGACGCTGCGCCTCGGTCTCGATCCCCTCGACGACCACCCGCATCCCGAGCTTCACGGCGAGCTGGCAGACGACCTCGATGATCGACCGGGAGGAGCTGTCGGAGGTGAGGTGCTCGGCGAAGGAGCGGTCGATCTTGACCTTCGAGAACGGGTAGCGCGCGAGATAGGCGAGCGACGAGTAGCCGCTTCCGAAATCGTCGAGCGCGAAGCGCACGCCGAGCCGGCGCAGGACGTGGATCGCCTCGAGGGTCGCCTCCTGGTTCACGATGAGGAGGGACTCGGTGACCTCGAGCTCGAGCCTGTTCGGGTTCAGGCCGCTGATCAGGAGCGCGTCCTTCACGTTCTCGATCAGCCGGGCCGGATCGCGGAACTGGAAGGCCGAGACGTTCACCGCGACGGCCACGTGCTCCGGCCAGCCCTTGGCGTCCATGCAGGCCTGCCGCAGCGCCCAGGCACCCATCTGGACGATGAGCCCGGTCTGCTCGGCGATCGGGATGAACTCGACCGGCGAGATCAGCCCCTTCTCCGGGTGGTTCCAGCGCATCAGCGCCTCGTAGGACCGAACCTGGTCGGTCCTGGCATCCACGATCGGCTGGTAGTGGAGGGAGAGGAGGCCCGAGCGCGCAGCCTCCCGCAGATCGAGCTCGAGCGCCCGGCGATGCGACAGCGCGTCCGCGATCGCGCGCGTGTACAGGACCACCGTGTTCCGGCCGTCGGCCTTCGCGGCGTAGAGGGCCATGTCGGCGGCGCGCAGGAGCTCGCTCGGCTCGCTGCCGTGCTCGGGACCGATCGCGATCCCGAGGCTCGTCGTCACCGAGACCACCGTGCCGTCGAGATCGATCGGGTCGGCGATCGCGGCGATGACCGAGCGGCCGATCGACAGCGCCTCCTCGTCGTCCCCGATGTCGATGAGAAGCAGGAACTCGTCGCCTCCGAACCGCCCGATCAGGCCACGATCCGCGATCAGGACCTGCAGCCGGCCGGCCACCTTGATCAGCAGCGTGTCGCCGGCCTCGTGGCCGAGCGTGTCGTTGATCGCCTTGAAGTCGTCCAGGTCGACGTAGAGCAGGGCGAGCCTTCGGCCCTCGCGCGGGGCCGCGGCGAGCCCTGCCTTCAGGACCTCGCCGAAGCGGAAGCGGTTCGGCAGCCCGGTCAGGGTGTCGCAACGCGCCATGCGCTCGATCTGGGCCGCCGCCGCCTTGCGGGCCGAGGCGTCCTCCGTCAGCACCAGGATGCCGCCATCGTCCGTGACCTCGGCCGTGATCACGAAGATCTGGCCCGTCTCGGCCATGATCTCCCGCTCGACGGAGCGCGCGAGCCCGGCGGCCCGGAGGCAGAGGTCCGACAGATCTTTCGCGGATTGCGGCGTCAGCGTCTGGGCCCTGACGAGCCGGCTCGCGATCTCCTCGAGGCTCGATCCTGGAGCGGCATCGGCGGGCGAGAGGCCGTAGAGCTCGATGAAGCAGGAGTTCGAGATCTCGAGCTTCATGTCCGGGCTGAACAAACAAAGCCCGTGCGTCATGGAGTTCAGCGCCGAATCGAGCGTGAGGTTCTTCTGACGGAGCGACTCCGCGAGCTGCGCCGACTGCTTCGTCGCGGCCGCGAGGTGGAGCAGGTTCCGGTTCAGCGAGAACACGATCGAGACGTTCGTGACCCCGAACAGCACGATGTAGAGCGCGATCACCTCGTAGAAGGGGTCGCTCGCGAAGGCGAGGCCGAGAGCCATCGGCGTGCAGAAGCAGACGAGCTGCACGATGACGAAGAGGGGCCGGCCCGAGTTCCTGGCGACGTAACCGGCCGCGAAGGCGATCCCGCAGACGATCGTGATGATGTGGCAGGGGACGCTGTCCGTCTCGGCCAGCGCGACGAAGTTCGCGGCGCCGAGGACCAGCGAGAACGCGGTCGCCCCGAAGAAGTATTCGCGGTCCCAGCCCCAGATCTGGTGCATCGTCTGCTGCGCGCCGGCCGCCGCCCGATACCGGACGATCGTGCTGATCCGGCCGAGCACGATGAGCGCGGCGATGCCCGCGAACCAGAGGAAGGCCTCGGACCGGGACGCGTACCAGCAGAAGACCGGAACCAGCACCCCGACCGTGTTCGACAGGATCAGCGAGGTCGGCGAGGAGAAGAGCGATGCGACGAGGAGACGGTAGGACTCGAGGTCCGACGCGAGCCCGGCATGGGGTCCGGTCGCGAGCGACGCTACCCGGGCGACGAGGTTCGCCCGCTTCGTCGCCGCTTCGCCGCCCGAGGTCTGCACCCGATGCCTCCAGGCGACTTTGCCCAAATTCCACACGGACAAAACATTATGTCGGCATGCGGACCGCCTCCACCTTCATGGCAAGAGAATGTTAATGGACCGTGCAGCGCGGGCGACGAAGAATCGTGCGAGCCGGAGGCTGGTCGCGCCCGCAGGGCTCTGGCCGAGAGCCGCGACGATCGGGGCGAGCGGCGTCGGATCGCGCCGTCGTGCCGATCAGCGTCCGGTCTGCGCGAACCCGTCGGACTGCCGCAGGAGGCGGCCGAGCATCCGCTCCTGCGCGGCCGCGATCCGCTGCAGCTTCGAGATCTCCAGCGGCTTCAGGGTCAGGATGTGCGAGACCCACGACGCCGCCCCTGCCGCGAGGTCGGCGCCGAGGTCGCCCGCCTGCCGGTTGAACGCCGCGATCAGCGCGATCCGGGCCGAGTGCGAGGCGAGCGAGGCGGCGGCGTAGCGCCGAACCCAGGCTTCGCCCGTGCCGGTCGGAACCACGGCGTCCAGCGCGCCACGCGCCATGAACTCGGCCGAGCTGTAGTCGCGGCCGGACAGGAGGATCTTCTCGGCCTCGATGAAGCCCGTGTGCCGGGACAGGATCGGCACCGCCGAGATCGGGAAGTGGTTGTAGTTGACCTCCGGGTAGCAGAACGTCGCGTCCTCTTCCGCGATCATCACGTTGCAGGCCCGTGCCGGATCGATCCCGCCGCCCATCGCCCTGCCGTGGACGGTGGTCAGCGTGATCACCGAGCCGTCGATGCCGCTCCGGTTCAGCTTGATCACGTCCGCCGCCGCGCGGGCATAGGTGCTGAGGCCCTCGCGATCGTTCTTGGCCAGGCAGTCGAGGTAGTAGTCGAGGTCGCCCCCGAGCGAGAACACCCGGCCTCGGCCACGATAGGCGAGAAACAGCACCGGACGATCGGACGTCGTGCCCCACAGGGCCGCGATCGCGTTCTGCACCTTGCGGACGCTTTCGATCGCGGGAAGCGTGAAGACCGGCTTCGGCTCGGGGCGAAGCGTGATCCACAGGAGCTTGCTGTCCGCCTCGTATTCGAGAGCGATCTGCGGCAGGTCGCCCGCCTGCCGCTCGATCGTCTCGACGACGTTCGTCGTCGCCGCATCGCTGTCGACCGTCGTCCACCGCTCGACCGTCATCGCCGCTGCCTCGATCATCGTCAGACCTCATCAACCTCGGGACGGACTAAACGGGAGAGTTAATCGACTGTAAATCGAATACCTGAAAAAGGGTTAATGTCGGAGCGCAGTGTTTGTTCATCGATTGTTGAGATTTGATGGCGGCCGCCCGCTCCGGAATGCCGCCGACGCCGCTCTTCTGGACGAATGGTCGGGCGCGAGCAGATGACGTCTATCGCTGACGCCTCGCGGCGTTATGGTCGTCGGCCACGACGAGCCGGCCGAAGGAGGCCCCGATCCCGAGTCCCCACCCTCCCGACTGGGATGCCGTCACGCTGTCCCGAGCGATCACGGACCGGACCATCTCCTGCGTCGAGGTCATGCGGGCGCATCTCGCCCGGACGGACCGCCTGAACCCGGTCGTCAACGCGATCGTGTCGCGGCGCGACCCGGACGTGCTTCTGCGCGAGGCGCGGGAGCGCGACGACGAGCTCGCGGTGACGCTGCCGAACGGGCAGCGCGTGGCGGCGGTCCTCGCTGGCGGCCTTCCTGCCCGCGGCGCGCGAGGGCGGGGAGGACACGATCCCGACC
>CAXTKM010000082.1:8872-14593 GCA_964244795.1 uncultured Enterovirga sp.
CGACGACGAGCTCGCGGCCGGGCGGCGGCGCGGCGCCCTGCACGGCTTCCCGCAGGCCATCAAGGACCTGGTCCCCTCGATCGGGATCGCGACCACGCAGGGCTCCCCGATCTACGCCGGTGCGGTCGCGACGCAGGACGCGATCATGGTGGAGCGGATGCGGGCCGCGGGCGCGATCTTCGTCGGCAAGACGAACGTGCCCGAGTTCGGCCTCGGCTCGCAGACATACAACCCGGTCTTCGGGGCGACCCGGAACGCCTACGACCAGAGCGTCACGTCGGGCGGCTCGAGCGGCGGTGCCGCGGTCGCGCTGGCGCTGGGCCTGCTGCCGGTCGCCGACGGATCCGACCACGCGGGCTCGCTTCGCAACCCCGCCGCCTTCAACAACGTCTTCGGGCTGCGGCCGAGCTACGGCCGCGTGCCGGGCAGCCAGGACGACGTCTTCACGACAGCCCTGACGGTGCCGGGCCCGATGGCCCGCACCGTGCCGGACCTCGCGCTCCTGCTCTCCGTTCAGGCCGGGCACGACCCCCGGGTGCCAAACTCGATCCACGAGGACCCGGCCGTCTTCGCCGGGCGGCTCGACGGCGACATCCGGGGCTGGCGAATCGGCTGGCTCGGCGACCTCGGCGGGCATCTCGCGATCGAGCCCGGGATCCTCGAGCTCTGCAAGGCGGGCCTCGGGGTGATGGAGGACCTCGGGGCCGAGGTGGAGCCGATCCGGCCCGACCTGCCGCTCGAGGTCATGTTCCAGGAGTGGATCAAGCTCCGGGCCTGGGGGTTCGCGGTCGCGAGGGGGGCGATCTACGCGGACCCCGCGACCCGCGCCCTGATGAAGCCCGAGGCCCGATGGGAGGTGGAGCGCGGACTCGCGCTCTCGGCGGTCGAGGTCGGGCAGGCGCTCCAGGTCCGGTCGGCCTGGTACGAGCACATCCGCCGCCTCTTCGAGCGGTTCGATCTCCTGGTCCTGCCCGGAGCCCAGGCCTTTCCGTTCCCGATCGCGACGCCCTGGCCGAGCACGATCGCCGGGCGGACGATGGACACCTATCATCGCTGGATGGAGGTCATGATCCCGTTCACGATGGCGAACCTGCCGGCGATCAGCGTGCCGGTCGGGTTCGGGGCGGCCGGGCTGCCGATGGGGATGCAGATCGCCGGCCCGAGCCACGCCGAGCTGCGGGTGCTGCGCGCCGCTCAGGCCTACGACATGGCGACCGGCTGGGTCGCGAGACGGCGCCCAGCGCTTCTGACGGATGGGGAGATCGACGATGCGGGATGATGCGGACGTGTTGCGGGCGGCGCGCGAGAACTTCGTCAGGAAGCGCCGGGCGATGGCCGAGCAGATGATGCCGGCCGGGGCCGCCGGCCCTCACTTCGCGCCGAGCTTCATCGAGATCCAGGCCGCGATCGAGGCGATCGACCGCGCCATCGCGGACGAGGAGGCCCTGCCCGAAGGCTACGCTGCCGCGTCCACGGCCCGGACCGTCGAGCTCGCGACGGTGGACGGCGCCGCCGTCGACCGGGATTACGATCCGGCCTGACGCGGGGCCGGCGGCAGCGCGCGCGGCAGCGCCTACTCGGCCGCGGCGAGGCGCCCCGCGCCGCCGGCGTCGGCGCGTCGGGCGGACCAGGCCCAGAGGGCCCAGACGGCCGCGAGGGCAATGATCGCGGCCTGCGCGCCGAGCGCCTCCCAGCTCCCGTTGAGCCCGAGGCTGTAGGCCAGGGCCGGCACGCCGTCCGTATGGACGGGGACGAGCGTCTGCTCCTGCAGCTCCTGCAGCGCCTCGCCGACGAGCTTCAGCCCGATGACGAACAGGAACGCCGAGGTGACGAGGAAGATCGGCCGGAGCGGGAGCTTCGCCGCGAACCACTGCATGGCCACGAAGACCAGGCCGAGCCCGGCCGCCGCGACGGCGACGCCCGCGAGCAACGACGCGCTCCAGCCTCCCGACGAGATCGAGAGGGCATGCAGGAAGAGGATCGTCTCCGCGCCCTCCCGGAAGACGGCCAGGAACGCGATGCCGGCGAGCGACAGCGTCGTACCGGCGCCGAGCGCACGGCCGGTCATGCGGTTCAGCTCCGCCTGCCACGCCCGCGGGTCCTGACGGAGCCAGAGCCAGCCGCTCATGTAGAACAGCAGGATCGCGGCGGTGATCATCACGGCGGCCTCGATCAGGTCGCTGTGCTGGCCGCCGAAATAGGTGACGAAGACCCAGGCCATGCCGAAGCTCGCGGCAACGGCCGCGAGCGCACCGGCGTAGAGCGCGGAGACCCGCTCCGGCGCGCCCGTTCGGCGCAGGAACGCCGCCAGCGCGGCCACCACGAGCAGCGCCTCCATCCCCTCGCGAAAGAGGATCGCGGCCGCTTCCAGGAGAACGGAGCCTTGCATCGGGAAACCCTGCGGCGAGAAATCGAACGTGAGAAGATCGGTTAGACGTTTGCCGTCTTCAGAGCAAATCGACCTCGATGTCGCACCTATTCTTGAATTGTAATGACTCTAATCTTCGCTGCCCGGACAGCCTACGTCCCGACCCGCACCGGGGCGTGCAGCTTCCGGAGCGCCGCCAGCACCGACAGCGCCGTGATCCGGCCCGTCTTCGGGTTCTCGGACGGCACGTTCTCGATCGAGAACGTCAGCTTGGCCGAGTCGGATTCGACCTCGATCGCGTGGCAGTTCCGGGTGACGGCCGGGTCGGCCCAGATCTCGATCGTCGTGCGGTCCGGCCCGATCCCGGCGAGCGAGAGCGCGACCGCGACGTTCACGTTCGCCGGGAACCCGGCCGCGGCCTCGCGGGCGCTGCCGGCGAAGACGCGCTTCGGCTCGGTCAGCCCCTCGACCGAGATGCCGTTCCTCTCGAGGTAGGGAGCCCCGAGAAGGCCCTTCGGGGGCTTCCGGGTGACCATCCGGACCGAGTGGATCGTGCCCTCGGCCGCGGCCGTCACGGCGTCGAGGCCGAGCAGCGCGCCGGTCGGCACGATGATCTGCCCCCCCGTCTTACGGGCGAGGTCCGTGAGATCGGGGCGGGCGAGCAGCGCACCGCAGCTCAGCACCATCACGCGCCGTCCCGCCTCCAGCATCGGCCGGCAGATGTCGGGGACGATCGCGGCCGGGGCGCATTCGACCACGAGGTCCGCGTGCTCCGGAAAGGCATCGAGCGAGACGATCGGGCAGCCGATGCCCTCGCGGTCGAGCCACGCCCGAGCCTTCGCGGCGTCCCCGACCGCGACGGCCGCGAGATCGAGGCCGGGCAGGTCCCCGGACGCGATCCGGCGCGCGAGCGTCCGCCCGATCGCCCCGAGGCCCGCTATACCGATGCGCGTCGTTGCCATAAGCCGTGAGCTCCCGGCCGCTCTCGACCTTGCCGAGCGGCCCCGCCCGAGCCTTTAAGAAACAAACAGAACCGAGGAAACCATGATTGCTCGCCTGCTCGCAGCGCTCGTGCTCACCCTGGCAGGCTCCGCCGCCACCTTCGCCCAGGAGTGGCCGCAGAGGCCGGTCACCATGGTCATCCCCTTCGCGGCCGGCGGCCCGACGGACGTCCTCGGCCGCATCATGGCCGAGCGCATGTCGCAGAGCCTCGGCCAGCAGGTGATCGTCGAGAACGTCGGCGGTGCCGGCGGCATGACGGGCGCGCAGCGGATCGCCCAGGCGCGGCCGGACGGCTACCAGTTCGTGCTGGGCACGGTCGGCACGCACGCCGTGAACCAGACCTTGTACAAGCGCCCGCTCTACGACGCGGCGAACGACTTCCTGCCGGTCGCGCTGATCGCCGAGGTTCCGCTGATCCTGATCACCCGCAAGGATTTCCCGGCGAAGGATCTGCCCGAGTTCATCAGCTACACGAAGGCGAACCAGGCCAAGATGAACTTCGCGTCCGCCGGAAACGGCTCGGCCGTGCATCTCGGCTGCCTCCTTCTGAACTCGGCGCTCGGGACGAACGTGCAGCACGTGCCCTATCGCGGCTCGGCGCCCGCGATGGTCGACATGCAGAGCGGCCGGATCGACTTCATGTGCGAGATCGTCTCGACCGCGGCGCCCCAGATCCAGGGCGGCTCGGTCAAGGCGCTGGCGACACTCGCGCAGACGCGCTCGCCCGTGCTGCCGGATCTCGCGACCGCGGACCAGCAGGGCCTGAAGGGGTTCGAGGCTTATACGTGGAACGCGTTCTTCCTGCCGAAGGGCACGCCGGAGGCGATCGCGAAGCGGCTCCGCGACGCGACGCTGGAAGCGATGGCGAACCCGGCGACGCGGCAGCGCCTCGAGGGGCTCGGGGCCACGCTCGTCGCGCCCGAGCGCACGACCCCCGAATACCTCGCCGGCTTCGTGAAGAGCGAGATCGAGAAATGGGCCGGCCCGATCAAGGCGAGCGGCGTCACGATCGAGTAGCCTCGCGGGTTCGCTCCGTATCCCTCCCCGCGTCATGGCCGGGCTTGTCCCGGCCACCCCGGATCGGGGGGACTCGGCGCGTTCGAGATCGGGATGGTCGGGACGAGCCCGGCTATGACAATGGGTGGGCGTGAGCGCTCGACAACACCTCCCCATCGTGTCTCAACAGACGAAACGGGGAGGGTCACATGACACCACCAAGAATCCGCACAGCCGCCCGCATCGCGACCTTCATCGCGGGGGCGCTGTTGGCCACGGCCGTCTCGGCCCAGACCGAGCTGAAGCTGATGGCACCGGCCGCGCCCGGCGGCGGCTGGGACCAGACGGCGCGCTCGCTGCAGCAGGCGCTGCTGCAATCGGGCCTGTCCCGCAGCGTGCAGGTGACGAACGTCACCGGCGCGGGCGGCACGGTCGGGCTCGCGCAGTTCATCAACGGCGCGAAGGGCGACTCGTCGCAGCTGATGGTGAACGGGCTCGTGATGCTGGGCGCCATCCTGACGAACCGGTCGCCGGTCCAGCTCGACCAGGCGACGCCGATCGCGCGGCTCACGACCGAGTACCTCGCGATCGTCGTGCCGCTGAACTCCCCGCTGAAGACCGTGCGGGATCTTGCCGACGCGACGAAGGCCGATCCCGCGAAGGTGCGCTGGGCCGGCGGCTCGGCCGGCGGCGTCGACCACATCGCGGCCGGGCTCTTCGCGAAGACCGTCGGGGCGGATGCGACCCGCATCAACTACATCCCGTTCTCGGGCGGCGGCGAGGCCCTCGCGGCCATGCTGGGCGGTCGGGTCACGGCCGGCATCTCGGGCTACGGCGAGTTCGAGGGGCAGATCAAGGCCGGCAAGCTCCGCCTCCTCGCGGTGACCTCGCCGGAGCGGCTCCCCGGCGTGGACGCCCCGACCCTGAAGGAGAGCGGGATCGATCTCGACATCGCGAACTGGCGCTCCGTCTTCGCCCCGCCCGGGATCTCGCCGGAGGGCCGGGCGACGCTGATCGCCACGATGGACAAGCTCTCGAAGTCCAAGGAGTGGGTCGAGATCATGAAGCAGAAGGGCTGGGACGACGCCTACCTGCCGGGCGACGCCTTCGCGACCTTCCTGCAGGCCGAGCAGACGCGGGTCCGGGAGGTCCTGACCTCGATCGGGCTCGTCAAAGGCTGAGCGACGCCGAGCTTGTCATTCCGGGGCGGCGAAGCCGAGCCCGGAACCCATAAACGTCGACGTTTCCGACCGAACACCCGCGCAGGCGTTAGAGCTCGGGATCGTCAGTGTTTATGGGTTCCGGGCTCTCGCTCCGCGAGCCCCGGAATGACACACGGAGTACCGTGCAAAGGT
>CAXTKM010000083.1:0-9633 GCA_964244795.1 uncultured Enterovirga sp.
CTCGACGAACCCTTCTCGGCCCTCGACGCCGTCACCCGCGCGAGCCTGCACGACCATCTGCTCGCCCTCTGGGAGGAGAGCCGGCCGATGGTGCTGCTCGTGACCCACGACGTCCAGGAGGCCGTGACCCTCTCGGACCGGGCGCTCGTGATGCGGCCGAACCCGGGACGGATCGAGGACGAGATCGCGATCCGGCTCGGCAGGCCCCGCGACCGCGGCTCGCCGTCGTTCGACGCCACCACGCGACGCGTCCTCGCGAGCCTCGACCGCTCGCTCGCTCCCGGCATCGGGACAGGCGCCGGAATGGAGGCGTCCGCGCTCTGGTGGTAGCCGCCGGAGGCGAGCGCCTCAACCGCGGCCCGACCGGCTGCGGGCGACGACGTCGTCGTCCTGGGCGGCGTCGGGGCTCTGGAGGTGCTCGGCGACCGGCGCGAACGCCTCGACGAGCGCCCTCTCCAGCCGCCCGGCAATCGCCATGCCTCGAAGAATCCGCATCGCGTTCGCGGGCGTGTCGGGCGGCTTGTAGGAGCGCCGTTCGATCAGCGCGGCGAAGATGTCCACGATCGTCAGGAGCCGGGTGAGATCCCGCACCTCCGCGCCGGACAGCCCGTCGGGATAACCGCTTCCGTCCAGGTATTCATGGTGGTGCCGGACGCCGTCGCGGATCGCGTCGGAGACGTCGGACCGCGTCTCGAGGTGCTCGTCGCCCCAGACCGGGTGCATCCGGATCAGCGCCATCTCCCGGGCGTCGAGCCGACCCGGCTTGTCCAGCACGTCCCGGCTGATTCGTGCCTTGCCGATGTCGTGAAGGAGGGCCGCCGTCGTGAGGTCGGATGCGTCTGCCGCGGACAGGCCGAGCTCGGCCCCGAAGGCCGAGGCGAGACCCGTCACCAGAAGGCAGTGCTGATAGGTGCCGAGATGATGATGCCGGATGGTTTGCAGCCACGCCTGCACACCGTGCTCGGCGATGTCCTGGCCCACGTCGCCCGCGATGTCGGCGAAGTCGCGCGCGGAGAGCTCGGAGTCGTCGGTCAGCGCCCCGAAGGCTCGGGCGATCGCGACGGCGCCGAGGACCGTCGAGGACGGCATGTCCGCGTTCCTCGCCGCCCCGAGCGTGACGAGCAACTGGCCGAGCGCGACGTCGGAAACGGGTCGGTCGATGACCGCCGTGGCGCCGATCGCCCTCGCCTCCATGACGGCGTGCCGATCGCCACGCCGGCTCGCGAAGATGCGGACACCCCGCCTCGGCGCTCCGTTCAGATACGTTCGGACCTTGAACGCTATGGAAGCCGCGGTCACGTCGACGTCGAAGAGGCAGGTCGAGAATGTCGGAGCCATCCCCCCGGACAGCCGATCGAGGGAGAGCGCGACGGCCGTCCAGCCGCCAGGCACCGCTCGGCTCGTCGGTGGTGCCGATGTCTCGTCGTGGACATGGACCAGGATCATGGCGGGTCGGACGTCTCAGCCGAGAGGCGTCGGTGCCGGGCGACGCGCCGGCGACATCGGGAGACGGATCATGGCTTCGGCTTGGCTCCGACGATCGACGCTCGGCGCGAGCGCGTCAGACCGCGATCCTGTCCTCGACCTCGCTCGGCTCGCGGAGCACGTAGCCGCGGCCCCAGACCGTCTCGATGTAGTTCTTGCCCTGGCTGGCATTCGCGAGCTTCTTGCGGAGCTTGCAGATGAAGACGTCGATGATCTTCAGCTCGGGCTCGTCCATGCCGCCGTAGAGATGGTTCAGGAACATCTCCTTCGTCAGCGTCGTGCCCTTGCGGAGGGAGAGGAGCTCCAGCATCTGGTACTCCTTGCCGGTGAGGTGGACCCGGGAGCCCGCGACCTCGACCGTCTTCGTGTCGAGGTTCACGAGGAGGTCCGCCGTCGTGATGACCGATTGGGCGTGGCCCTTCGAGCGGCGGACGATCGCGTGGATGCGGGCGACCATCTCGTCCTTGTGGAACGGCTTCGTCAGGTAGTCGTCGGCCCCGAACCCGAGGCCCTTCACCTTGTCCTCGATCCCGGCCATGCCGGAGAGGATCAGGATCGGGGTCTTCACCTTCGCGACCCGGAGCGTGCGGAGCACCTCGTAGCCGGACATATCAGGCAGGTTCAGGTCGAGCAGGATGATGTCGTAGTCGTAGAGCTTGCCGAGATCGATCCCTTCCTCGCCGAGGTCGGTCACGTAGACGTTGAAGTTCTCGGACTTGAGCATGAGCTCGATCGAGCGAGCCGTGGCGCTGTCGTCTTCGACAAGGAGTACCCGCATGTCAGTCCCCAGCCTGGCCCCAAGACGCACGGGCAAACGCCACCGTTCGCTTGCCGCGGCCCACGCGACAAACGCCACTCCCTCGCGATTCGAGACGCTAACGCCTGTTGGTTAACAAACCCTGATTCCGTCGCGCAAGGGCGCTGTCTCGAGATCAGTCGGATCTCGAGACGTGTCTCGTCAGGATATGCTGTTCTGGCGTCGGCATCCGGTCCGCAGGGCGCGCGGTGCCGGCCACCCCGGGTGGGGCAACGCGGCTTCGGTCACCAATGTTAACGCATCCGGTAAACAGAGGGTTACGATCCTGCACATGAACGCGTCCGCCCCGAGCCGAATCGCCCGCGCGACGAGCGCATTGGCCGGCGTCGAGCCCCTCCGGGTGCTCGGCCGGGTCGCAGCCGTCAGGGGTCTCCTGATCGAGATCGCGGGTCCGGTCTCGGCGATGCAGGTCGGCGGCCGGGTCGAGATCGCGATCGACGGCGGCGAGACCGTCGCCTGCGAGGTGATCGGCTTCTCGGGCGACCGGGCGCTCGCGATGCCGTTCGGGTCGCTCCAGGGCATCCGGCGCGGATGCGAGGCCGTGACCCGGCAGGCCGCGCCCGGCATCCGGCCCTCGCCGGGATGGCTCGGCCGGGTCGTGGACGGCCTGGGCCGGCCCGTGGACGGGCTCGGGCCTCTGCCGGAGGGCGAGGCGCAGTACCCGTTCCGGGCCGATCCTCCCCCGGCCCATGCGCGACGGCGGGTCGGCCCGCCGCTCGACCTCGGCATCCGGGCGATCAACACCTTCCTGACCACCTGCCAGGGCCAGCGCATGGGGATCTTCGCCGGATCCGGGGTCGGCAAGTCGGTGCTGCTGTCGATGATGGCGCGCTATGCCGCTTCCGACGTCGCCGTGATCGGGCTCGTGGGCGAGCGCGGACGCGAGGTGCAGGAGTTCCTGCAGGACGATCTGGGGCCCGAAGGGCTCGCCCGGTCGGTCGTGGTCGTGGCGACCTCCGACGAGCCGGCCCTGATGCGCCGGAACGCCGCCTACCTGACCCTGTCGCTCGCGGAATCGTTCCGGGACGAGGGCCGCCAGGTCCTCTGCATGATCGACTCGGTCACCCGCTTCGCGATGGCGCAGCGCGACGTCGGGCTCGCGGCCGGCGAGCCCCCGACCGCGAAGGGCTACACGCCGACGGTGTTCAGCGAGCTGCCGCGGCTCCTCGAGCGGGCCGGGCCGGGCACGGGCGCGGGCACGATCACGGGCCTGTTCACGGTGCTGGTCGAGGGCGACGATCACAACGAGCCGGTGGCGGACGCGGTCCGGGGCATCCTGGACGGGCACATCGTGATGACCCGCGAGATCGCGGAGCGCGGCCGCTACCCGGCGATCAACGTGCTCCGGTCCGTCTCCCGGACGATGCCGCGCTCCTGCGACCCGGCCTACCGGGCGCAGGTCGTCCGGGCGCGCCAGCTCCTCTCGACCTATGCCGACATGGAGGAGCTGATCCGGCTCGGCGCCTATCGGGCCGGCGCTTCGGCCGAGGTCGACGAGGCCGTGGCCCTGATGCCACAGCTCGAGGCCTTCCTGGGTCAGCGTAAGGAAGAGTCAACCTCCATCCCGGATGGTTACCGACGCCTCGAGGAGATCCTGGCCGTCGCGTAACGGACGGCTCGAGAGGCACGCGTTCGGAGCTGGAACACATGAAGTCGCGGGACACGCTCATCCGCCTGAAGCGCTTCAACGTCGACGAAAAGCGCCGGCGCGTCGCCCAGATCGAGACCATGGTGGCCGAGTTCGACCGCATGGCCGTCGACCTCGAGCGCGAGATCGCGGCCGAGGAGAGCCGCTCCGGCATCTCCGACCTCGGCCATTTCGCCTACCCGACCTACGCCAAGGCGGCCCGCGTCCGGCGCGACAACCTCCGCCGCTCGGCCGACGACCTGAAGACGCAGCTCTCGGACGCCCAGGCCGAGCTCGGGGAGGCGTTCGAGGCGCTGAAGAAGATCGAGATCCTGGACAACCGCGAGCGCACCGCGGAGCGGGCACAGGAGGCGGCCCGCGAGCAGGCCGCGATGGACCGGATCGGCCTCGGCCGCGCGATGCGGGCGTGAGGCCCACCAGACCGCTCGTCCGGGCGAAAGCCGGGGTGAACCGGTAGGGGTGCCCCTACCGATAGGTCTCGTCGAACGAGTAGCCCGTGCCCCGGATCGTCCGGATCGGGTCCGGCACGCCGTCGCGGTGGACCGCCTTTCGGAGCCGCCCGACATGCACGTCGACGGTGCGTTCGTCGATGTAGACGTCCCGGCCCCAGACCCCGTTCAGCAGCTGCTCGCGCGTGAACACGCGGCCCGGCTGGCGCATCAGGAAGTCGAGCAGCTTGAACTCCGTCGGGCCGAGATGGAGGTCCTGGCCGTTGCGCCGGACCCGATGCTGGACGCGGTCGAGCTCGAGGTCGCCCTGGGCCAGAAGATCGGCGATCTCGGCCGGCTTGACCCGGCGCAACAGCGCCCGGACGCGGGCCAGCAGCTCCGGCACCGAGAACGGCTTCACGATGTAGTCGTCCGCCCCGGTCGCGAGGCCCCGCACGCGGTCGGCCTCCTCGCCCCGGGCGGTCAGCATGATGACTGGGAGCCGCTCCGTCTCGCGCCGGAGGCGGAGCCGCCGACACAGCTCGATGCCCGAGAGGCCTGGCAGCATCCAGTCGAGCAGGAGGAGGTCCGGCGCCCCCTCCCGCAGCTTGACCTCGGCATCGTCGCCCCGAACCGCCTCGTCGACCGTGTAACCCTCCGCCTCGAGGTTGTAGCGCAGGAGGAGCGCCAGCGGCTCCTCGTCCTCCGCGATCAGGATGCGGGCCATGCAGGGCTCCTCGCGCGCGTCACGAGCCGGCCACCGCGGCGGTCATCTCGACCCTGGCCTGGCTCGCCCGGTCGTCCTTGGGACGCTCGGCCGTGAGGTTCTGGCCGGTCACGAGGTAGTACACGGTCTCGGCGATGTTCGTCGTGTGGTCGCCGATGCGCTCCACGTTCTTGCCGTAGAAGAGAAGATGCGCGCAGAACGAGATGTTGCGCGGATCTTCCATCATGTAGGTCAGGAGCTCGCGGAAGAGCGAGGTGTAGAGGGCGTCGATCGAGCCGTCCCGGCCCCAGACGTCCATGGCCCGCTCGAGGTCGCGCTGCGCGTAGGCGTCCAGCACGTCCTTCAACTGCTCCATGACGAGATCGGCCATGTTCTGGACGCCGGTGACGATCTTCTGCGCCTGGAAGCCGTTGGAGATGGCGAGCGTGCGCTTGGCGCAGTTCTTGGCGAGGTCGCCGATGCGCTCGAGGTCGCCGGAGATCCGGATCGCCGAGACGACGTCCCGGAGATCGACCGCCAGCGGCTGGCGCCGGGCGATCGTCATGATGGCCCGCTCCTCCACCTCGCGCTGAAGCGTGTCGAGCCGGGCATCGGAGGCGATCACCTGCTGGGCGAGGGTCTCGTCCCGGCGCACGAGCGCGGTCACGGCATCGGCCAGCATCTTCTCCGAGATGCCGCCCATCTCTGCGATGGACGACCGCAGCGTGTTGAGGTCGTGGTCGAACGAAGAGACGATGTGATCGGACATCGGAGGATCCTCTAGAAGCATTTTCGAGTGAGGTGGCTCCGGCTCACGTGAAGAAAATGCGATCAAGCAAAAGAAGAAAGCCGGTTCCGTGCAAACGAAAACGGCTTTAGCCGAACCGGCCGGTGACGTAGTCGTGCGTCTGCTTCTTCGTCGGGTTCATGAAGAGCTGGTTCGTCGGGCCGAACTCGACGACCTCGCCCAGGTACATGAAGGCGGTGTACTGCGAGATGCGGGCCGCCTGCTGCATATTGTGGGTCACGATCGCGATCGTGAACTCGCTCTTCAACTGCTCGATCAGCTCCTCGACCTTGCCGGTCGAGATCGGATCGAGCGCGGAGGTGGGCTCGTCGAGCAGGATCACCTCCGGCCGCTGCGCGACGGTGCGGGCGATGCACAGGCGCTGCTGCTGGCCGCCCGAGAGTCCGAGCCCGGAGCCCTTGAGCTTGTCCTTCACCTCGCCCCAGAGCGCGGCCTTCCGGAGCGCCGCCTCGACCCGCTCGTCGAGCTCCTGGCGGCCGAGCCGCTCGTAGAGCCGGATCCCGAAGGCGACGTTGTCGTAGATCGACATCGGGAAGGGCGTCGGCTTCTGGAACACCATGCCGACCCGGGACCGCAGCTCGTTCACGTCCGTCTGGGGCGCGAGCACGTTGCGGCCGTCGAGCAGGATCTCGCCGGTCGCGCGCTGCTCGGGGTAGAGGCTGTAGATGCGGTTGAAGCAGCGCAGCAGCGTCGACTTCCCGCAGCCGGAGGGACCGATCAGGGCCGTCACGTGGCGGTCCCGGAAATCCATGTTGATGGACTTCAGGCCGTGGAAATCGCCGTAGTAGAAATCGAGGTTCCGGACCGCGATCCGGGAGAGGTCGGAGACGGCGTTCGCGGCCAGGACCCCGTCCGGGGGACGTCCCGCGACCTGGAACCGGATCGGGTCGGCGGCGACGGTGGTCATCGTGCGGAACCCCTGTTGATGACGAAGCGGGCGATCACCGACAGCGCGAGGATCGTGATCGTGATGATGAGCGCGCCCGCCCAGGCGAGCTCCTGCCAGTTCTGATAGGGCGACAGCGCGAACTGGAAGATCGTCACCGGAAGGTTCGAGATGCCGCCGACGAGGCTCGGGTTGAACCAGAAATTGTTGTTCAGGGCCGTGAACAGGAGCGGTGCCGTCTCGCCCGCGATCCGGGCGGTCGCCAGCACGATGCCGGTCACGATGCCGGCCCGGGCCGCCCGCCAGGTCACGAGGGTGATGACCCGCGAGGTCGGCGCGCCGAGCGCGGCCGCGGCCTCCCGGAGCCCGTTCGGCACGAGGCGGAGCATGTCCTCCGTGGTCCGGACGATGACCGGGACCGCGATGATGGCGAGCGCGAGGCCGCCGGCCCAGCCCGAGTAGGTCCCGAAGGGCGCGACGAAGAGCGTGTAGACGAAGAGCCCGATCAGGATCGAGGGCGCCGAGAGCAGGATGTCGTTGATGAAGCGGACGATCGCGGCGAGCTTCGACGTCCGGGCGTATTCGGCGAGGTAGGTGCCGGCCATGAGCCCGATCGGGGTCGCGACCGCGATCCCGAGGAAGGTCAGGACGAGCGAGCCCAGCATGGCGTTCGCGAGGCCGCCGCCGGCCGTGCCCGGACCCGGGGTGATCGCCGTGAAGATGCCGGGCCGCAGCGCCGAGAGGCCCTCGACGACCAGCATCCCGAGGATCCAGCCGAGCGCCAGGATCCCGATGGCCGTGAACGCGATGCTGAGGACCTTCAGCGCCCGATCGGCGATGCGGCGGCTCGGCCGGACACGGCCCCACTCGCCGGCCGGCGCGGCCGCGAGGTTTCCCTGAAGCGGGAGACTGGTGTCGATGGCCACGGTCAGACCCCTGACTTTGCGCCGACCCGGGCGACGAGAAGCCGCGCGACGATCAGCACCGCGAAGGTGACGAGGAACAGGATGCAGCCGAGCGCGATCAGCGCGTTGAGCTGCAGGTCGGAGGCCTCGTTGAACTCGTTCGCGATCCGGGACGCGATGGTCGAGCCCGGATCGAAGATCGAGGCGGAGAGCCGGTTCGCGTTGCCGACCACGAAGGTGACCGCCATCGTCTCGCCGAGCGCCCGGCCGAGACCCAGCATCACGGCCCCGATCAGCGCGACCCCTGTCTGCGGCACGAGGACGTGGCGGACCACCTCCCAGGTGGTGCAGCCCATCCCATAGGCGCTCTCGCGCAGGATCGGCGGGATCTGGTCCAGCATGTCGCGCGCGATCGAGGCGATGAAGGGGATGATCATCAGGGCCAGGATGATCCCGGCCGTGAAGATCCCGGTGCCGGACGGGACGCGCGAGTAGAGCACCGTGCCGACGATCGGCACGCCTTCCACGATCGAATTCAGGGGCACCTGGAGGTAGGCCGCGACCAGGGGCGCGAAGACGAAGAGGCCCCACATCCCGTAGATGATCGACGGGACGGCAGCCAGGAGCTCGACCGCGGTCGCGATCGGGCCCTTCAGCCATTTCGGCGAGAGCTGCGTCAGGAAGATCGCGATCCCGAGCGAGATCGGCACCCCGATCGCGAGCGCCACGAGCGACGAGATCAGCGTGCCGGCGACCGCGGGCCAGGCCCCGAACGTCTCGGTCGCGACGTTCCAGGTGGAGCCGCTGACGAAGCCGACGAAGCCGAACTGGCGGAAGGCCGGCCAGCCGCCGTAGATGATCGATCCCAGGATGCCGGCCAGGACCAGCAGCACGAGCGCGGCGCTGGCGAGGCTCGCGATCCGGAACGCCGCGTCGAAGAGGCCGCCCGACGAGACCTTCGCGTGGGAGGAGGAGCTGGTGGTTTCCATCACTCTTTCGGACGCAAGCACGGACACCGGTCAACTCCTTGACTTGGCTCGACGGACCGCCGCCGCGGAAAGGGTTCGTTCTGGAACCGCCCCAACCCCCGGATCAAGTCCGGGGCAGGCTCTGGGGTGCCGACCGAAGGTCGGCTTCGAAGGATGCACACGTCGTGCGTCCTTCGAGGCTCGCCTGCCGGCTTTGCCGACAGGTGAGCCCCTCGGCAGGAGGATCGTAGAGCGGCCCTTTTCGGAAGCGCGGCTACTGGGTCTTCACGTCCGGGAACGCCTTCGCCTCGATGTCGGAGACGAGCTTGTTCGGCAGGGCGACGTAGTCGAGATCGGAGGCGAGCTTGTCGCCCTGGGCGAAGGACCACTTGAAGAACTTCATGACCTCGGCGGCGCGCTTCAGGTCCTTGGAGTCCTTCGGCACGAGCACGAAGGTCGGAGCCGTGATCGGCCAGGACTCGTCGCCCGGCTGGCTCGTCAGCGAGATGCCGAAGCCCGGCTGGGCGTTCCAGTCGGCGCCGGCGGCAGCCGCCTCGAAGGCCTTGCTGTCCGGCGACACGAACTTGCCGGCCTTGTTCTGCAGCATCGCGAAGGGCAGCTTGTTCTGCTTGGCGTAGGCGTACTCGACGTAGCCGATCGCGTTCACGACCTGCTTCACCGTGGCGGCCACGCCCTCGTTGCCCTTGCCGCCCTGGCCGACCGTCCAGTTGATGGCCGTGTTCGCGCCGAGCTCGGTCTTGAAGGCGGCCGAGGATTCCGAGAGGTAGGTCGTGAAGATGCTGGTCGTCCCGGAGGCATCCGACCGGTAGACCGGCGTGATGTTCGCGTCCGGCAGCTTCACGCCGGGGTTGAGGGAAGCGATCTTCGGGTCGTTCCACTTCTTGACCTGGCCGCGATAGATGTCGGCGAGGAGCTCGCCGGTCAGCTTGAGCTGGCCCGGCTGGACGCCCGCGATGTTCAC
>CAXTKM010000083.1:9643-14507 GCA_964244795.1 uncultured Enterovirga sp.
CGCCGAGAACCGTCGGGAACTGCACGAGCTTGCCCTCGTCGAGCTCCGAGCCCTTGAGCGGCGCGTCGGTCGCGCCGAAATCGACGGTCCGGGCCTTGATCTGGCGGATGCCGCCGCCCGACCCGATCGACTGGTAGTTCACCGTGACGCCGGTCGCGGCCTTATAGGCCTCGGCCCACTTGGCGTAGACCGGGAACGGGAAGCTCGCGCCCGCGCCGGTGATCTCCTGCGCGATCGCGCTGCCGGCGACCGTCATGGCGAGAAGGCTCGCCGCGGCGAGGAAGGTTCGTTTTCGCATGTCTGGCTCCTTGGACCGCGCCGCTCCGGCCGGGCCTCGCGAGCCTCGTCCGATCGCGTCCCGTGCGGGTTGGCGCCCAGATAGGGCGGCTCGACCGCTGTCGTATGACGGCGACATGACAGTCTCGTGACAGCGCCCGTCAGGTCTCGGGCTGCGGCACCGCCGGGAGCAGCACCCTGAAGAGCGCGCCCCGGCCCGGCTCGCTCTCGATCGAGAGCCGCCCCCGATGGCGGCCGACGATGTGCTTCACGATCGCGAGGCCGAGCCCGGTCCCGCCCTGCTGGCGGCTCTCGGCCACGTCGACGCGGTAGAAGCGCTCGGTCACGCGCGGCAGGTGCTCGGGCGCGATGCCCGGCCCGTGGTCCTGGACCGCGAGCTCGATCCAGCGACGGTCCTCCTGGCGCTTGAGCGAGACCTCGACCCGTCCGCCGCTGCCGCCATACTTCACGGCGTTCTCGACGAGGTTCTCGACCAGCCGGAGCAGCTCGTCGCGGTCGCCCGGCACGAGGAGCGGGCCAGGCTCGATCGCGAGCGCGACCGCGACCTCGCGCTCCCGTGCGAGCGGCGCCATGATCTCGACCATGTGGCCGACCAGCGGCCCGAGATCGAGCGGGGTCACGGGCGCGAGATGCGCGTTCAGCTCCACGCGCGAGAGCTGCAGGAGATCGTCGACGAGCCGGGCCATCCGGTTCGCCTGCGCCCGCATGATGTCGAGGAAGCGCTCGCGCGCGGCGGGGTCGTTCCGGGCGGGGCCCTTCAGCGTGTCGATGAAGCCCGCGAGCGACGCCAGCGGCGTGCGCAGCTCGTGGCTGACGGTCGCGATGAAGTCGACCCGCATCGTCTCGAGCCGACGCTCGGCCGAGAGGTCGCGGAAGAAGAGCACGACGGCGCTCGTGCCGGGCGCGGCGTCGCGCGGGCTGCCCGGTCCCGGCCGGAACGGGAGCGGCCGCAGCCGGACCTCGAAGGTCGGCTCGGTCACGGCCCGGCCGCCATACTCGACGCTCCTCGGCTCGCCGGTCGCCACGACCTCGCGGATGGCGTCGAGCACCTCCGGGGCCCTGAGCGCGAAGCTGAGCGGCTGGTCGACCCGGAGGCCCGGGATGATCGTCCGGGCGGCCCCGTTCGCGGCGGTCACGACGGCCCTCGGGTCGAGCGCGATCACCGGGTCCGGGTTCGCCCGGACGAGGTCGTGCGCCTCGTTCGGCGCGAAGGCGAGGGGCGACGCGGCCCGGGTTCCGGCGCCCCGGCCGCGCCCGAGCGCCGCGAGCGCGACGGCCGCGAGGCCGAGGACGCAGGCGGCGACGCCGTACTCGCCGCGTCCGAGCGTCAGCCAGATCGGGACCGCGGCCAGGATGACGACCGCGATCCCGGCCGCGGCGCCGGGACCCGAGGGCAGGCGGCGCCGGATCGGATCGGTCCCGGCTTCACCCTCCGGCACGGGTCGCTCCCCCGGCCTTGCCGGGCGCGAAACCCGCGTGCCACGATGACGGCCTCGACCCGGCCGACGCGCCGGGGCCGGGACCCAAGAACAGGGCGCGCCGGGCCAACCGGCGCCGCCGGAGGGAGGAAACCATGAAGAGGGCCATCGGTCGATGGACGAGGGCCGCCGCCGCTGCGGCCGGGATGATCGCGGTCGCCGCTGTCACCGGAACGGGGGCCTCGCCCGCCCGGGCGGAGGTGTCCGAGATCCGCATCACGCGCCAGCCGAGCATCGTCTACCTTCCGCTCGTCGTCATGGAGCAGCTGAAGCTGTTTGAGAAGCACGCCGCCGCGACCGGGATGCCGGCCGCGACGGCGACCTGGATCACGTTCACGAGCGGCGGCGCCTCGACGGATGCCCTGCTCGCCGGAAGCGTCGATCTCGTGACGAGCGGCGCCTCGAACCTGCTGCTGCTCTGGGAAAAGACCCGCGGCGAGGTGAAGGGCGTCGCGGGCGCCTCCGCGATCCCGATGGTGCTGGTCACCCGGAACCCGAACGTCCGGACGATCCGGGACTTCACCGACAAGGACCGGATCGCCGTCCCGACGCTGAAGGTCTCGATGCAGGCGACGGTCCTGAAGCTCGCGGCCGAGCAGGCCTTCGGGCTCGAGGGTCGCGACAGGCTCGACACGATCACGGTGCAGCTCGGCCATCCGGACGCGACCGCCGCGATCCTGAACGCCTCGCACGAGATCAACAGCCACTTCTCGCTTCCGCCCTACCTGAACACGGCCCTGGCCGATCCCCGTATCCATAAGGTGCTGGACTCGGCCGACGTGGTCGGCGGGCCGCTCTCGAACGGGGTCGTGTTCGGGACCCGCAGGTTCCACGACGCGAACCCGAAGGTCATGGCGGCGTTCCTCGCCGGCCTGGAAGAGGCGATCGCGCTGATCAAGGCCGATCCCGGGAAGGCCGCCGAGCTCTACATCGCGAACACCCGCGAGCGGACAACCATCGCCGACCTCAAGGCGATGATCTCGGCCCCTGGCGTCGTCTATTCCACGACGCCGTTCAACACGGCGAAGGTCGCGGCCCTCTTCGTGCGGTCGGGGATCATGAAGCAGGCGCCGAAGAGCTGGCAGGAGCACTTCTTCCCGGAGGTGCACGGGCAGCCCGGTGGGTGACAGGTCCCTAGCCTGTCATTCCGGGGCGGCGAAGCCGAGCCCGGAACCCATAGACGCTAACGATGTCGATGATGACACTGTCGGTGCCCTGCTGGGGCTGTCAGCGTTTATGGGTTCCAGGCTCTCGCTTCGCGAGCCCCGGAATGACAACCGTGCCGTTCGTGCGAAGGCCCTCATGCCCCGGTGACGGTCAGCGCCGGCGCTGGCCGCCGCCCTGGCCCTTCAAGACGAGCTCGATCTTGTCCAGCTTGTTCTCGATCTTGTCGAGCTTCGCCAGGATCTGGGTCAGGATGTCCGGCACGACCCGGCTGTAATCCACCGCCTCGCGGGTCGCCTTGGCGGTCTCGCGCGCGGCGTCGAGCAACTCGCGCATCTCGGCCGCGGTCATCGGACCCTGGGGCTGCGCGGCCGCGGGAGGAGCGGGAGTGTACTGGACCTGGCCGCCCGAGGCCGGCCCCGAGGCCGGCGCCTGCGCGGCCACCGGGCCGCCGAGACAGAGGCCGGCGCCCCCGAGCGCCATCCAAACTGCCGTCTTCGCCCGCATCCGCCGTCCCTCGATTCGGTCGCGATCAGCGTTGCGGGAACGGGGGAGCGAGGGCAAGGGCGGCGAGCCCTCGCGGCGAGGCTATTCCCTGAAAGAGCGGACCCGCTCAGCCGCCGACGTTCCGCTCCTTGAAGTAGCGGAGCGCACCCGGGTGGAACGGGATCGGCGAGCGGCTCTGCACCTGGTTCTCGAGCGCGAAGGCCTCGGCCTCCTTGTGCACGGCCACGAGGTCGGCCTTCTGCTCGACCAGCGTCTTCACGATCCGGTAGGCGTCCTCGTCCGTCATCTTGTTGCCCGTGATCAGGATGTTCCAGACCTCGGAGTTCTGGTTCACGGCCGTCATGCCCGGATAGGCCCCGACCGGGATGGTGCTGGGGCTGTAGAGCTTGCCGTATCTCGCGTTCATCGCCGCGACGGCGTCGCCGTGGTCGACGAGCTTCATCGTCACGCCCGGGGTCGCCGCGAGGTCGGTCACGGCCGCCGTCGGCAGGCCGCCGACCCAGAAGAACGCGTCGATCTTGCGGTCCTTGATCGCGTTCACGCTCTCCGCCACCGAGAGGCGCTCGCGCTTCATGTCCTTGTCCCGGTCGAGGCCCGCGGCCTCGATCACCCGGAACGCCATGACCTCGGTCGCGGAGCCGGGCGCGCCGGTCGAGACCCGCTTGCCCTTGAGGTCCGCCATCTTGGCGATGCCCGTGCCCTCGATCGTCACGACGTGCATGCGGTTCGGGTAGAGGACGAGCAGCGTCTGCAGCGGGACCTTGCCGGACTTGAACTTGTCGACGCCGTTCTGGGCGTCGAGCGCCGCGTCCGCCATCGAGAACCCGATCTCGCTCTGGCCGGTCGCGATGAGCTTCAGGTTGTCGACCGAGCCGCCGGTGACCTCGGCGGTCGCCTGCACGCCGGGCATGTACTTGGACAGGACGTTCGCGATGGCGCCGCCGATCGGATAATAGACGCCGCCGGTGCCTCCGGTCCCGATCGCGTAGGTCTTCGCTTGCGCGAAGGCCGGCAGGCCGCGGAGCGCGAAGGCGGCGACCCCCGCACCGAGCGCGAGGTTGAAGCCGCGTCGGGTGATTGCGTCCATGTCCATCCTCCCGGAGCCGCGACGCGGCTTGATCTTGGCCGAGGTTTTTAGGGGCGGGACGGCGAGGCGGCAATCGCGGCGGCGTGAGACCTATGGGGAAGGGTGCGTGCGGCTTGGGATCAAGGCGGACCTGAGAGCCTGACCGGACATCCCGACCCAACCCCCCGCGTCATGCTGAGGAGCGCTGAAGGCGCGTCTCGAAGCACGCACCGACCGTTGTGCGTGCTTCGAGACGAGCCGCTTCGCAGCTCTCCTCAGCATGACGCAGGGGGGTTCCAACTATGAGTCAGGCTCTGACGTCGGGGTCGGCCGAGGTTGCGCGGAAGCGGTC
>CAXTKM010000084.1:0-14507 GCA_964244795.1 uncultured Enterovirga sp.
GAGACCGCCGAACTTGCCGATGTCGAGATAGACCCAGCGCGCCTCCTCCTCGTCCCGGCTCTTCTGCGACACGAGCACGACCTCGGACTCGATCACGCCCGCGTTGCCGACCATGCCGCGGCCCGGCTCGATGATCGTCTCCGGCAGCCGGTTCCCGAAGTGCTTCGAGAGCGCCCGGAAGATCGCGTTGCCATAGGCATCGACCGCCGGAACGTCCTTCAGGTACTTCGTGGGGAAGCCGCCCCCGAGGTTGACCATCGACAGTTGGATGCCGCGATCCCCGAGCTCGCGGAAGATCGCCGAGGCGGACGCGAGCGCGCCGTCCCAGGCCCCGGTGTTCGCCTGCTGCGAGCCGACGTGGAAGGAGACCCCGTAGGCGCGCAGGCCCGAGCGGTGCGCGTGCTCGAGCACCTCGGTCGCCATCGCGGGGACGCAGCCGAACTTGCGCGACAGCGGCCACTCGGCGCCTGCCCCGTCGCACAGGATGCGGCAGAACACGCGCACGTCCTCGGCTCCCGCCGCGACCTTCGCCCGCGCGATCTTGTCGACCTCGGCCTCGCAATCGACCGCGAAGAGACGCACGCCGAGCTCCAGCGCCCGGACGATGTCGCGCTCCTTCTTGATCGTGTTGCCGTAGGAGACGCGCTCGGGCGTCGCGCCGGCCTCCAGCGCCATGCCAATCTCGGCGACGGACGCCGTATCGAAGCACGAGCCGAGATCGGCCAGGAGCGCGAGCAGCTTCGGCTCGGGATTCGCCTTCACGGCATAGAAGACGCGCGTGTCCGGCAGGGCACGGGCGAACTTCGCATAATTGTCGCGCACGACCTCGAGGTCGACGACGAGCACAGGCCCGTCCTCGATTCCGGCAACGCGGCGGTCACGGAGAAAATCACGAATGCGCTCGGTCATGGCGCGCTCCCACGGAGGTTCAATCGAGACGGGTTCGCGACCCGGCTCGGGTTGAAATTCAGGCGGTTTCCCGCCCGGCGTCTTCGGGGTTCGAATCGATGCGACGACCGTGCGTTGGAGACACGGGACCGACGCGGATCCTAGACCCGACGATGCTGCCTTCGTTTGGATGGGGAGACCCCGTCCGCACGCCTGGCAATGATAAACAAGCCTCTTCGGTGTCGGCCTGTGGAGGGCCGACGAGACCAAAAAAGCCCGTCCGTCGTTGCTTCAAGCTGCGTCCCCCGTGGAGATTCGGGGTTCGCCGGTTTTCCCTCCGGCTGCCGGTTGTTGTCGGGTTCGGTGTTTGCCCGCCGAAGCGAACTCTACCTGAATCGCCGCCATGGGGTTCCCACCCGTCCGGCATCGATCCTAAAACCCTGGCGGCTGTCCGGCCTCTTGTCCGGATGCCCACCAACCGGCACGCTGCCACAGGCACGTGCGAAATTGGGCAATGCGTAAATAGGTGCGCGGGCGGTCGGGCGCAAGGGATTTCTTGGGCCGTTCGGCGTGCGACGACGACCGTGCTTTTCGCGTTGCCTCTCGCCCGCTCGGCGTTCAGGTAGCGCTCACGCGCCCCGCGCGATAGGGGCGGCGATCACCTCGACACGCGGCACGCGACCATGACTCAGATGACCCGCCGGGACACCCTCGGCACGGTGCTGTCCGTGACGGCCTCCGGGCTCGGCGCGGGGTCGGTCCTGCCCGGCGGGACCGCTCTCGCGCAGGGCAGCGCCGCCCCGACCCTGATCCCGTTCCGGTTCGAGGACGTCGTCAGGCGTGCGCGCGATCTCGCGTCCGTGCCCTTCGACGGCACGATCCCGCCTCTGCCGGACCCGATCGCGAACCTCGATTTCGACGGCTACCGCGACATCCGGTTCCGGCCCGAACGCTCGTTCCTCGCCCAGAACGGCAGCGCTTTCCGGCTGCAGCTCTTCCATCTCGGCTTCCTGTACCGGCGCCCGGTCACGATCAGCATCGTGCGCGAGGGCGTGCCGACGCCGATTCCCTACCAGCAAGGGCTGTTCGATTACGGGCGCACCAGGATCGAGCGGCCGCTGCCGATCAATCTCGGCTTCGCGGGATTCCGGATCCATACCGCGCTGAACACGCCGCGCGTCCTCGACGAGCTGATCGCGTTCCTGGGCGCGAGCTACTACCGCTTTCTCGGGCGCGACCAGCGCTACGGGCTCTCCGCCCGAGGGCTGGCCGTGGGCGTCGGGGGACGCGAGCCCGAGGAGTTTCCCTTCTTCCGCGAGTTCTGGATCACCCAGCCGCAGCCCGGCGCCGACCGGGTCTCGATCTTCGCGCTGCTCGACGGCGCCGCCGTCACGGGGGCCTATCGCTTCGACGTCTACCCGGCGGCCGAGACCGAGATCGAGGTGAACGTCAGCCTGTTCCCCCGGCGCCAGATCGCCTCGATCGGGCTCGCGCCGCTGACCTCGATGTTCTTCACGGGCGAGAACGAGCGCCGCACCGGCGACGATTTCCGCCCGGAGCTGCACGATTCGGACGGTCTCCTCATGCAATCGGGCTCGGGAGAGTGGATCTGGCGGCCGCTCCGCAATCCCCAGAACACGACCGTCTCGGCCTTCTCCGACGCGAACCCGCGCGGCTTCGGCCTGATGCAGCGCGACCGCCGCTTCGACAGCTACCAGGACCTCGAAGCCGTCTACCACCTGCGGCCCTCCTATTGGGTCGAGCCGATCGGCGGCTGGGGCGAGGGCCGGATCGAGCTCGTCGAGATCCCGACCAACGCCGAGGTGCACGACAACGTGGTCGCGTACTGGACCCCGAACCGGCCGATCGAGACCGGCCAGGAGACGGCCTTCGCGTACCGGATCAAGGCGCTCGCGGCCGGCGGCCACCTCCATCCCGGGGGCAAGGTGCTCAGCACCTTCCAGGCCCCGACGCGGGCCAGCGGCTCGGCCGAGCCGGCGGAGAAGGGCGCACGCCGCTTCCTGATCGACTTCGCGGGCGGCAACCTCGCCTATTACCAGCCGGACCCGAGCCTCGTTCAGGTCGTGGCCAGCGCCTCGAACGCCCGGATCGTATCGACCTCGGTGATCCCGAACGGGCATACGGGCGGCTTCAGGGCGGCGCTCGACGTCCGCTTCGAGCCGGGCCAGCCGGCCGACCTCAGGGCGTATCTCCGAGCCGGAGAAAGGGCGCTGACAGAGACCTGGACCTATCCCTGGCCGGCGGAGTGACGCGCCCCCGAGGCGATCCGTAAGACGGCCTCCGCAGACCGCGACGCTGTCGGCCCTCTTGCGGACACAGGGGTGAGCGTTCCGGGCGACGGAGAATACGTTCCGATCCCGCCCGCCGGCATGTGCCCGGGCGCACCGCTGCGTCGCGTGGGGCGTCCGGAATGGAACGCAGGCCCCGGCCTCCTCGTTCGCACCTGCGAAAAGAGGCAAGGACCGGCGTCACGATGGAAGAGAGCGAAGCCTGGCGGCTCACGGGCGGCGTCGCGCATGAATTCGGGAAGGGCGACCCCTTCGCGGCCGCGATCCGGGGCACCCGCATGCCCATGATCATCACCAACCCGCGCCAGCCCGACAATCCGATCGTGTTCGCGAACGAGGCGTTTCTAGCGCTGAGCGGCTACGGGCGCGGCGAGATCATGGGGACGAACTGCCGGTTCCTGCAGGGCGACGACACGGACCCGGCCTCCGTCGCGGCCATCCGGAGCGCCGTCCGGGATGCCAGGGACATCCACGTCGACATCCTGAACTACCGCAAGGACGGATCGCGCTTCTGGAACGCGCTCTATCTCAGCCCGGTCGTGAACGAGGCGGGCGATCTGCAGTTCTTCTTCGCCTCGCAGCTCGACGTCACGGCCAGGATCGAGCTGCAGGAGCGGATCTCGAGCGAGAAGGCCAGGACCGAGGCCGAGGTGCAGCGCAGGACCCGGGAGCTTCGGGCCGCCCTCGAGGCCAAGACCGTGCTGCTGCACGAGGTCGATCACCGGGTGAAGAACAACCTCCAGATGGTCGCCTCGCTGATCGCCCTGCAGGCGAGACGGATCCCCGATCCCGGCGTCCGGCAGACGCTGAAATCCATGCTGGAGCGCGTCGAGGCGCTGAGCACCGTGCATCGCCGGCTCTACCAGTCCGACGACGTGAGCCGGTTCGACGTGGCCGAGTTCGTCCGCGACGTCTCGAACGACCTCGTGGCGACGAGCGGACGGGAGGACATCGCCCTCAGCCTCGAGCTCCAATCCGTGGAGATCCCGGCCGCGAAAGCCGCGCCCGTGGCCCTCATCGTGAACGAGGTGATCACGAACGCGATCAAGCACGCCTTTCCGAATCGGCCCGGCCGCATCACCGTCGCTCTCGCGAGCCGGGCCGCCGACCGGTTCTCGATCCGGATCGAGGATGACGGTGCCGGGCTTCCGGATACGACAAGCGAGCGCAGGACCCTCGGGATGACGCTGATCGAGAATTTCGGCCACCAGCTCGCGGCCGAGATCGAGTGGACGTCGGCTGGTCCCGGAACCCGGGTGACGATCACGCTCCCGATGCTGGCCGCGGCCGGCGAAGGGTGACGGTGGCCATCCCCCCTCTCCGCATCCTGGTCGTCGAGGACGAGAGGCTCATCGCGATGCGGATCGAGGACGACATCGCGGACGCGGGCCACGAGGTGGTGGGGAGCGCGATGTCCTCCGGCGAGGCGCTGCGGCTCGCGGCCGCGATCCCGCTCGACCTCGCGCTCGTAGATATCCATCTGGCCGACGGCCCGACGGGCATCGACGTCGCCCGCACCATGTCGGGGCGGGGCAGCGTCGTGGTCTTCCTGACCTCGAACGTGAAGCGCATCCCGGCGGATTTCGCGGGAGCCGCGGGCGTCTTGAACAAGCCCGTGTCGACCCATGGTCTGCATCAGGCCCTGCGCTTCATCTCCCGCCGGATCGTGGACGACCACGGCGGAACGACGCCCAGCAGCCTCGCGGTCGCGCCGGGCTGGCGCGAGAGGTGGCGGGACGACGGCTGATCCCGACCCGGCCGGGACAGGCCGCCGCGGCTTTGCTAGGGGTCCCCGAGACCCGCCATGGACAGGCGGCTTCGAAGGAGATCGCGCGTGGACGTGAAGGGGATCGCGGCCGTGGTGAGCGGCGGGGCGTCGGGCCTGGGAGCCGCGACCGCGCGGGCGCTGGCGGCGGCAGGGGCTCGCGTCGCGCTGCTCGACCTGAACGAGGAGGCGGCCGCCGGGATCGCGCGCGAGATCGGCGGCACTGCGATCGGCTGCGACGTCTCGGACGCCGGCAGCGCGGAGGCCGCGATCGCCCGCGCCGCCGAGGCGCACGGGCCGGCCCGGATCCTCGTCAACTGCGCCGGGATCGCGCCCGCGGGACGGATCGTCGGCCGCAATGGCCCGATGCCGCTCGAGACCTACGCGAAGGTGATCGCGGTGAACCTCGTCGGCACCTTCAACCTCTTGCGGCTCGTCGCGGCCGGAGCCCAGACGCTCGAGCCGCTGGACGGCGGCGAGCGCGGGGTCATCGTGTCGACGGCCTCGGTCGCGGCCTACGAGGGGCAGATCGGCCAGGCCGCCTACGCGTCCTCGAAGGCGGGCGTGGTCGGCCTCACCCTGCCGGCAGCGCGCGAATTCGCACCGTTCGGGATCCGGGTCTGCGCGATCGCGCCCGGCATCTTCGAGACCCCGATGCTGCGCGGCCTGCCGCAGGAGGTCCAGGACAGCCTGGGTGCCGCCGTGCCGTTCCCGTCCCGCCTCGGCCGGCCGGAGGAATACGCGAAGCTCGTGATGGCGATCGTCGACAACCCGATGCTGAACGGCGAGGTCATCCGCCTCGACGGCGCGCTGCGGATGCAGCCGAAATAGAGAGCGCCCCGCTTCCCGTGAAGCCGAGGCGTATTCCGTTCGGGCGAAGGCTCCGGGGGCCTACCCCCGTCCCCTCGCCCGGAACACCACCGGCACCGTGAAGGTCAGACCCTCGTCCGCGACGGTCGGGGGCGGCTGCGGGACGGGGTCGGCGCGGCGCATCATCGCGAGCGCCGCCTCGTCGAAGGCCGGGTCGCCCGAGCTCTTCGCGACGCTCGCTGCGACGACCCGGCCGATGCGGTCGAGCGTGAAGCTCACCACGACCTCCGACGAGCGGCGGGCGGCACCGGACGGATAGCGCTTGCTGCGGTCGAGATGGGTCACGAGCTGGCGCTGCCAGGTCGCCCGGACGCGCGCGTCGCTCGCGCCCGTGCCCTGGACCGGGGCGGTCGCCCGGGGTGCATCCCGGGCGGCCTCGACGACGGGCGGCGCGGTCGCCTCGGACGCGACGGCTTCCTGCGACGGGCTCGCCTGCGCCTCGACGGGCGTCGGCGTCTCCTCCTTCGGGGTCTCGGTCGGCTGGCGCGCGACGAGCCGGTCCGGCTCCTCCGTGTCGGTCGGGACGTCCTGCGGAAGCCGGCTCTCCTCGACGACGGCCTTCTGCTCCACGACGGCGGGAGACGCGGCCGAGGCCTCGGCCTCGGGTCCGGGCGGAAGCGCGGTCGGCTCGGCCCGGGGCGAGGCGAGCTCGATCGCGATCTCGGAGGCGGGCGCGCCGACCGCGTCCGAGGCTTCGGGCTGCCGGTCGACCATCACGGCCGCGAGCGCGCCGGCATGAAGCACCGTCGCGACGAGCGCGGCCGCGAGCCAGAACCCGACCGAGGGATGGCGCGGCAGGGGGTGATCGTCCGGCCCGTTCACGGGGCCGGCGTCCGGGTGCCGGGCGGCGGGGCCGGCGATGCCGCACCGTCGGGCACGCCTTCGAGCGCGACCAGCGCGACCTTGGTGAACCCGCCGGCCCGCAGGATCTCCAGCACGCCCATCAGCTCGCCATACGGCACGGCGCGGTCCGCGCGGAGGAAGATGCGGCGGTCGCGGCCGGCCGGATCGCCGGTGAGCTCGAGGGTCCGGACGAGCTCGCCCCGGCGCACGGGCGCCTCGCCGACCGCGACCGCGAGGTCGGCCTTGATCGACACGTAGGTCGGCCGGTCGGGCTTCTTCTGCGGGGTCGCCGTGGAGGTGGGAAGGTCGATCGGCAGGTCCACGGTCGAGAGCGGGGCCGCGACCATGAAGATGATCAGGAGGACCAGCATGACGTCGATGAACGGCGTCACGTTGATCTCGTGCGATTCCGGGAAATCGTCGTCGTCCTCGCCGGACAGGTCGCCGAGGGAGGCGCCCATCCGGCTACTCCGCCGCCACGGCGAGGATCCGGCCGCGCGAGCGGTCGAGATCGCGCGACAGGAGACGACCGACGGCGCCCGAGGCCCGGCCGACGCTCTCGAGGTAGCCCTTCGTCGCCCGGGCGAAGTGGTTGTAGACGATCACGGCCGGGATCGCGGCCACGAGGCCGATCGCGGTCGCGAGCAGCGCCTCCGCGATGCCGGGCGCGACGACCGCGAGATTCGTGGTCTGGGACTTCGAGATCCCGATGAAGCTGTTCATGATGCCCCAGACGGTGCCGAACAGCCCGACGAAGGGCGAGGTCGAGCCGATCGTGGCCAACAGGCCCATCCCGCGCCTGATGGAGCGCCCCTCCTGCCGGACGATCTCCTGGAACCGCGATGCGACCCGGTCGCGCAGCCCGGCGTCCTCCGCGATGTCGTCCGACAGCTTCGCCTCCTGCAGGGCGTCCCGGATCAGGAGTCCGACGACGTCCTGCTGGCCGCCGATCGCGGCCCGGGCCTCGCCGAGGCTGCGACAGGTCGCGAGCCGGGCGAGCGCCGTCCGGAGCCTGCGCCCGGCGAGGAAGAGCTCGACGCTCTTGCCGAGGAAGACCGTCCAGGTGACCAGCGATGCGAAGGCGAGGCCCAGCATCACGCCTTTCACGAGGATGTCGGCGTTCAGGAACATGGTCCAGGGCGACAGCTCGATCATCCCGCGCCCGACAGGCTGGAGGGCCTGGGGCGGTGCGGGTGCGAGATCGACGGGCTCGCGCGGGGCAACAGCGGCCGCGGCCGGGCTCTCGACGGCCGGCGCCTGGGCCAGGCAAGGCCCGGCCCCGATGGCGGAGACGGCCAGGACGGCGGCCAGCACGAGGGCGCGCCAGCCGGCGACCCCGTCTCGGCCATGCCGCCGCGACGATCTGACCGCCGTTCGGCCCCGACGGGATGATCTCGTCTTCACTGGAGTGCCAAGCTTTCTGACCGCGCGAACGCCGGATCGAGCGCGTCGCGAGACGCGTCGACCCGCAGCTAAGCATCGCGAACACGATCGTCAAACGTCGGAACATCAGGGAAGAGACACGATCCCGTCCGGATCGCTC
Organism: uncultured Enterovirga sp.; assembly: GCA_964244795.1. GTDB lineage: Bacteria > Pseudomonadota > Alphaproteobacteria > Rhizobiales > Beijerinckiaceae > Enterovirga. Next base: position 8,219 of record CAXTKM010000084.1, read on the forward strand.
GAGACTGCAACTGTTCTAATGTAAAACTGTGCCGTCGGGCGGGGATGTCGGTCCGGGTCCGGTTCTCTGACGGATCGCCATTCAGCCGACCTTTGCACGGCATGCCGCCGTCGCTCCGGTGCGCGCGAGGATGCGACGAGAGCCGTCGGTCAATACCGGACGCTGATGACCTCCTGCGAGGGCCAGTACGGCCGCGGCGGCGTGTTGTAGAGGAGCCCCGGCCCGATATAGGCCTCCTCGTAGAGTGTCACGGCGACGGGCTGCCCGTAGCCGAACCCCGCGTTCGGGGACGCCTCGCCGTAGCCCGGGTACAGGGCCGGCCGAGAGCCATATCCTTGGCCGTAGCCCGGCACGACCGGGACGCCGCGGCCGGCATGGCGATGATAACGGTAGACGGGCCGGCGGACGGCGCGCTCCGGGCCGTAACCGAACCGGATGTCGGCCGCGGACCGCGACGGCACGGGCCGGCGGGCGAAGGAGCGGTCGGGCGGCGCGTCCGCGGCCGCCGGAGCGGCGGCAGCCAGGATCGCGAGCGCGGCTGCGACGAGCGGAAGCCTCATGAGCGTCTTCCCATGCCGGACGGGTCTCCGGGATGGCGGACCTTACCGGCCTCCCCTTGCCAAGCCGTTGACGATCCGCCGCCGACCTCGGGCATCGTCAGCTCGGAGCCGCTCGCATCCGCTCCCTTTCGTCATCCCGAGAGCCCGGCTCGAGATCCCGATCCACCTCCTGCGTCAGATCGGAGTTCCCGTTGATAGCCGAGCTCTCGAAGCCTGTCCCGGACTCGATCCGGGGACGAGGCGTCACGGCCGCTTGAACGGGGCGACCCGGAACCGACTCGTCCGGCCTCGGTTTGCGAACCGCTAGGGTGCGTGTCGGAGTCGGTGATGACGGAGCCGGGGGAGGTCGAGAACGTCGTCGATCCGCGCGAGGCGGCCGAGTCGGTCGGGCTCGTCTACGCCTCGGACGAGACGCCCGGGATCACGCGCCGGAAGGCCGGCTCGGGCTTCGCCTATCGCGGTCGCGACGGTGCCAGGATCACGGACGAGACGATCCTGGATCGTATCCGCAAGCTCGCGATTCCGCCCGCCTACACGGACGTCTGGATCTGCCCCAAGGCCAACGGCCACATCCAGGCGACGGGTCGCGACGCGAAGGGCCGCAAGCAGTACCGCTACCACCAGCGCTTCCGCGAGGTTCGGGACGCGACGAAGTTCGAGCACATGTTCGCCTTCGCGCGCGCGCTGCCGGCGATCCGGGTCCGGGTGAGGACCGACATGGCGAGGCGCGACCTGTCGCGCGACAAGGTGCTCGGGACCGTGGTCTTCCTGCTCGAGAACACGCTGATCCGGGTCGGCAACGACGACTACGCCAAGGACAACAAGAGCTTCGGCCTCACGACGCTGAAGAACCGCCACGTCAAGGTCGAGGGCGGCGAGATCCGGTTCCGCTTCAAGGGCAAGAGCGGCAAGGAGTGGAACCTGCAGATCCGGGACAAGCGGATCGCCAGGATCGTGAAGGCCTGCCAGGAGATCCCCGGTCAGGAGCTCTTCCAGTACATCGACGACGTCGGCGAGCGGCGAGACGTCACCTCCTCGGACGTGAACGCCTACCTGCGCGACATCACGGGCCGCGACATCACGGCGAAGGATTTCCGGACCTGGGCCGGGACGGTCCTGGCCGCCCTCGCCCTGCACGAGTTCGAGGGCGTCGACAGCGACGCGCGGGCGAAGAAGAACGTCAGGGCCGCGATCGAGGCGGTCGCGGGCCGTCTCGGCAACACGCCGACCATCTGCCGGAAGTGCTACGTCCACCCGGAGGTGGTGCATAGCTATCTGCAGGGCGAGATGCTGCTCGAGGTGAAGAAGCGGGTCGAGACCGAGCTGCGCGAGAACCTGGCCGACCTCCGGCCCGAGGAGGCGGCGGTCCTCTCCATGCTGGAGGGACGGCTGAAGCGGGACCTGAAGGAGACGCTGCAGGCTGCCGCGAAGGCCGCCTGAGGGCGGATCGGATGGTGTCTGGCCGGAACCGTCCGCCTCTCAGGCCGGCACGATGCCGAGGCGCTCGTCGCGACGGCGCAGCCAGATCAGGAGCGGCATCGCCAGCACCACCATCCAGAGCTTTCCGACGATCTGGCCCGGCAGGTAGGCGAGGCTCCCGAAGGCGAGGTGGAGGAACACGGCGGAATCGACCGCGAGCCCGACCGCGCTCGAGGCGACCACGGCGGTGACGAAGCGGCGGCGCTGCAGCGGCGTGTAGACCAGTAGGTCGGCCAATTCCGAGGTGAGGAAGGCCGCGACGGAGGCGACCACGACGGAGACCGGCGCGACGAAGGCAGAGATGACGGCCCCGATCCCGATCGCGGCCGCACCCGCCGCGAAGCCGAGCCTGCGCTGGACGAGGTCGCGAAGCACGAGCGCGAGGCCCGCCATCAGCACGCCGGACGGCGCGAGAAGCCCGGGCGCGACCGGGATCAGGCAAGGACCGCCGGGCACGCAGGTCGTGCAGACATGGCCGATCATGACGTTCGCGGCCGGGATCGTCAGGACGAAGGCCGCGAGCGCCGCGAGGCCCTCCGTCCGCTCGCGGGTGATCGCCATGGGCGCGCTTTCGCCGGAGCGCCGCCGCCCGTCAAGGGCGCTACCGGTCGCGCCGATTCAGCGGGAGATGCGTGTCCCGACGATCAGGGCGTAGATCTTCTCGAAGACGGGATCGAGCTGCGCCACGTCCAGAACCTCGTAGAACATGTCGGGCGAGGTCGCGCATTCCCGGAGGAGGTTCGCGTTGCCCTTGATGATCTTGGCGGTGAAGACCTGGATCTTGGCGTCCCGGATCGTCTCGCAGACCCGGCGGGTGCGCGTATCGATCTCGACCTGGTTCTTGGTTTGACGGTTCTGCGTGTTGTCGCCGTCGGTCATGAAGATGATGTACTTGGTCAGGCCCTTGGTCGCGAAGGGGGCGCCGTTCGTGACCGGCTCGCCCGGCGTGAGGACATGCAGCCCCCAGGCGAGGCCGATCGTGGTGTTCGTGTTGCCGCTCGCCACCATGCCGTCGATGCTGGCGTTGAGCGCCGTGAAATCGGTCGTGAGCGGCAGGATCGGGGCGAGGCTGCAGGATCCGGAGCGCGCGGTGTCGGCGCTGAAGGCCGTGAGGCCTCCCGTCGGCGGCGTGTCCGACACATCGTAGGGCTGCTCGCGGTCCCAGATGCAGCCCGCCTTCGCCGGATCGCTCGCCCAGGCCGATCTCGAGGCCGGATCGACCCAGGCCGCACTCTTCATCCCGCCGAGGTTCACGTCCGTGTCGAACGGCACGATCGCGATCTTCACGGAATCCGGGCCGCCGGTTCCGGACTGCATCTTCCGAAGGAAGCGTTTCGACGCCGCCTTCAGCGTGTCGAGCTTGCCCTGCTCGGCCATCGACCCGGTGTTGTCGAGCACGAGCGCGATCTCGACCTTCGTGTCGCCGAAGAGCGCCTCGGCGGTGCCCCGCACGGGCATCGTCTGGAAGCCGAGCACGCTCGAGAGCGTCATCTTGACCTGGCCGCTCGCCTCGAGCCGGACCCGGTCGTCCGTCACGCTCATCGTGATCTTGAGGTCGGTGAGCTGATCGAGATCGAAGGTGCCCTTGATGTATTGCGCGGCGATCGCGTCCGACATCGAGTAGCCGTCGAGGAGGGAGCGGTTGCGGGCGACGATCAGCACCGCCCCATCCACGGCGCGCTGGAGGCTCGTCTGGACGAGCGCGAGGCGTGAATAGTCGAAGGCTGCGCCGACGACTCCGATCAGCACGAGCGCGACGAAGCCGAACATGACGGCCACGCTGCCCTGGCGGTTCCTTGCGAAGAGGTGGAGGAGGTTCGACATCGGGTTCGCGTGGGACACCGAGGTCGATCATAGCCCGGAGGCGTTACGGGGTTCTTTCCGTACGCTGCTGTGATTCGAGATCCAGACTGGCCGCCCGCGACCCCTCCTGCCGCCAGCGCAGCCACCCGTCCGCCCGGAGCTCGCAGGCCGGGCAGGCGCCGCAGCCGTAGCCCCACGGGTGCCGCAGCGAGCGGTCGCCGCGGTAGCAGGTATGCGTCCGCTCGACGACGAGCCGGACCAGCGCGTCCCCGCCGAGCCTGAGCGCGAGCGCGAAGGTCGCGGCCTTGTCGCGCCACATCAGCGGCGTGTGCAGGACGAAACGGGTCTCGAGACCGAGGTTCAGCACGATCTGCATGGCCTTGATCGTGTCGTCGCGGCAATCGGGATAGCCGGAGTAGTCGGTCTCGCAGACCCCGAGCACGATGTGCCGGCAGCCGCGCCGGTAGGCGAGCGCACCGGCGAGGGCCAGGAAGGCGATGTTGCGGCCCGGCACGAAGGTGGTGGGGAGGCCGCTCTCGCCGACCTCGATCGCGACGTCGCGCGTCAGCGCCGTCTCGGAGATCGCCCCGATCGCGTCGACCGACAGGAGGTGGTCGGGGCCGAGCCGGCCGGGACCGATCGGCAGCGCCGCGAGGTCGGTCCGGATGTCCGGCCGGAGCGTCAGCTCCACGCGATGGCGCTGGCCATAGTCGAAACCGACCGTCTCGACCTCGGCGAAGCGCCCGAGAGCCCAGGCGAGGCAGGTGGTCGAGTCCTGGCCGCCGGAGAAGAGCACGAGGGCACGGGTGTCGGAGAGCGCGGTCATGGCCCCTACCGCAGCACGATCCGGGCCGCCCTGTCACGGCCTGGCGGCCGAGTCATGCCGACGACAAGCGTGTCAATCGAACAGGCTGGACACGCTCGATTCGGTCGCCGTCCGGCCGATCGCCTCGCCCATGAGCGGCGCGATGGTGATGACCCTGAGATTGCGGGCGACCTTCGAGGCCTCGGTCGGCCGGATCGAATCCGTGATCACGAGCTCCTTCAGCTTCGAGCCCGCGATGCGGGCGACCGCGCCGCCGGACAGCACGCCGTGCGTGATGTAGGCGTAGACCTCGGTCGCGCCCTGCGCCAGCAGCGCATCGGCCGCGTTGCAGAGCGTGCCGCCGGAATCGACGATGTCGTCGACCAGGATGCAGGACAGGCCGGCCACGTCGCCGATGATGTTCATCACCTCCGACTCGCCCGGCCGCTCGCGGCGCTTGTCCACGATCGCGAGCGGCGCATCGATGCGCTTCGCGATGGCCCGCGCCCTGACGACGCCGCCGACGTCGGGCGAGACCACGACCTTGGGCGTGTCGCCGAGCCGGTCGCGCAGGTCGCGCACCATCACGGGCGCGGCGAAGAGGTTGTCGGTCGGGATGTCGAAGAAGCCCTGGATCTGCCCGGCATGGAGGTCGAGCGTGAGGACGCGGTCGACGCCCGCATGGGTGATGAGGTTCGCGACGAGCTTCGCCGAGATCGGCGTGCGGCCGGACGCCCGCCTGTCCTGGCGGGCATAGCCGAAATAGGGGATCACCGCCGTGATGCGGCGCGCCGAGGAGCGGCGCAACGCGTCCGAGATGATCAGGAGCTCCATCAGGTGGTCGTTCGTCGGGAAGGACGTCGACTGGATGATGAACGCGTCCTCGCCCCGGACGTTCTCGCCGAGCTCGACGAAGATCTCCATGTCGGCGAAGCGCCGGACCTGGGCCCGGCAGAGCGGCACCTTCAGGTATTCGGCGATCGCCTCCGCGAGCGGCCGGTTGGAGTTACCCGCGACGATCTTCATTCGGGATGCGGCACGCGAAGGAGAGCGGGACCGTCCCGATCGCGCGATCCCAGCCGAGGGGCGCGCAAGCGGGGGGCGCGCAGCCCTTAGCAGCGACGCGGAAGCGTCACAATACGACGGCGCGCCCCGTTCTCGGACGAGGTCCACGTCGGGGCCCGGCGGCACCCGCCGCTTCCCGCGCCGCCGGCCTCGGCCTACATGAGGCGCATGAATCGCAGCATCGCGGCAGCGGACGTCCCGCCCGAGGTCCTGGACGAGGCCTCCGCCTGGCGCGACGAGGACGACGAGCTCGTCACGGAATCCGGCTCGGGCGTCGATCTCGACCTCCAGGCGACGCCGGCCTCCGTCGAGGCCGGCACGGCCGTGATCCGGCGCTTCTGGCTGACGCTGCCCGGCTCGCCCGGCGTCTACCGCATGATCGATCGGCGCGGCGACGTCCTCTACGTCGGCAAGGCCCGGTCGCTGAAGGCCCGGGTCGGGTCCTACGTGCGGGGCCAGGGCCACTCGACCCGCATCGCCCGGATGATCGCCGAGACGGCCCAGATGGTCTTCGTCACGACCGCGACCGAGACCGAGGCGCTGCTGCTCGAGGCGAACCTCATCAAGCAGCTCCGGC
>CAXTKM010000085.1:0-14375 GCA_964244795.1 uncultured Enterovirga sp.
CGCTGCTTGCCGATGATGACCTCGGCCTTGCCGTGCACGAGGTCCATCTCGGTCTGCCACTTGATGTGCTCCTCGGTACCGACCCGCGGCTCCTTGTTCTTGATGTAGTATTCCTCGCGGAACACGAACAGCACGACGTCGGCGTCCTGCTCGATCGAGCCGGATTCACGCAGGTCCGAGAGCTGCGGCCGCTTGTCGTCGCGGTTCTCGACCTGGCGCGAGAGCTGGGACAGCGCCACCACGGGAACGTTCAGGTCCTTTGAGAGCGCCTTCAGGCCGGTCGTGATCTCCGTCACCTCCTGGACCCGGTTCTCGCCCTTCTTGGACGAGCCGGAGAGGAGCTGGATGTAGTCGACGACCAGGAGGTCGAGGCCGCGCTGCCGCTTCAGGCGCCGGGCCCGGGCCGCGAGCTGGGCGATCGAGATGCCGCCCGTCTGGTCGATATAGAACGGGATCGTCTGCATCTCGCGGGCGGCGTCCGTGATCTTGTAGAAGTCGTCCTCCCGCATGTCGCCGCGGCGAATCTTGTAGGACGGGACGCCGGACTGCTCGGCGATGATGCGGGTCGCGAGCTGCTCGGCCGACATCTCGAGCGAGAAGAACCCCACGATCCCGCCGTTGACGGTCTTGATCGATCCGTCCGGCTGCTTCTCGCCGCGATAGGCCTTCGCGATGTTGAACGCGACGTTCGTCGCGAGCGCGGTCTTCCCCATGCCGGGCCGGCCCGCCAGGATCACGAGGTCGGAGGCCTGGAGGCCGCCCATCAGCCGGTCGAGGTCCGAGAGCCCGGTCGAGACGCCGGACAGCTTGCCGTCGCGCTGGTAGGCCGCGGCCGCCATGTCGATCGCGTGCGTGAGCGCGGCCGAGAAGGACTGGAAGCCGCCGTCGTAGCGGCCGGTCTCCGCGAGCTCGTAGAGCCGGCGCTCGGCCGATTCGATCTGGTCGCGCGGCGAGGTCTCGACGGGGGCGTCGTAGGCGACGTTGACCACGTCCTCGCCGATCAGGATCAGGTCGCGGCGGATCGCGAGATCGTAGACCGTGCGGCCGTAATCCTCGGCGTTGATGATCGTGGTCGCCTCGGCCGCGAGGCGGGCGAGGTATTGCGGCAGCGTGATGCCGCCGAGGTCGGCATCGCCGAGGAACGTCTTCAGCGTGATCGGGTTCGCGACCTTGCCGGCCTTGATCAGGGCGGACGCGACCTCGAACACCCGCCGGTGCACCTCCTCGAAGAAGTGCTGCGGCAGGAGGAAGTCCGACACCCGGTAGAACGCGTCGTTGTTGACCAGCATCGCGCCGAGCAGCGCCTGCTCGGCATCGACGTTGTTCGGCTGCACGCGGTATTCCCGCGGTGCGGCTTCGGTGCGGGCGACGAGAGCTGTGACGGCGGCCATGCGTGGTGGAGGATCCTGAGGGCGGGGCTGCCGACCCCGGTCGCATGCCGCGATTCGCGTTAAGGCTCACCCGCCCCGCGGACGATCTCCCCGCTAATCACAGGCCGGCACGGCAAAAGAAGCCGAGCTGTGATATAGAACAGAACATGAACGAACGAAAGCGCAAAACATCTCATCATCGAGATGGGCGGCGCGCGTCAGGGCGAGTCGGCCTTCGACTCGAACAGCCTCTTCATCGTGCCCCGGAAGATCACGCTTTCGCGGCCGACCAGCGCCGTGCCGTCGAGTTCCGCGAAGCTGTCCGTGAACGGCCCCGTGAACCCGATCCCGACCTCCCGGCCGCCGAAGAGCGGCGTGGATTCGGGGCTCGGCGTGTGCTGGTTGATCACGACCTCGCCATAGATCATGGAGCCGCGGGCCTCGTAGCGCCCGACGTAGAACAGGAACGCGTCGCCGCCGAGCATCTCGCCGTCGTGGAGGACGAGGACGCCGCTGCCCTTGCCGTCGCGTCCGTCGCCGAGCGTCACGTGGATCGAGTAGAGGCCGTTCTTCATCGCGACGTCCGGGCCATGTCCCGCTGCGGGACCGCCCGGACCGTCTTCGCAAGAGGCAGGCCCGTCAACGTGCGGTCATGCGACGTCGACGGGCCGTCCGGCTCGCGCTAGTCGCGGTTGCGGTCGTCGCCGAACTCCGCGAGCGCGGCCCCGACCTCGAGGCCCAGCTCGTCGAGATCGAGCTCGTCGCGCTCGAACACGCTCTCGCCGCGGGCCTGGCGCTCGGCCTCCTCGGGGCTCCGGGCGATGTTCAGGGTCACCTCGACCTCGACCTCGGGGTGGAGCGAGACCGGGACCGGATGCAGGCCGAGCGTCTTCACCGGCTTGTGGAGGACGAACTGCTCGCGGCCGACCTTGAAGCCCGCGGCCGAGACGGCCTCGGCGAGGTCGCGGGTCGAGACCGAGCCGTAGAGCACGCCCGTGTCGCCGGCCTGCCGGATGATCGTGAAGCTCTTGCCGGCGAGCGTCTCGCCGACCCGCTCGGCGTCCTGCCGTCGCTCGAGGTTGCGGGCCTCGAGCTCCACCTTCTGGTGCTCGAACCGCTCCTTGTTCGAGCCGGTGGCCCGCAGCGCCTTGCCGCGCGGCAGGAGGAAGTTGCGGGCGTAGCCGTCCTTCACGCGGACGGTCTCGCCCATCTGGCCGAGCTTCGCGACGCGTTCGAGCAAGATGACGTTCATGGGTTCACTCCGTTGAGGGTCAAAAGCGAGGTCAAGGTCTTGGTCCGGGGGACGGGGGAGGGGGGCGGAAGCCCCCGAGCGCGCGGCGGATCGGAAGGGCCGTGTCCGCGAGGCCGAGGAGGGCGAAAGCCGGCAGGAACACGTAGGCCAGGATCACCGTCATCACGTAGAGCAGCGACAGGACGGCGCCGCGTCCGGCCCGGTTGCGCGAGACGAAATGCACGAGGGCGAGACCCTGGAGCGCGAAGGCCATGAGAAGCCCGCCCGCGATCGCGGTCCCGACGGCGCCGGCAAAGCCCGGCAGCAGAGACAGGACGCCGCCGGCCAGCATGGCCGGAAGGGCGCCGAGCGGCATGCGGGCCGCCGGAATGTCGGGCCAGGGCCGGGCGAGGCGCCCGGAGATCGCGACCACCTTGCCGGCGAGCCACAGGTTCACGGCGAGGATCAGAGTCAGCATGGAGGCGAGGAGCGCCGGCGCGAAGGCGACCATGATGCGGATAAAATCCCGGCCCGCCACCCCGAACGCCTCTGGCAGCGGCCCCGAGCGGCCGACCCGCGCCTCCCGGCGCAGCAGCGATCCCGCCGCCTGCTCCAGCGCCTCGCGGTAGCGGTCGTAGTCGCCGCCGGTCGCGGCCGCGAGCGACGAGACCGTGATGGCGGCGCCCGCGACCCCGAGCCAGAACAGGAGCTTGCCGACCGGATACCAGGGATCGGCCGGGACCGAAGCCGCCTGCGGAACGGGCTCGGCCGCGATGGCGGGCCTCACGAGCAGCGCCAGGTAGGCGAGGAGCCACGCCGAGAAGGCGGGCCCGAGCGCGAAGGCGATGCCGGTCGCCGGCCGGACGAGCATCGACGTCGCGGCGGCCCCGATGGCGAGCGCGAGAAGCCCGACGAGATGATGCCAGCCCAGGGCGACGATCAGGATCGGCAGCGGGGCGAGATACATCAGCAGCACGGCCGGCAGTGCTCCCGCGCCCACGGACGCGAAGAGGAGGGCGGACACGAGGCCCGCCCCGATACCGAGGCCGAGGAACACCGTCATGATATCGCTGTCCCGCCGCGCGACGCTCGCGCAGGGTTAGAGGTGGGCCGGACCACCCCAGCGGAACCGGGCGCGCGATGCGCCCGGCCAGTCGCCGGCCGAGAGGCCGGGTTCAGCCCGTCGAGCCTAGTGGATCACGTAGGGCAGCAGGCCGAGGAAGCGCGAGCGCTTGATCGCCTGGGCGAGCTCGCGCTGCTTCTTGGCCGACACGGCCGTGATCCGGGACGGGACGATCTTGCCGCGCTCGGACACGTAGCGGGACAGGAGCTTCACGTCCTTGTAGTCGATCTTCGGCGCGTTCGGACCCGTGAAGGGGCAGGTCTTGCGACGACGGAAGAAGGGGCGACGCGCGCCGCCGGTGGATGCCGCGGCCATGGTTTACGCTCCCTCGCTCTGGCTTGGGCCGTCGCCCTGACCGCCGAACCCGTAGGTCTCTTCCTCGCGGCGCCGGCGCTCGCGGTCCTTGCGCTCGTCGCGATCCCGCTTCTGCATCATGATGGTCGGGCCTTCCTCGAAGGACTCGACCTTGATCGTGAGGAAGCGCAGCACGTCCTCGCTGATCCGCATCTGCCGTTCCATCTCGGCGACGGCCGGGGCCGGGGCCGAGAGGCCGAGCATCGTGAAATGCGCCTTGCGGTTCTTCTTGATCCGGTAGGCGAGGGACTTGATGCCCCACATCTCTGTCCGGTCGACGATCCCGCCACCGGCCTCGATGATGCCCTTGTACTGCTCGACCATCGTCTCGACCTGCTGCGAGGTCACGTCCTGTCGGGCCATGAAAACGTGTTCGTAAAGCGGCACTTGCGGCCCTCTCCTGTTGCGCCACGGCTCTCGATGCCGCCTCGGGACGAGGTGGATGAGCCGGTTCGCGCGTCCGATCGGCGCCAAGCCCTTCGAGCCGGTGGGGCTCGGAGCGGTTGTTCGAAGGCGGAGACACGGGACGCCGGGTCTCGAAGACCCTGCCGGCCGCGCATCGCACGAATCCAGCCGTCCGTTCAGCCCCCAGCCGAGGCGAACGCGAAGGCCGTGCATTAGAGGGTGGCGGCGCCGAACGCAAGGCGATTTGGCTCTCCCGAGAGGGAGAGGTCGTGTCGGCGGAGTCGACCGGGTGAGGGTGAGACGTAGACGGCGGAGCCCGCATCCTGTTTTGACGCCGTCCCGCCGGCTCCGCCGCAGGCGTCTCGCCCTCACCCGGTCGGCCGCTGCCGCGTCCGACTCGCCCTCTCCCTCGGCAGATACCGCGTCGTGGACTGGCAGGCGCGTCCTCGCGTGGTACAAGGCCCGGATGCCCAACACCGCGCCCGACCTCGCCCACCTCGTCGCCCTCATGGAGGCTGCGCGGGCGGAGGCGGAGCGTCTCGGTCCGGCGGCCGAGACCTTCGCGACCCGGCTCGCGGCGCTCGCCCAGGAAGCAGGGTCGCTCACGGGTCGAGGCGGAAAACCCGACCAGGGCACGCGGCTCGGCGACCTGACAACCGCGAACGACCAGTGACGCCCCTCGCGCGTTAGTGATGCTTCGCCCTTCCCTCCAAGGCCCTTAGACCATGTCCGCCCATCCGCTCCGCCTCGGCGTCAACATCGATCACGTCGCGACGCTTCGGAACGCGCGCGGCGGCTTCTACCCGGACCCGTGCCGGGCCGCGCACGAGGCGATCATGGCAGGCGCGGATGGAATCACGGCGCATCTGCGCGAGGATCGCCGGCACATCCGCGACGAGGACGTCGAGCGGCTGAAGCGCCAGATCCTGACGCCCCTGAATTTCGAGATGGCGGCGAGCGACGAGATGCTTGCGATCGCGACGCGGCTGCGGCCTCACGCCGCCTGCCTCGTGCCCGAGAAGCGGCAGGAGCGCACGACCGAGGGCGGCCTCGACGTCGTCGGCCAGGAGGAGACGCTCCGGCCCGTCGTCGCGGCGCTGTCCGGAGCCGGCATCCGGGTGTCGCTGTTCGTCGAGCCGGACAGAGCCGTCCTCGACGCCGCCGTCCGGCTCGGCGCGCCGGTGGTGGAGCTGCACACCGGAGCCTATGCCGAGGCCTGCCTCTCGGGCGACACGGACCGGATCGCAAGAGAGGTCGCGCGCCTCTACGGCGCGGCCGAGCACGGCGCCGCGGGCGGGCTCGAGATCCATGCCGGCCACGGCTTGACGGAGGAGAACGTGGGGCTCGTCGCCGCGATCCCGCAGGTCGCCGAGCTGAATATCGGCCACGCGCTGATCTCGGCCGCGATCTTCGTCGGCCTGTCCGAGGCCGTGCGGGCGATGCGGCACGCCATGGACCGTGGCCGGGCGAGGCTCGTCGCGTGATGCCGCACGACGCGAGCGTGCGGCCATGATCCTCGGGATCGGCTCCGACCTCTGCGACATCCGCCGGATCTCGCGTTCGCTCGAGCGGTTCGGCGAGCGCTTCACGACGCGCATCTTCACGCCGGGCGAGCGAGCGCGATGCGACGCTCGGGCGACCCGGGCCGGGTCCTACGCGCGCCGCTTCGCGGCCAAGGAGGCCTGCTCGAAGGCGCTCGGCACGGGGCTCCGCCGCGGCGTGTTCTGGCGCGACATGGAGGTCGTGAACAAGCCCGGCGGACAGCCGACGATGCGGCTCACGGGCGGTGCGCTCGAGCGGCTCCGAAGCCTGGTCCCGGACGGCCACGAGGCCGCGATCCACGTGACGTTGACCGACGAGCCCCCGATGGCGCAGGCCTTCGTGGTGATCGAGGCCAGGGCGGTGGCGCCGTGAGCCCTCCCGGCGGGAGGGCGGCGCGTCGAGCATGTCTCCCGCCGCGACGCCGCATTGCCGGAGTCCTGCCGATGCTCTAAATCCGGCTGGCGGCCTGGCCTTTGCCGGCCGGGAGATGTCGAGCATGGCTCGGGCGGATACGGGCAGCAAGATCAAGGCGAAGGACGAGGGCGGGATCGGCGAGACGATCAAGGTGATCGTCCAGGCGCTCCTGATCGCGCTCGTGGTCAGGACGCTGCTGTTCCAGCCCTTCAACATCCCCTCGGGGTCGCTCGTGCCGACGCTCCTCGTCGGCGACTATCTGTTTACCTCGAAGTACAGCTACGGCTATTCCAAGCACTCGATCCCTTTCAGCCCGTCGGTGTTCTCGGGCCGGATCTGGGGCGCGGAGCCGAAACGCGGCGACATCGCCGTGTTCAAGCTGCCGAAGGACAACTCCACCGACTACATCAAGCGCGTCATCGGGCTGCCGGGGGACAAGATCCAGATGATCGAGGGCGTCCTCCAGATCAACGGAAAGGCCGTCGAGCGCCGTCGGATCGAGGACTACCGTACGACCGACCCCTACAACCGGACGGTCTCCGTCCCGCAATACATGGAGACCCTGCCGAACGGCGTCGCCCACAAGGTCATCGAGCGCGACGGCGACAACGGCTACTGGGACAACACGAACGTGTACACGGTGCCGCCCGGCTTCTTCTTCATGATGGGCGACAACCGCGACAACTCGACCGACTCCCGGGACGAGCAGAACGTCGGGTTCGTGCCCTACGAGAACTTCGTCGGACGGGCCGAGATCATCTTCTTCTCGATCGAGGAGAGCGCCTCGGCCTGGAAGGTTTGGGAGTGGCCCTGGACCGTCCGCTGGAACCGCATCTTCAACCCGATCCGGTGAGCGCCGCGATGGCGGCGAAAAGCCCGGACCCGGCCCTGCTCGAGGCGAGGATCGGCTACGCCTTCCGCGACAGGGCGATGCTGGACGAAGCCCTGACCCATGTGAGCCGCCAGGGTGGCGGCCCGACCTATCAGAGGCTGGAATTCCTCGGCGACCGCGTCCTCGGGCTCGCGATCGCGGACCTCCTGATGAAGTCCTTTCCCGTCGCCAGCGAGGGCGATCTGTCGCGGCGCCTGGCGGAGCTCGTGCGGCGCGAGACCTGCGCCGAGGTCGCGGTCGACTGGGATCTCGGGCCGCAGCTCAGGCTCGGCGGCGGCGCGACCGGCGCGATGCGGAGGAACATGTCGATCCTCGGCGACGCCTGCGAATCGGTGATCGGGGCGGTCTTCGTCGACGGCGGCTTCGAGGCGGCCTCGGCCGTCGTCGCGCGCGCCTTCGAGACGCGGCTGCCGGCGCTGGCCGACGTCCCGGCGAACGCGAAGACGCTGCTGCAGGAATGGGCCGCCGCGCGCGGCCGTCAGCCGCCCATCTACGCGATCGTCGAGCGCACGGGGCCGGATCACGCGCCTCGGTTCCAGGTCGCGGCCCGGATCGAGGGCCTGGCCGAGGCGGTCGGCACCGGCGGGTCGCGCCGCGCGGCCGAGCAGGCCGCGGCCGAGGCGGTGCTCGTTCGAGAGGGGGTCCGGCCCGTGCCGGTCGAGCCGGAGGTGGCCCGTGCCTGAGCTGACGGACGTGGAAGCTTCTAGCGGTGCGGGGGACGCGCCGGAGCGCGCGCCCACCCGCTGCGGCTTCGTGGCCCTGATCGGGGAGCCGAACGCCGGCAAGTCGACGCTGCTGAACAGCCTCGTCGGCTCCAAGGTCTCGATCGTGTCCCGCAAGGTGCAGACGACCCGCGCCCTGATCCGGGGCATCGCGCTCGAGGGCGAGGCGCAGGTCGTCTTCGTCGACACGCCGGGCATCTTCCGGCCGAAGCGACGGCTCGACCGGGCCATGGTCACCTCGGCCTGGGGCGGGGCAGGGGACGCGGACGTCGTCTGCCTCCTGGTCGACAGCCGCAAGCGCATCGACGAGGACGTCGAGGCCCTGACGGCGCGGCTCGCGGACGTCCGCCGGCCCCGCATGCTGCTCCTGAACAAGATCGACCTGATCGAGCGCCCGAAGCTCCTCGCGCTCGCGGCCGCCCTGAACGAGCGCGTGCCGTTCGAGAAGACCTTCATGATCTCCGCGCTGACCGGCGACGGCGTCGAGGACCTCCGCCGCGACCTCGCGGCCCGCATGCCGCCGAGCCCCTGGCTCTACCCGGAGGACCAGGTCTCGGACGCGCCGATCCGGATGCTGGCGGCCGAGATTACGCGCGAGAAGCTGTTCGACCGCCTGCACGAGGAGCTGCCCTACCGGTCCACGGTCGAGACGGATTCCTGGCAGGAGCGGCCGGACGGGTCGGTCCGGATCGAGCAGACGATCTTCGTCGAGCGCGACAGCCAGCGCTCGATCGTCCTGGGAAAGGACGGCCAGACCATCAAGGCGATCGGATCGGCCGCGAGGCGCGACATCGCCGAGGTCGCCGAGACGAAGGTGCACCTCTTCCTGTTCGTGAAGGTGCGCGAGAACTGGGGCGACGATCCCGCCCGCTACCGCGAGATGGGGCTCGAGTTTCCGCGGGGGTGAGACTGATGCGGCCCGCTTGTCGGGACTGACAATGGTAAGGTAGCCACCCCAGTCTCAACGCCGGAGGCCTTCGCGTAGACGCACGGCCTGTCATTCCGGGTCTCGCGAAGCGAGAGCCCGGAACCCATGGACGCTGACCATTCCAGTTCTGACGCTGCGGTCTCCCCATCGACGATGTCGGCGTCTATGGGTTCCGGGCTCGGCTGCGCCGCCCCGGAATGACAACCTGTTGTGGCCGTGCTCTACGACAGCCCGGTCGGGCGGCCCGCGATCGCGACCAGCATCGTGCCGTCGCCCAAGACGCGCTCGGCCACGCGGTGGATGTCGTCGGCCGTGACGGCGGACACGAGATCGTTCCGGCGCCGGATGTAGTCGAGGCCGAGGTCCTCGAAGGCGATCTGGACGAGCTGATGGGCGATCTTGGTCGAGGTGTCGAAGCCGAGCGCGTAGGAGCCGACCAGATAGGCCTTGGCCTTGCCGAGCTCGTCGTCGCCCGGGCCCTCGGTCCGGAGCAGGCGGATCTGCTCGCCGATGACGTCCAGGCACTCGGCGACGCGCTCGTTCTTCGTCGCCGTGTAGCCCCAGGTCATCGCGGCCTTCCGGTAGCTGACGAGCGAGGTGCCGACGCTGTAGGCGAGGCCGCGGCGTTCCCTGACCTCCTGGAACAGCCGCGACGTGAAGGCGCCACCGCCCAGGATGTGGTTCAGCACGTAGCCCGGGATGAAATCCGGATCGCGCCAGGAGACGCCCTCGAATCCGAACCGGATCACCGATTGCGGCACGTCGAGGTCGGAGACGACCCGGCGGCCGCGGCCGACGAGGGCGGTCTCCGGCACCGCGGCGAGGTCGGGCGATCGGGGCATACCCCCGAAGGTCGCATCGAGCCGGCGCGCGAGCTCGGCCTCGTCCATGTCCCCGACGGCGGCGATCTTCAGCCGGGCCGTCGCGACGATCCGCTTGTGGAGCCCGACGAGGTCGTCGCGCGTCACGGCCGCGACGCTTTCCGGGGTGCCGGAGGCGGGGCAGCCGTAGGGATGGCCGGGGAACGCCTCCGCCAGGAACCGACGCGAGGCGACGTTGCCGGGATCGTTCGCCTGATAGCGCAGGCCCGCGAGGGTCTGGGCCCGGACCCGCTCGACGGCGTCCTCGTCGAAGCGAGGCTCCGTCACCGCGAGACGCAGCAGCTCGAAGGCCGGGTCGGCATGCGCGACCAGCGTCTTCAGCGAGCCCCCGAGCGCGTCGGGGCTCGACGTGAAGGTGAGCTCGATCGCATGCTCGGCGAGTTTCTCCTGGAACGCGTCGGACCGGAACGGGCCCGCACCCTCGTCGAGCAGCCGGGCGAGGAGCTGCATCGCGCCCTCGCGGCCGGGCGGGTCCTGCGCCGAGCCGCCCTCGAACGCGAAGGCGAGGGCCACGAGCGGGACGAACCCGGATCGGACCTGCCAGGCCTCAATCCCGCCCGGCGACACGACGGACCGGACCTCGGCCGGCCCGGCCCGGGCCGCGACCTCGGCCGACACTACGAGGCCACCCCGACGGACAACGCGATCACGATCGCTCCTTCACGAGGCGCCCGGTCACGGAGCGCCGCGGGGTGAGATAGGCGTCGATGGCGGAGGCGAGATCGTCCCGCGTGATCGCCCGGATGCGGTCCGGCCAGCCCCGGACATCCTCCAGCGTCTCGCCGACCGCGAGGGCCGAGCCGTAGATGCGGGCGAGCGAGGACTGGCTGTCCAGCGAGTAGATCGTCTCGGCGACGAGGCGGGTCTTGGCGCGCTCGATCGTGACGTCGTCGAGCGCGTCGCGCGCCTCCCTGACGGCCCGGTCGATCTCGGCTTCGAGCTCGTCGAGCGAGACACCCTCGGCCGGCACGCCGTAGACGGCGAAGCGCGTCTCGTCGATCGCCGAACCCATGTACCAGGCGCCGACGTTCACGGCCAAACCCCGGTCCATGACGAGCCGGCGGTAGAGGAACGAGGTCGGCCCCCCGCCGATCGCCTCGGCCAGCACCTCGAGCGCGTGGCTCTCGCGGCCGGTCGCCGTCCGGGCGGAGGGTGTGAGGTAGAGGCGCTGCAGGGTCGGCTGCTCGACCTTGAGGTCGGCGACGCAGATCTGGCGCGAGGCCCGGGGCTCGGGCTCGCGCGGGCGAAGGCGGGCCGGCCGCTCGCCGCGCGGCGCGTTCCGGCCGTATGTGCGCTCGGCCAATCGGATCACGTCGGAATCGGCGACGTCGCCGGACACGACCAGGATCGCGTTGTCGGGGCAGTAGAAGCGCTTGTAGTAGTCGAGCGCCGCCCGCCGATCGAGCGTCTCGATCTCGTGCATCCAGCCGATGATCGGGATGCCGTAGGGGTGGTGGACGAAGAGCGAGGCCGCCATCGCCTCTGAGAGCTGGGCGGAGGGGTCCGTCTCGACCCGCATCCGGCGCTCCTCGAGCACGACGTCGCGCTCGGGCGCAACCACGTCCTCGTCGAAGTTGAGGCCCGCCATGCGGTCGGCCTCGAACTCCATCATCCGGCCGAGATGATCCGGCGCGACGCGCTGATAATAGGCCGTGTAGTCGTAGGACGTGAAGGCGTTCTCCTGCCCGCCGAGCGCGGACACGACCTTCGAGAACTCGCCCGCCGGATGGCGCTCGGTTCCCTTGAACATCAGGTGCTCGAGGAAATGCGCGATGCCGGACTGCCCGATCGGATCGTCGGCGGAGCCGTTCCGGTACCAGACCATGTGGGTCACGACCGGCACGCGTCGATCGGGGATCACCACGATGTCGAGGCCGTTGTCCAGCCGGTGCGTCGTGAGGTCCGGTCCGCCGCCTTCGAGGCGCCCGGACGGTACGGCTTCTGTTCTCTGACCCACGATCGCCTTTGTCTGGTTCGCTGCTCGGGGACGTCTCCCGACAAGGGGACGGCTACTCGTCGTCGCTCGAGCCGGTGAACTTCCGGGTAAGCCAGTTCATCGGGTTCGCGTCCAGCGCCTGCTGGTCGACCTTCGGGGCAGCGGTCGCGCCCACGATGACCTTGCCGGTCGCCGAGCGACGCATGCCGCTCGGCGGATCGCTCAGGACCTTCCGGACGGGCTCGGCACCCGGGACGACCTCATCGTCGTCGGCCTGCTTGCGGCCGGCGGCCATCTGCTCCGGGCTCAGCACCAGCACGTCGCGGGCGTTGTCGCCGCGATGCGTGCCGGGCGATCCGGGTACCGGGGCGCCGTTCCGGGCGACGCGGCCCTGGCGCATCTCCTCGGGGGAGAGGCGCGCGTTGTTGTCCGACATGCGCCGGGTCTCGCTCCAGGTCACCGGGCGGCGCTCCTCGTCGATGCGACGGCGGCGGGCCGCGACGTCGGGATCGTTCGGCCATTCCGGGTTCGACGCGGCGTAGGTCTCGACCGGCGGCCGGAGCTCGGTCCTCGGGGGCACGACGAGGGGAGCCCGCTCGCGGTAGCGGATCGGGTCCTTCTCCTTCGGGAGGATGCCCATGTTCCCCATCAGGTTCTTGAAGGCGACGCCTTCCTGGGCCGAGACGGAGGCTGTCGAGGCCGCGAGGGTCGCGAGCGCCGCGAACCCGAGGCGGGCCGCCAGGCTGGTCGTGAGCAGGCTCCTGGTCATGTCGTATCCCCTGTCCCTCGCGCCGCAATCGGCTCCCAATCGGGCTTTCCTGTGACGGTTCGGCCGCAAGACGGCTCACGCCGGATGGGTCTTCTCCCGCCCGGCGAAGAGCGCGTCCCAGAGGAGCGCCCCGACCCCTGCGACGATCGCCGCATCCGCCACGTTGAACACGTACCACGAATACCCGCCGGCGTGGAGGTGCACGAAATCGAACACCGCCCCGTAGGCGGCACGGTCGACCGCGTTGCCCGCGGCCCCGCCGAGGATCAGCCCGAGCGCCGCGGCGAGGAGGCGGTTCCCGGCCCTGGCGATCCACAGCGCGAGGGCGACGCAGGCGACCACCGACACGGCGACGAGAAGCCACCGGCCGAGATCAGTGCCTTGCTGGAACAGCCCGTAGGAGATGCCCCGGTTCCAGACGGCCGTCAGCGTGACGAAGGGCCCGAGAGACAGCGGATCGTGGACCGGCAGGTCGTAGCCGAACAGGAGGAGGAGCTTCGAGGCCTGGTCGGCCGCGAAGGTCGCGAGCGCAGCCGCAAGGCCGAGCCGGGCCGGGCTCATGTCAGGCCGCCGCCCGGAGCGCGTCCCATTCCCGCAGGGCATCCGCGTCGCGCGGAGTCACGTCGGGGTAGTCCGCATCGGTCCCGACCGCCGGGCTGACCCGCCAGGACCGAGCGCATTTCCGGCCCTCGGCCCGGGCCGGGACGACCGTGATCCCGGGCACCTCGTCGAGCCGGAAGGCGTCGGGCGGACCCTCGCCGGCGACGAGCGTTACGGCGGACGTGATGCAGATCTCGGCCATGTCGACGCTCGACAGGAGTGCGAGCAGCGCCGGGTCGGAGACGTGGAGGACGGGTGCGGCCTCGAGGCTCGCCCCGATCCGCTTCGCGGCGCGCTCGATCTCGAGCGCCCCCGTGACGACGCGTCGCGCCGCCCGGATCGCGCTCCAGCGCGAGGCGAGCGCCTCGTCCCGCCATGCCGTCGGGATCGCCGGGAACGTTTTGAGATGCACCGAGCCGTCCTCGGACGGGAAACCGTCGAGCCAGGCCTCCTCGGCCGTGAAGGCGAGGATCGGAGCGATCCAGATCACGACGCAGCGGAAGACCTCGTCGATCACGGCGAGCGAGGCCTGGCGCGTGCGGCTCGAGACAGGATCGCAGTAGAGCGCGTCCTTGCGGATGTCGAAATAGAAGGCCGAGAGCTCGACTGTCATGAAGTTCGAGAGGAGCGAGACGACGCGGCCGTACTCGAAGGCACCGTAGGCCTCCCGGATCTCCCGATCGAGCTCGGCCAGCCGGTGCAGCATCAGCCGCTCGATCTCCGGCATGCCGCCGAGGGGCGGCAGCGGGCTGCCGTCATGATGGGCGAGGGTGCCCAGCATCCAGCGGATCGTGTTGCGGAGCTTACGATAGAGGTCCGAGAAGCCGCGCAGGATGTCGGTCGACAGGGTGACGTCTCCGGCGGAATCGCAGCCCGCGACCCAGAGGCGGAGGATGTCCGCTCCGGATTCCTTGATCGCGGCCTGCGGCGAGACGCCGTTCTTCGAGGATTTCGACATCTTGTTCCCGCGCTCGTCGAGAACGAACCCGTGCGTCAGCACGACGTCGAAGGGCGCGCGTCCCCGTGTCCCGCAGGACTCGAGCAGCGAGGAGTGGAACCAGCCCCGATGCTGGTCGGACCCCTCGAGATACATCACCGTGTCCCGACCGCCGTCGACCTTGCGGCGCGTGCCGGCGAGCCCCGGGAAATGGATCGGGTCCTCCAGCGTGAAGGCGTGGGTCGAGCCGGAATCGAACCAGACGTCCAGG
>CAXTKM010000086.1:0-12508 GCA_964244795.1 uncultured Enterovirga sp.
TGTTGCCGAGGCCGCCGAGCGCGACCGGGATGAAGCCGTAGAAGTTGAGGTGCGGCCCGTTCGCGAAGAAGGCGAGCAGGAGCTCGCCGCCCGAGAAGCCGGCGAGCGCCCCGATCGCGCCCGCGAGCGCGTAGCTCAGCACGCGGAGCTGACGCTCCGGCAGGCCGAGCGCGCGCGCCGCGAAGTTGTCCTCGGCGACCGCCAGGAACGCGTGGCCGAGGAGCGTGCGCCGGTAGAGGTACTCGAGGCCGAGGATCGTCGCCCCGCAGGCGAGGACCGGGAGCCAGAACTTCTCGTCGAGCACCGTCTCGCCGAAGCCGCCGAGGAGGCGCGGGAAGGGCTGCGGCTCCGTGCTCCACCCGATCGCGGTCACCTGCTGGATCATGAGCGCGAGGGCCAGCGTCGAGAGCACGTAGAGGTGCTGGTCGAGGCTCTTCAGGACGGGTCGGACCGCCACGAACTCGGTCACGACGCCGACGAGCGCGGTCGCAGCCAGGGTCGCGATCAGCGCCACGCCCCAGGGCAGCCCGAGCCGGAGCGTGAACAGCGAGCCCAGCACGCCGCCCAGCATCCCGAGCTGCCCCGCCGTGAAGCTCATCACCCGCGAGGTCGAGTACATCGTGTTGTAGGTCACGCCGATCAGAGCATAGACCGCGCCGACCGCGAGACCGGAGGCCAGGATGGAGGCGAGCATCAGGTTGTCCGTCGTTCCGGGTAAGCGCTCGACGGAAACCCTCTCCCCAGGAGGGAGAGGGGAGCAGCCCGCGAAGCGGGCGTCCGGGTGAGGGGGAACGCGCTGTCCGGACCGCGCACCCCCTCACCCGGTTCGCGTGCTGCCGCACGCGACTCGACCTCTCCCCGACGGGGAGAGGACTTCGCGCGCAACGGCTCGTCTTCTTCTCGGATCACGTTCTACGTGTACCCCGGCGCCAGCTTGAACGTCCCGTCGCGTCCGGTGCTGGCGGCCGACATGATCACGTCCGCCGCGGGGTAGCCGTCATGGTTCTTCGCGTCGTAGGTATAGTCGCCGAAGATGCCCGGGTACTTCGTCAGGCCATTCCAGTGCTTCACGATGGCCTCGGACGACGAGCCGCCGGCGTCCACGGCCTGGGCCACGAGGTTGATCGCGTCGAACCCGGCCGCGACCCACCAGAGCAGCGTGTCGGAGAGGACGACCTTGCCCTTCAGGCGGCCGACGAAGTCCTCGCTTCGGGCCGGGAGCTTGCCGGCATCGTCGTAGCTGCAGCTCCGATACCCGATCGCGTAGACCTTCTCCCAGTTCGCCGGCTTCTCGACGAGGCCCGCGATCTCGCCGGACGCCATCGAGGGGTGGCCGACGAAGGGCACGTCCCACCCCATCCGGGCGCGCGTGTTGAAGAGGCGGGCGTCCATGCCGGTCGAGACGCTCCAGACCACGATCGCCTCGGCGCCGCCGTTCCGGGCGCGCAGCATGTCCGGCGTCATGTCGGGCTGGGTCGCGTCGATGTTCGCCTGGTAGACGACCTCGGCCCCGGCCTTCTTCAAGGCCGCGACGGAGGCGTTCGCGGCGGTGACGCCGTAACCGGTCGTGTCGCCGATCACCGCGACCTTCTTCGCCTTCAGGACGGTCAGGCAATAGGTCCGGACCGCGTCGTCCCACTGCGTGTTCGACGGTGCGATCCGGAACGCGTTCGGGAATTTCTGCGTGTCGATCAGGCTGTCGACCACGCAGGGGTGGATGTTCGGCATCTTGGCCCGGGCCATGATCGGCGTGACGGCGAGCGATTCGCCCGAATTCGTCGGTCCCCAGATCGCCTGGACCTTGGCCTGGCTGATCATCTCCTGGGTGGCGTTCACGGCCTTGGTCGGGTCGCCCTGCGTGTCGCGGGTCACGATCTCGACCTTGCGTCCCTTCACGCCGCCGGCCGCGTTGATCGCCTCCGCCGCGAAGACGACGCCGCGGTTGAAGCCGACCGCGGGCGCGGAGCTCGGCCCCGTCAGGGCCGCGAGCCAGCCGATCCGGAGCGGCTCGCTCTGGGCCAGCGCCGGCTTCGGGAAGCCGAGCGCCGAGGCGCCCGCGAGGCCCGCGCCCCCGACCACGACCGAGCGACGTGTGAAAGTCATGACGTATCCTCCCGTTGGTGGCGGCTCAGGCGTCTGTCGCGCCTCTACCGGTCCAGGCTGGCAACATAGTCCATGTCGAAGGTGAAACCGAAACCCGGCCGCTCGGGCACGACCGCACAGCCGTCCTCGAAGGCGATCCTCTCGCGGTAGAGCTTCGAGAACCACGGCATGTATTCGAGGAAGAGCGCGTTCGACAGCGCGCCCAGCACGCTGAGGCTCTGCTCGGGGAAGAGGTGGCTCGAGACGGGCACGTCGTGCGCCTCCGCCATATGGCCGACCCGCATGAACTCGCTGACGCCGCCCACGCGCTGCAGGTCCGGCATCAGGACGTCGGCCGAGCGCAGCTCCAGCATGCGCCGGAAGCCGTAGCGGGTGTAGTCGGTCTCGCCGCTCGCGATCGGGGTGTCGAGCGCAGCCGCGACGCGGGCCAAGCCCTCGACGTCCCAGGCCGGCAGAGGCTCCTCGAACCAGGTGAGGCCGAACTCCTCGAGCCGCCGGCCGAGCCGGATCGCGCCCGGCTCCGTCATGCCCTGGTTCGCGTCGGCCATGAGCCGGATGCCGGGCCCGATCGCCTCCCGGACGGCCCGGACCCGGGCGATGTCCCGGTCGTCGTCCCGGCCCGAGAAGCGCATCTTCATCGCCCGGAATCCGGCCGCGACGAAGCTCTCGGCCTCGGCGACGAGCGCGTCCTGTGAGCGGTCGAGCCAGAGCCCGCCGGAATGATAGACCGGCACGCGATCCTGGGCGCCGCCGAGGACGCGGTAGAGCGGCTGGCCGCAGCTCTTGCCGAACAGGTCCCAGAGAGCCCCGTCGATCGCCGAGATGCCGACGACCGGCACGCCCTTGTGGCCGAGGAAGTTGATGTCGCGCCACGCCCTGGCCCAGAACCCCGCGATATGGCCGGCGTCGCGCCCGACCACGACGTCCGCGAGCTCGTCGACCATCGTCCGGAGGACGGCCGTGCGGCGGTCGTTCAGCGTGAACACGAGGTTCTCGCCCGTGAGCCCGCCGGCCCTGACCGTGACCAGGATGCAGCCGAACTCGCGGATCTGCCCCAGCGCCGACCCGATCGGCGCGTCGAGCGGCACCACGACCGGGCGGGTCTCGACGGAGTCGACGACGATCATGGGCGTGCCTCGGTCAGGACGACGTCGCCGACCCGGTAGCGTCGGACGATGTCGGGGTCGGGGTCGCAGCCGAGCCCGGGCCCGTCGGGCAGGCGGACGCGGCCGTTCTCGGCCCGGACCCAGGGGTCGAACGGGTTCGCCTCCATCTCGAGCCACAGCACCTCGATCATCGGCCTCTCGACGAGGGCCGCCGCGAGGTGAAGGGTCGCGAGGAAGCCCGGGCCGAAATAGGGACTGTGCGGCGCGACCTCGACGCCGTGGGCGTCGCAGAGCGCGATCACGCGCATCATCTCGCCGACGCCGCCGATCTTCGTGACGCTCGGCTGGGCGACGTCGATCGCGCCGGCCTCGATCAGCGACTTGAACCCGAACAGCCCGGCGACGTTCTCGCCGGCCGCGATCGGGATGCCGCGCTCGCGCACCTGGGCGAGGCCCTCCACGTCCTCCGGCGGCCAGACCGGCTCCTCCAGCCAATGGACGTCCTCGGCGGCGAGGCGATCGGCCATGGCGATCGCGGCCGGCACGTTCCAGGCGCAGTTCACGTCGAGCATGAGGCGCGCCCCGCCGGCCCGCGCGGCCGCGATCCCGGCCGCGATCGCGTCCGTCGTCACCTCGTGCAGCTTGATGTGGCGGTAGCCCGCCCGGCACGCGGCAGCCGTGTTCGTCGCGACGAGCTCCGGATCGCCGTAGGCGAGGAGGCTCGCATAGGCGTCCATCCCGGCCGTGCCCGATCCGCCGAGCAGCCGATGGAGCGGCTGGCCCGTTCGCTTCCCGAGCAGGTCCCAGAGCGCGATCTCGACGCCCGAGAAGGCGTAGACGAAGGGGCCGTTCCGGCCGAGGAGATGCACCCCGTGCAGCACGCTGCGGGTGATCGCCCCGATGTCGCCGGACGAGCGCCCGACCACGAGGGGCGCCACGATCGTGTCCAGCGCCGCCCGGGTCGCCTGGATGCCGGCATGCCCGAACGCCTCGCCCCAGCCGACCAGGCCCTCGTCCGTCTCGACCCGCACGAGCAGGATGTCGAGATGCGTCCAGGGCTTGCCCGCGAAGGTCGCGGGCGGACCCCCCATGTCGAACGGGAGGGAGACGATCGTGGACTCGATCGCGACGATCTTCATGGGGTGCCGGCGAGCGGGACGCGCATGGCGCGACGCTAGGGCGGCCCGGCCGTAAGCTCCATTGCCTTCTCCTTATTTCTGTATCAGCCTGCCTTATGTCGCTCACGTTCCGTCAGCTCGAGATCGTCAGGGCGGTGAGCCGGAACGGCTCCGTCACGGCCGCGGCCGCCGCGCTCGGCATCTCTCAGCCGGCGGTCAGCATGATGCTGCGCGGCTGCACCGAGGCCGCCGGCTTCCCGCTCTTCGCCCGCAAGCGCGGACGCCTTCAGCCGACCGGCGAGACGGCCGCGCTGGTGGCCGATCTCGACCGGGTCTTCGACGGGCTCGACCGGATCCATCGCCTCGTCGACGACATGCGCGGGGTGGTGGTGGGCACGGTCCAGGTCGCCGCGACCCCGACGCTCGCCGACAACCTCCTGCCGGCCGCCGTCGCGCTGTTCCAGCGCTCGCGGCCGAACATCCGCCTCATCATCCAGACGATGGACAACTCGAACGTCGTCGCCCAGGTCGGCCAGGAGCAGGTCGATTTCGGGCTCGCGCTCACGCCGCTGTCGCCCTTCGACGGCCGTGCGACGGATCTCTGCGCCTCGCGGCTCATCTGCGCGGTGCATCCCGAGCACCCGCTCGCCGGGCGCCGGCATGTCGGGCCGAAGGACCTCGCCGGCCACCCGCTGATCTCGTTCAGCCGCTCGCTGCCGCTCGGCGCGCTGGTCGAGGAGAGCTTCCGCGCTGCCGGCGTCCCGCGCCGCATCGCGATCGAGGTGAACCAATCCTCGGTCGCCTGCTCGCTCGCCCGCGCCGGGGCAGGCGTCGCGATCATCGATCCGTTCTGGCTGCTCGGCACCCGCGATCCCGGCATCGTGCGGCTCGAGCTCAGGCCCGCCGTCACCGTCCGGGCGCAGGTGCTGGCCCCGCAGGGCCAGGCCATGTCGCGTCCGGCGCGCCTGTTCCTCCGCACGCTCCGGGACGCCGCACAGGCTTTGAAGCTGGCCTGACGGCAGAGCCGTTCCGCCCCGTTCCGGCCGTTCGAGGCGTGTCCGCGAAGCGGCCCGCGGAGCCGCTTCGCGGTCGGCCGAGTCAGCGCAGCTCGGTGCCGGCCGTCTCGGGGGCGATCGCGGTGGCCGTGATCGTGATCAGGGCGGCCGCGATGAGGTAGATCGAGATCGGCCAGGTCGCGCCGCCGCTCCAGGCCATGAGCGAGGCCGCCGCGAAGGGCGTGAGGCCGCCCGAGATCGCGGCGCCGATCTGGAAGCCGAGCGAGGCGCCGCTGTAGCGGAGCCGCGCGGCGAACAGCTCCGAATAGAACGGCGCACCGATCCCGAAGCCGACCATCTGGCCGAAGCTGATCGCGACCACGATCGTGAGCGTGATGATCGTCGGGTCCTTCGTGTCGAGCAGCCAGAAGAACGGGAACGCGAAGGCGATGCAGAACAGGCAGCTCGCGTAGAACATCGTCTTGCGGCCGACCCGATCCGACATCCAGCCGAAGAGCGGGATCGAGAACAGGGCCACGAACGAGGCCGCGAGCAGCCCGTTCAGGATCACGCTCCTGGGCAGCCCGAGCGTCCCGGTCACGTAGCTGATCGCGAACACGCTGCCGATCGAGGCCCAGGCGATCTCCGAGATCTTCAAACCGACGGCGGTCAGGAAGGCGCGCGGATGCTGGGTGATGACCTCGACGACCGGACGGCGCGCGACCTCCTTCTGAGCCTCGACCGCCCGGAAGGCGGGCGTCTCGTCGAGCCGCGTGCGGATGAACAGGCCGATCCCGACGAGGAAGATCGAGAGCAGGAACGGAATGCGCCAGGCCCAGGTGAGGAACTCGCTCTCGGGGAGCTGCGACATCGCCGCGAAGATCCCGATCGCCGCGATGTTCCCGATCGGGTTCCCGACCTGGACCAGGCTCCCGAAGAACCCGCGATGCTTCGCGGGGGCGTTCTCCACGACCATTAGCACGGCGCCGCCCCATTCGCCGCCGAGCCCGATCCCCTGCAGCAGGCGCAGGATCACGAGCAGGATGGGGGCCCAGATGCCGATCTGCCCGTAGGTCGGCAGGCAGCCGATCAGGAACGTGCCGATCCCCATGATGATGATCGTCGCGGCCAGCATCTTCTTGCGGCCGACCTTGTCGCCGAAATGGCCGAAGATCGCGGCCCCGAGCGGACGGGCGAGGAAGCCGACCGCATAGGTCGCGAACGCCGCGATCGTGCCGACCGTCGGGTCGGAGGTCGGGAAGAACAGCTTGTTGAAGACGAGGGCGCTGGCCGTCCCGTAGATCAGGAAGTCGTACCACTCGACCGCCGTGCCGATGACGCTCGACGACACGATGCGTCGCATCTGGGCCGATCCGACCGCGGGCGCGGCCGGTGTCGTTGCAAGAGAAGCTATGGCCAAGGTGACTCTCCTTTGCTGGATCGACGTCCTTGTTGTTTCCGCCCCGTCCCGGCCGTTGGCTCGGCCTCGCGTCGTTTCACGTCCGTCCGAGCATCCTCAGAGATCGAGCCGCAGCAGGCCGGCGGCCCGCGACACGCAGGGGATGAACCTGTGTCGTCGAGCGCGCGGCGAGAGGACGACGTCGCGGTGCAGGGGCATCCCGTCGAGGTAGCCGCATTCGCAACTGCCGCAGACGCCGATCTCGCAGGACGAGGGAAGCTCGATCCCGGCCGAGCGCAGGATGTCGAGCGCGGATCGCTCCGCCGGTACCGGCAGCGAGGCGCCTGTCGACCGGATCAGGATCTCGAACGGCTCGGGCGCGAAACCCTCGTCGAGAAGCGGCTGGAAGGCCTCGAAGCGGACGGCCTCCTCGGGCCAGCGTGCCGTCGCCCGCCGCACGGCGTCCATGAAGCCCGCAGGGCCGCAGCAATAGATCTGCGTTCCGGCCGAGGGTTCGGCGAGACGCGCCGCAAGATCGATCCGGGAGCCCGGCTCGTCGTCGAAATGATAGCTGACGCAGGCCGGATCGGCTGCCGCCACCACCGCCTCCAGCATCGGCGCGGCCGCCCGGCTGCGGGCGAAATCGTGCAGGTGAAACGGCCGCCCGGCTCCGGTCAGCGCGTGCGCCATGGCGAGGAGCGGCGTGATGCCGATGCCGCCCGCGAGGAGCAGGTAGCGCTCAGCGTCCTCGGAGAGCTCGAAATGGTTGCGCGGCGCCGAGACCATCAGCGTGGTGCCGGCCTTGAGGTTGTCGTGCAGCCAGAGCGAGCCGCCCCGGCCGCCGCACTCCCGCTTGACCGCGATGCGGTAGCGGGACCGGTCGGCCGGGTCGCCGCAGAGCGAATATTGCCGGACGCGGCCCTCGGGCAGGTGGATGTCGACATGCGCGCCGGGGGAAGGCGGCGGCAGTTCCGGGCGGCGCGGGTGCCGAAGGGACGCGACGAGGACATCTCCGCCCTCCTGCCGGACCTCCGCCACCTCGAGCTTCATGATCAGTCGGGGCGACATCCGGGCCTGGCCGTCAGCCGTCGAGCGGGAGGATCGGGTCGCCCTTCCGGATCGTCCCGCCGGCCTCGATCGAGCAGTTGAGGCCGGACCGGTTGAGGAGACCGTCATAGAGGCCGGGAATCCCCAGCAGCTCTTCGAGGTACTTGCAGGGAAAGTTCATCCGTCCGCCCTTCAGGACGACCTCCCCGATCCTGAAGCGTCGGCCGACGAGATGGTTGAGCGGGACGCCCCGGGTGGTGAGGTTGCGGCGGTGGTCGACCGGCTCGAGCTTCGCCTTGGTGCCGGGCACCTTCGGCTCGCCCATCTCGAGCGCCTCGAGCACCTCCATCTCGATCAGCGTGACCTCGCGGATGTCGGGCTTCGGCGAGTAGGTCCCGGTGCCGAGGAGATAGCGGTCGCCCTCGATGCCCTTTCCAGGGATCAGCCTCGCCTCCTCGATCTCCTCCATCTCGACCGAGGCCGAGGGTGCGATATGGATGTGCAGCAGTTCACCCGACCACGTCATCGTTCGTGTCCCATCTTGGTTGCCGTCACCGGGGCGGCGCGCTCCGGCCCGCCGCGTCGGAGTTTCGCTCCAGGGCCTCTTCCAGGAAATCCAGGCGGTCCTGACCCCAGAGGATGTCGCCGCCGTAGAGGTAGAAGGGGGACCCGAAAACGCCCTCGCTCTCGGCCTCGCGCGTGTTGCGCTCGTACTCGGCCTCGACGTCCGGCCGCCTGGAGGCCGCGAGCAGCCCGTCGATGTCCGGAACATGCGCGGCCCCGATGTCGCGCAGGGTGGCCGGATCGGCGATGTCGCGATCCTCGACCCACATCGCCTGCATCACGGCGTAGCTGAGGTCGGCGAGGGGCAGCCCGGCGAGCTTCGCCGCGACCACCAGCCGCGACGACGGATGGTGGTTCGTGGGGAAGAAGCGCGGCTCGATCGTGATCGGATCGTCGAGGCGGGCCTTCCAGCGCCGGAGTTCCGCCATGCGGTAATCCTGCCGCTGCCGCGAGCGCTGGCCGAGCAGGATGCCGCCCGTCCGGGCATAGACCGCCGGGAGATCGACCGGCCGGTAATCGATGTCGACCCCGTGCTTCGCGGCCATCGCGACGAGGCGTCGATGCCCGAGATAGGCCCAGTCGGACGCGGTCCAGAAGTAATACCGGATGACGGACGGCGAGGGTGTCACGGGAGGGCTCGCATCAGGACTGGCGAAACTCGGGAGCCCAGTGGAGCAGGCGCCGCTCCACCATGCTGATCAGCGTCACGAGCACGATCCCGACCACGCCGAGCACCGTGATCGTGGCGAACATGTCGCTCGCGTTCATGGTCGCGAGCGCGGTCGTGATGAGGTAGCCCATGCCGGTCGTCGAGCCGACGAACTCCGCGATCACGACGCCGATCAGCGAGAACGACACGGCGTTCGGCAGGGCCGCGAAGGTCCAGGCGAGGGAGTTCGGGATCCGGACGCTCCAGGTGATCTGGCGGTTCGAGCCGCCGAGCGTCCTGCAGAAGTCGATCAGGTGCCGCTCGATGTTCACGCCGCCCTTGAAGGCGTTGAAGAAGATCAGGAAGAACACGATGAACCAGGCCGTCACGACCTTGGACGCGA
Organism: uncultured Enterovirga sp.; assembly: GCA_964244795.1. GTDB lineage: Bacteria > Pseudomonadota > Alphaproteobacteria > Rhizobiales > Beijerinckiaceae > Enterovirga. The sequence goes on from CAXTKM010000086.1 coordinate 9,385, forward strand.
GGCCGAGGCCGAAGATCATGGTGATGAGCGGCACCATGGCGATGCGGGGGAGCGAGTTCAGCGCCACGATGAAGGGGTTGAACAGGGCCGCGAGCACGCGGTTCTGGCTCAGCGTCAGCCCGGCGACGTAGCCCGTCACCACCGCGACCGCGAGGCCGAGCAGGGTCGCCCCGATCGTCGAGGCGAGGTGCGGCCACAGGAAGCCGGCCTGGGCGCCGAGGGTCCAGTCGTAGAGCTTCCAGGCGATCAGCGACGGCCGGCTGATGAAGAACGGGTCGAGGAAGGTGTTCTGCCGGAACCAGGCGATGCCGGTCAGGACCTGCCAGGCGCCCAGGAACACGGCCAGGAGCGCGAGCTGGCCGGCGAGGATCGAGAGCCGATGCCAGGGCAGCCTGGCCGAGAGCGGGCGGATGGGCGCGGCCGCCTCGAGCGTGCCGGCGCCGGGCGTCATGCCGCGCTCCTGTGCGGGGCGTGGTCGAAGGCCTGGTTGCGCCGGAACTCCTCGCCGAGGACGTGCCAGACGGCCTGGAAATTCCGGCTGAACGCGTCGCTCTCGCGCACGGAGAAGACGTCGCGCGGATGCGGGATGGTGACCTCGTGGTCGAGCGCGACCCGGCTCGGCGGCGAGGACAGGACGACGACCCGGTTCGAGAGGGTGATCGCCTCGTCGAGATCGTGCGTCACGAGGACGATCGTCTGGCCGAGCCGACGCCAGATCTCGAGCAGCTCCTTGTGCAGGACGATCTTGGTGTGGGTGTCGAGCGCCCCGAAAGGCTCGTCGAGAAGCAGCACCTTCGGGTCGCAGGCGAGCGTCATCAGGAGCGAGACCCGCTGGCGCATCCCGCCCGAGAGCTGATGCGGATAGAGGCCGCCGTAACCCGAAAGGCCGGCCATGTTCAGGAGGTCCGCGACCTTCGCGGCGATCTCGGCCCGAGGCCGGCCGCGGTATCGCAACCCGAGCCCGATGTTTCCTTCGACGTCGAGCCAGGGCAGCACGGTGTCCTTCTGGAAGATGTAGCCGAGCCCCTCGGGAACCCGGCCCGCCTCGACCGGGCGGCCCCCGACCCGAACCTCTCCGGAGGTCGGGGGCAGGAAGCCCGCGATCATGTTCAGGATCGTCGACTTCCCGCAGCCGGACGGGCCCACGATCGACACGAACTCGCCGGCCCCGATCGCGAGGTCGATCGACCCGATCGCCGAGACCCGCTCGCGCCCCGAGCCGTAGCTCTTGCCGATGCCGCGGAGCTCGATCATGGCCCGAAACCCTCCTCGGGCGCTCAGGCGAGCCCGCGCGCCCTCTTCACGAACGTCATGTCGACGTTCTTCTCGTAGGTCGCGGCCGCCATCTCGGCATCGCCGTACATGCGTCCGCTGCCCATGATCCCGGCCAGCCGCGCGTAGTTCTCGGGGGTGATCAGGTTGTTTCGGCTCCACACCTTCTTGAACGTCGCGATCGCGGAGACGGCTGAGGCCATCGAATAGCCGCTGAGGTAATCGGAGAGGATCACCTCGGCGGTCGCCTCCGGCGTATTCGCGTGAATGAAGTCGGCGCCCTTGCAGAGGCCCGCGACGAGGGCCTGCACCTCGGCCGGCCGGTCCCGGATCGTGTCGGCGAGCACGTAGGTGCCCGCGCCCGGGAGAGCGCCCCCGAAGGTCCTGTCCCAGGTCGCGGCGTCGGTGATCTCGAAGAGCGGCACGCCCCAGCCCTCCTCGCGCCCCTTCTCGAGCATCGCGAAGGTCGCCATGCAGGCGTCGACGGCCTTGCTCTTCACGGCGCCCATCATGGTCGTGAAATCGCCGAGCGGCCTGATCGCGACCTTGTCCTTCACGCCGTTGCGCTCGGCCAGGTAGACCGCCATCAGCCAGGTCGCGGCCTGCGGCTGCGTCACGCCGAGCGAGCGTCCGGCGAGCTTCGCGACGGTATCGATGCCGGAGTCGTAGATCTCCTTGTTGATCAGGATGTTCGCGAACGGCACCCGGTCGTCGAAGCCGAAGACGAGCACGGATTGCTTGCCCGCGATCGAGAGCGCGATCGAGTCCGTCGCGCCGGTGGTCGAGGCGGAGATCTGGCCGGCCGCGAGAAGCTGCTTCCCGCGCGGCCCGCTCTGCACGTTGACGTAGCCGACGTCGACCGCAGCCTTGTCGAAGAAGCCCTTCTTCATGGCGACGTAGAACGGCGAGTAGATCGGGTCGATGCTGGCGACACCGTAATCGAACTTGCCGGCCGCGAGAGCGGACGAGCCGAGGCACGCCGTCGCGCCGACCCCGATGGACACGCGAAGGAGTGTCCGTCGGTCGAGTGAACACGCGTCCATCATGGCCCGGCTCTCTTGGTCGTACAACGCACCGACGCTACATCTTCGACGCCGCCGAGCAAGCTTCTCCTTTGGGCAACGCGTTGCCTATGGAGGCGGCACTCGGCGTTAGGACAAGGCCGGTCGCGAACGTCTCGCCGCGCGCGGACGAACGACAGTATTCGGATTGACCGCGCCTGCGCGGACCATGGTAGGTTGCGGGCCCGGATCGGGGCCGCGAGGGATTCGGGAGGCTGGAACCATGCTCGACGAGCCTCCGGAATGGCTGCGAACGGATTCGCCGCAAAGCCTCGCGCGCGAGGTCAGGGCGGCCCGCAAGGCGCGCGGCTGGACGCTGTCCGAGCTGTCGGCCGCCGTGAAGCTCGACAAGGGCTACCTGTCGAAGGTCGAGCGCGGCCTCAAGGCACCCTCGGTCTCGACGGTGCTGAACCTCGCCCGGGCTCTGGACGTCTCCGTCGCCCAGCTCTTCGGTCAGGAGGTCGACGGCTCCGCGATCCACATATCGCGGGTGGAGGCGCGCGCGACACGGGCCGACGAGGCCGTCGGCTATCGTCTCGAGGCCTTGACGACCGGCAAGGGCCAGTCCGGCCTCGAGGGGTTCCTGGTCCATCCGGCGCCGGACTTCTCGGACGAATTCAGGGCCGAGCACGGCGGCGAGGAACTGCTCTTCGTCGTCGAGGGCGAGGTCGAGGTCAGGTTCGCGGATCGCGTCGTCGCTCTGCGGGAAGGGGACGCGCTGCAGTTTCCCGGTCGGCTGCAGCATCAGGTGCGCCGCACGACGCGCGTCGCCTGCGTGCTGATCACCGTGA
>CAXTKM010000086.1:12518-14308 GCA_964244795.1 uncultured Enterovirga sp.
ACCCGAAGCTGAAGGATGCGTCCATGTCGACCGACACCCTCGTCCGAACCTCGGCCTGCCCGCATGACTGCCCGAGCGCCTGCTCCCTCGAGATCGAGGTCCTGGATGGCCAGCGGATCGGCCGGGTCAGGGGATCGCGAACGAACAGCTACACGGCGGGCGTCGTCTGCGCGAAGGTCGCCCGCTACGCGGAGCGGGTCGAGCACCCCGACCGGCTGCTGCACCCTCTTCGCCGGACCGGCCCCAAGGGATCGGGTCGGTTCGCCCCGATCTCGTGGGACGATGCGCTGGACGAGGTCGCGGCCGCGTTCACGCGGGCCGAACGGCTCTGGGGTCCCGAGGCCGTGTGGCCGTACCACTCCGGCGGCAACATGGGGATCGTGCAGCGCTGGGGGCTCGACCGGCTCCGCAACGTCAAGCGCTACAGCCGCCAGCAGACGACGATCTGCGTCACGCCGGCGGAGTCGGGCTGGAAGGCGGGCGTGGGCAAGCTCGTCGGCCCGGATCCGCGCGAGATGCAGGAATCCGACCTGATCGTGTCCTGGGGCGGCAACCCGGTCTCGACCCAGGTCAACGTGATGACGCACGTCTCCCGGGCCAGGAAGCGCGGCGCGGTGTTCGCGGTCGTGGACGTCTACCGCACGCCGACGGTGGAGGCGGCCGACGTCGCGCTCATCGTCCGGCCGGGAACCGACGCCGCGCTCGCCCTCGGCATGATGCACGTCCTCTTCGCCGAAGGGATGGTCGACAGGGGTTACCTCGCCCGGCTGACGGATTTCGACGACGAGGTCGAGCGCCATATCCGAACGCGGGATCCGGCCTGGGCCGCCGCGATCACCGGGCTCCGCGAGAGCGAGATCGTCGACTTCGCTCGCCTGTTCGGCCGGACGAAGCGCTCCTTCATCCGGGTCGGGTTCGGCTTCACCCGCACCCGGAACGGCTCCGCCGCGATGCACGCCGTGTCCTGCCTCCCCGCGGTCACGGGCGCCTGGACGGAGCGCGGCGGCGGGGCCTTCTTCCTGTCCTACGACAAGGACACCTGGGGCATCGACACGACGCTGATCCACGGGCTCGACGCGATCGATCCCGCCACCCGCATCCTCGACCAGTCCCGCATCGGAGCGGTCCTGACGGGCGAACCCGAGGCGCTGAAGGGTGGCCCCCCGGTCACCGCGATGCTGATGCAGAACGCCAATTCCGCCGTGGTTGCGCCGTCGTCGGCGAAGGTCAGGGCCGGTCTCGCGCGCGACGATCTCTTTCTCGCGGTCCACGAGCAGTTCATGACGCCCACGGCCCGGTTCGCGGACATCGTCCTGCCGGCCACGACCTTCGTCGAGCAGGACGACATGTATTTCGGGCTCGGCCACACGTACCTGACGCACGGGCCGAAGCTCATCGCGGCCCGTGGCGAGGCCCGCTCGAACCACGATGTGGTCTGCGCTCTCGCCGGGCGGCTCGGCTGCGATCATCCTGGCTTCCTGATGAGCGAGGCCGAGCTTCTGGACGACGGCCTGGTCCGGGCCGGCCTGCCGCCGCTCGCCTCCGTGGCCGAGGACGGCTTCCTGGATCGCGCGCAGCCGTTCGAGCGGGCGCATTTCCTGGACGGCTTCCCGCAGCCCGATGGACGGTTCCGCTTCAAGCCCGACTGGGCGAGCGTCGGACCCGGCCACGCCCGGATGCCGCGCCTGCCGGACTGGAGCCCGGATTACGAACGGACGGACGAGCACCATCCCTACAAGCTCGTCTGCCCGCCGGCCCGGAACTTCCTGAACACCACCTTCACGGAGACG
>CAXTKM010000087.1:0-14243 GCA_964244795.1 uncultured Enterovirga sp.
GGGCGACGCCCCGGCCCGGCATCACGCTCCGGGACCTGCTGCCGGAGGGCGCGCCCGCCGCGCCGCTCCCGGCCGGCGCCGAAGCCGGGCTGCCGCTTCTCACCGTCTCGGGCCTCTCGAAGGAATACCCGCGCCAGGGCGCGACCCGGACGATGGCGCAGCTCTTCCGGCGCGTGCCCGCGGCGGCGGTCGAGGCCCCGTTCAAGGCCGTCGACAACCTCTCCTTCCAGGTCCGGCGCGGCGAGAGCGTCGGGCTCGTCGGCGAATCGGGCTGCGGCAAATCCACCACCTCGACGATGGTGATGCGGCTCCTCGACCCGACGGCGGGCCAGATCGTGTTCGACGGCCAGGACATCGGCCAGATCCCGGCGAAGCGCTTCGCCCGCCACCCGCTCCGGGCGAAGATCCAGATGGTGTTCCAGGACCCGACCGACAGCCTGAACCCCCGGTTCACCGCGGCGCGCGCGATCGCGGACCCGATCCTGCGCTTCAGGACCGCGCGCGGCCAGGACGCGGTCCGGGCGCGCTGCGAGGAGCTCGCCCGCCTCGTCGGCCTGCCGGTCGACCTGCTCGACCGTTTTCCGCATCAGCTCTCGGGCGGCCAGAAGGCCCGCGTCGGCATCGCGCGCGCGATCGCGCTCGACCCCGACCTCGTCATCCTGGACGAGCCGACGGCCGCGCTCGACGTCTCCGTGCAGGCGGTCGTCCTGAACCTCCTCGCCGACCTGAAGACGACGCTCGGCATGAGCTACCTCTTCGTCAGCCACGACCTCCACGTCGTCCGCCTGCTCTGCGATCGCGTCATCGTCATGAAAGCCGGCCGCGTGGTCGAGGAGGGTACTGCCGCGGAGGTTCTCGATAGCCCGAAGGCGGAGTACACCCGCGAGCTGATCGCCGCGATCCCGCACCCGCCGGTCTGAGAGAGGCACGATGGACGGCTCCGAGTCTCTGCCGAAGCCCCTCGATCCGGCCGTGGCCGGACAGGTCGTCGACGCGAACGTCGCGATGCTCGGCCTCGCGATCGAGCCGGTTTGGCGCGAGGCCGCGATCGCGAACCTCGTCGGGATCGCGGGCGCGGCCCGTTTCGTGGAGGCGTTTCCGCTCGAGGACGAGCTCGAGCCGGCCCCAGTGTTCCGGGCATGAGAGCGCTCCGGGTCATCTCTTCTCCCCGCCATGGCGGCGAGAAGTCGAGTCGCACGTCAGTGCGACCGGTTGAGGGGCTCTGGACACACGCCGCTTTCGGGTGCCTGCCCCTCGCCCGGCCGGCGCTCCGCGCCGCTCGACCTCTCCCCGCTAGCGGGGAAAAGGGGTGTTCGCCGTGAGCCCGTCGCCATTCCCGACTGCCACTGAGATCGCGGCCTCGGTCGCCGCGGGGCGGACCACGGCCCGCGCCGTCATCGAATCGACCCTCGCCGGCGTCGCGGCCCGCGATCCGGCGCTGAACGCCTTCACGGACGTCGTGGCCGAGCGGGCGCTCCTCCAGGCCGAGGATGTCGACCGGCGCATCGCCCGGGGCGAGACGGTCGGGCCGCTCGCCGGCGTTCCCTTCGCGGTCAAGAACCTGTTCGACGTCGCGGGGCTTCCGACGAGGGCCGGCGCGAAGATCAACCGGGAGCGCCCGCCCGCGACCCGGGATGCCGCGCTCGCGCGCCGGCTCGAGGCCTCGGGCGCGATCCTGGTCGGCGCGCTCAACATGGGCGAATACGCCTACGACTTCACCGGCGAGAACGTGCATGACGGCCCGTCCCGGAACCCGCACGACCTCGCCCACATGTCCGGCGGCTCGTCCGGGGGTTCGGGTGCCGCGGTCGCGGGCGGGCTCGTGCCGATCGCGCTCGGGTCCGACACGAACGGCTCGATCCGGGTCCCGTCCGCCTTCTGCGGGATCTTCGGCCTGAAGCCGACCTTCGGGCGGCTCTCCCGCGCGGGAAGCTTCCCGTTCGTCGCGAGCTTCGACCATCTCGGCCCGATGGCCCGCTCGGTCGCGGACCTCGCGCTCGCCTACGATGCGATGGCGGGGCACGACCCCGACGATCCTTGGCAGACGGAGCGCGCGCCGGAGCCCGTGGCGGGCTCTCTCGACGCGGACATCGGGGGTCTCCGGATCGCGATCGCGGACGGGTATTTCGCGCAAGGCGGCCACCCGGAGGCGTTCGCGGCGGTCGCGCTCGCGGCGGACGCGCTCGGCGTCGCGCGCCGGATCGAGATCCCGGAAGCCGCCCGTGCGCGTGCCGCGGCCTTCGTGATCACGGCGTCCGAAGGATCGGCGCTCCACCTCGACCGGCTGAGGGCGCGGCCCGGCGATCTCGACCCGGCCGTGCGCGACCGGCTGATCGCGGGCGCCGCGATCCCGGCCGTCTGGGTGCAGCGCGCGCAGCGGTTCCGGCGCTGGTATCGCGCGCAGGTGCTCGCGCTGTTCGAGACGGTGGACGTGATCCTCGCGCCCGCGACCCCGTGCCGCGCGCCCCGGATCGGGCAGGCCACGATGGTGCTCGACGGCGTCGAGCTCGCGGTCAGGCCGAACATCGGCATCTTCACGCAGCCGATCTCCTTCATCGGCCTGCCGGTCGCGGCGGTGCCGATCCGGCCGGACGGCGGGCTGCCGCTCGGCGTGCAGGTGATCGCGGCACCCTGGCGCGAGGACCTCGTGCTCCGGGTCGCCCGCGAGCTGGAACGTCTGGGCGCGGCCTCCGCCGCCGTGCCGGAGGCTGGGGCCGTGCCATGATCGACGGCCCGCTCACGCTCGCGGACTATGCCGAGGCGTACACGACGGGGGCGCTCACCCCGTCCGGCATGGTTTCGGGGGTGCTCGCGCGCCTCGCCGCCCATGACGACCCGGCGATGTTCATCTCGTTGCGGGCGGCGGGCGACCTCCTGCAGGAGGCCGCCGCGCTGGAACGGCGCGGGCCGGAGGGATTGCCCCTCTACGGCGTGCCGGTCGCGATCAAGGACAACATCGACGTCGCCGGCCTGCCGACCACGGCCGCCTGCCCGGGCTTCGCCTACGAGCCCGCGGCGGATGCCGTCGCTGTGGCGCGCCTGCGGGCGGCCGGCGCGATCGTGATCGGCAAGACGAACCTCGACCAGTTCGCGACCGGGCTCGTCGGCGTGCGCTCGCCCTACGGCGTCCCCCGAAACACGCTCCGGCCCGAGCTCGTCCCGGGCGGGTCGAGCTCGGGCTCCGCCGTCGCGGTGGCGGCCGGGATCGTGCCGATCGCGCTCGGCTCGGACACCGCCGGTTCCGGCCGCGTCCCGGCCGGCCTGAACAACATCGTCGGCCTGAAGCCGACGTTGGGCGCCGTCCCGATCGCGGGCGCGGTGCCGGCCTGCCGCAGCCTCGACTGCCTCTCCGTCTTCGCTCTCACGGTCCAGGATGCCTGGGCGGCCTACGGCGTGATCGCGGGCTATGAGCCGGCCGACCCCTTCTCGCGCAGGATCGCGATCGGGACGCCCGGCCCGGTCCCGCCAGGGCTCCGGATCGGGGTGCCGGACCGGGCGAGCAGCCGGTTCGGGGGCGACCCGGAGGCCGAGGCCGCGTTCGATGCGAGCGTCGAGGCGCTCGCGGGCCGGGGTGCCGCGATCCTGCCCATCGACCTCGCGCCCTTCTACGCGGCGGCGGCGCTTCTCTACGATGGACCCTGGGTCGCGGAGCGCCACGCCGTCGTGCGCGAGATGATGGACGGCGATCCCGACGCAATGCTGCCCGTCACGCGGGCCATCATCGGGCGGGCGACGGCCTTCTCGGCCACGGACGCCTTCGCGGCCCAGTATCGGCTGGCCGAGCTCCGGCGCATGACCGAACCCGTCTGGGCCGGGATCGACGCGCTCCTGGTCCCGACCTTTCCGCGGCCGCAGACGCTGGCCGCGCTCGCGGCCGATCCGATCGGGCCGAATGCCGAGCTCGGGACCTATACGAATTTCGTGAACCTGCTCGACCTCTGCGCCCTCGCGGTGCCGGGCGCATTCCGGCCGGACGGCCTTCCGGCGGGCACGACCCTGATCGCGCCGGCCGGCCACGACGCCCGCATCGCGGCGATCGGGGCCTGGCTGCACCGGGAGGCCGGAACGCCGCTCGGCGCGACCGGCCGGCCCGCCCCTGCGCTCCGCGATCCGGAGGCGCGCCCGGTCGGCGACGAGATCGCGCTCGTCGTGGTCGGCGCACACCTGTCCGGTCTCGCGCTCAACGGCGAGCTGACCGGGCTCGGGGCGCGCTTCCTCCGGGCCGTCCGGACCGCGCCGGATTACCGGTTCTTCGCGTTGCCGGGCGGTCCGCCGCGCCGGCCCGGGCTGCTCCGCGTCGGCGAGGGCGAGGGGTCCGCGATCGAGGCCGAGATCTGGGCGCTCGGGCCGGCCGGGTTCGGGCGGTTCGTGGCCGCCGTGCCGGCCCCGCTGACGATCGGGACCGTCCGGCTCGCCGACGGCACGTCCGCGAAAGGCTTCCTGGTGGAGGCCGACGCGACCCGCGCGGCCCTCGACATCTCCGCGCTCGGCGGCTGGCGCGCGTATCTCGCACGCGAGGCCTCGCGGGCCGTCTGACCTTCACCACCGCTCATTCCGGCGGACGCCGGGAACCAGGGTCGCGCGGTGCCGGTGGGTGCCGGCTTTCACCGGCATGAGCGGAGGGACAGAGCTCCCCCTCCCGGCTACTCCGCCGCGATCCGGGTCGCCCTGATCCGGCCGAGGAGAGCCCGGAGCGCGGCGGGCTTCAGGGGCTTGTTTAGGATCGAGACGCCGGCCCGCCCGGCCTCCTCGGCCAGCGCCGGCGAGCGGTCGGCGGTGACCAGGATCGCGGGCTGGTCGGTCCCGAGGCGGCGGCGCAGCGCCGCGATCGCCGCGAGGCCGTCGCCCTCGTCCAGGTGATAGTCGGCGATGATCACGGCGGGCGAGCGCGGCATCCTGGCGATGGAGGAGAGGGCCTCCTCGGCCGAGGCCGCGATCGCGACGTCGCAGCCCCAGCCGGCGAGCAGCGTCCGCATGCCGTCGAGCACCGCGGGCTCGTTGTCGATCGCGAGCACCGACAGGTCGATCAGCGGCGCGACGGGCCGGAGCCGCTCCGCCGGCGGCCGGATGATCCTCGCGACCCGGGTCACGGGCAGGTCGACCGAGAAGACGGAGCCGCGTCCGCGCTCCGAGGTGAGCGTGACGTCGAGCGCGAGCGCCGTCGCGATCCGGTCCACGATCGACAGCCCGAGCCCGAGCCCGCGCGCGGCCTTCACGCCGTCCGGCAGGCGCTGAAACTCACGGAAGACGATCCGCTGCTGCTCCGGCGCGATGCCGAGCCCGGTGTCCCAGACCTCGAGCCGCAGGGTCGCGCCCCGGCGCCGCACGCCGACCAGCACGCGGCCCGAGATCGTGTACTTCACTGCGTTCGAGACGAGGTTCTGCAGGAGCCGACGCAGGAGGCGCCGGTCGGACCGGACGGAGAGCGACGTCGACACGAAGCGGAGCGCGAGGCCCTTCTCGCGGGCGACCGGCAGGAACTCGCGCTCGAGCTGCCGGAACATGTCGTCGACCGCGATGGCCGACCATTGCGGCACGAGGGCGCCGGAATCGAGCCGGGAGATGTCGAGCAGCGTGGTCAGGATCTCCTCGACCGCCTCCAGGGACGCGTCGATGTTCTCGGCGAGGCCGGCATCCGGGGTCGAGCGCGCGCGCTCGATGAAGGATGTCGCGTAGAGCCGGGCGGCGTTCAGGGGCTGGAGGATGTCGTGGCTCGCGGCCGCGAGGAAGCGCGTCTTCGACGCGTTCGCCTCGTCGGCCTTGAGGGTGGCCCGCGTCAGCTCCTCGTTCAGGCGGGTGAGCTCCTCGGTGCGCTCGCGAACCCGGGCCTCGAGCGTCTCGTGCTCGCGCTCGCGCACGTCCTCCTCGGCCGCGAGGTCGGTCACGTCCGTATAGGTGTTGATGAGGCCGCCGGCGGGAAGCTGGTTCGACCGCACCGAGATGACCCGCCCGGTCGAGAGCCGGATCCGGACGGGGCCGATGTTGTGCAGCATCGATTGAAGCCGCTGCGCCATCAGCTCGTTCACGTCGCCCGGCCCGTAGATGCCGCGCTCGGCATTGGTCCGCAGGATCTCCTCGAGCCCGAGCCCGATCCGGACGAGCTCCGTCGGGAAGCCGTAGAGATCGATGAAGGCCTGGTTCCAGCACAGCAGCCGCAGGTCCGCGTCCAGCACCGTGATGCCCTGCTGGGCGTGGTCGAGCGCGTGCTGGAGCAGGTCGCGGTTGTGCTTCATCGCGGCCGAGGCCTCGTCGAGGAGGCGCAGCGCGTCCTTGGTCGAGAGGTTGCGGCGGCGGAGCACGAGTGAGAGCGCGAGCCGGGACGAACCCGCCCCGATCGCCGACGCGAGGAGGTGCTCGGCGTAGCGCAGGTGATGGATGTCGGCCTCCTGACGGCCCTCCGGGGCGATGCCGCGCGAGCGCGCGAAGCCCGCGAAGGAGCGCCGGGTCCGGTCGTGGCCGAGGAAGCGGCCGACCGCGGCCTTCAGCTCGTCCACCGTGACGTTCGGCCGGAAGAGCCGGAGCGCGGGCGAGATCGGGCCGCTGCTCTCGCTCACGAAGGCGGCGGCCTGGATGCGCTCCAGCGCGCCGGCCGGCCGCGCGAGCGAGACGAGGACGTAGGCCGCGAGGTTCAGCCCGAGGCTCCACAACACGCCATGGGTGAGGCGGGGCAGCTCGGTGCCGAGGAGCGAGATCGGGTTCAGGGCGCCGATCCCGAACGGGCCGTCGGTGACGACACCCTCCCATTCCGTGCCGGTGACCAGGATCGGCAGGAGCAGCGTGTAGGCCCAGGCCGCGATGCCGATCGACAGCCCGGCATTGGCCCCGGCCTCGCTGCCGCGGCGCCAGAACAGCCCGCCGAAGAAGGCGGGCGCGATCTGCGTCACGGCCGCGAAGGACAGGAGCCCGATCGAGGCGAGCGCGGCGTCGCCCGCGACCCGATAATAGGCGTAGCCCAGGAGCGTGATCGCCACGATCGCGACGCGCCGGATCACGAGGACGAAGGTCCCGAGGCTCCGGAGCTCCCCGCCGGAGCGGCTCTCGGCCGCGAAGGCGCTGCGCCGGAGCACGAGCGGCAGGACGAGGTGGTTCGAGACCATGATCGACACCGCGACCGTGTCGACGATCACCATCGCGGTCGCGGCCGAGAGGCCGCCCACGAAGGCCACGATCGCGACGAACCACGAGCCGGCCTGAAGCGGCAGGGCCAGCACCGTCATGTCGCGGTCGCCGCCGGGCGGCAGAAGATGGATCCCGGCGAGCGCGATCGGGACGACGAAGATGTTGATCAGCACGAGATAGAGCGGGAACAGCCAGGCCGCGCGCCGGACGTCGTCCTCCGACCGGTTCTCGACCACGGTCATGTGGAACTGGCGCGGCAGGACGAGCGCGACGCCGGCCGAGAGCAGGATCAGCGTGAGATAGTTCACGGCCGACGAGGTCGGCCCCAGGACCTCCTGCACCGGCCCGACATGGCGGATGCGCGACACGAGGTCCGAGAAGCTCGAGAAGGTGCCGTAGACGACGAAGAGGCCGACCAGCAGGAAGGCCCCGAGCTTCACGAGCGACTCGACCGCGATCGCGAGCACGAGCCCGTTCTGGTGCTCGGTCGCGTCGGCGTGACGCGTCCCGAAGGCGACCGCGAAACCCGCGAGAACGAGCGCGACCACGAGGGCGAGATCGCCGTAGACCGGGATCCCGACCGCTGCGGCCCCGGCTCCGTCCTGCCCGGCGCCGGCCGCCAGGAACACGGAGACGGAGGACGAGACCGCCTTCAGCTGCAGCGCGATGTAGGGGATCGTGCCGACCAGCGCGATGAGGGACACCAGCGCCGCGATGCTCTCGCTCTTCCCGTAGCGGGCGGCGACGAAATCGGCGACCGAGGTGATGTTCTGCGCCTTCGCGATCCGGACGATCCGGAGAACGAGCGGGTAGCCGAGCCCGATCACGAGGATCGGGCCGATGTAGATCGCCAGGAAATCGAGCCCGGAGCGCGCCGCGAGCCCGACCGAGCCGTAGAACGTCCAGGACGTGCAATAGACCGCGAGCGCGAGCGCGTAGACCGTGCCCCGCATCCCGCCCGCGCGCCGGCGCATGAGGCGGCGCCCGGAGAGATCGCCCCAATGGGCGATCGCGAAGAGCAGGCACAGGTAGACGAGCGCCGTCAGGACGACGGCCCAGCTCGCGATCACTCTGCGGTGTCCTGTGGGTTCACGGCCGTTTGTCTATCGTGTCCCGGCCCGGCGCGCTACGAATCCCCCCTCGGCCTGCTCGCCAGGAGGGACGCTGCCCATGCTCGAGGAGTTCAAGAAATTCGCCCTCAGGGGCAACGTCGTCGACCTCGCGGTCGGCGTCGTGATCGGGGCCGCTTTCGGCAAGATCGTGGAATCGCTCGTCGGCGACGTCTTCATGCCGGTGATCGGCGCGGTGACGGGCGGGCTCGACTTCTCCAACTACTACGTCGCCCTGTCCTCGAGCGTCCAGAAGGGCCTCGCCTACGCGGATGCGAAGAAGGCCGGCGCGGTGCTCGGCTACGGCAGCTTCATCACGGCGGCGATCAACTTCGCGATCATCGCCTTCGTGCTGTTCCTCGTGATCCGGGCGATGAACCGCATGATCGCGAAGCCGGCCGAGACGAAGGCGGAGATCCCGGCCGACGTGAAGCTGCTCGGCGAGATCCGCGACCTCCTCGCGAAGGACACGCCGGCCGGAGCAGCCGGCCTCGCGGCGGGTCCGGACCCGAGATCGATCCCGCGCGGGTAGCACGGCGGCGGACCGCCGCCGTGTCTTCGGGCGCGGATCGCGGGTGTCATCCCGGCCGGAGCCCTGGGGACCGGCCTTTGGCCGGTCCAAGGACAGGATCCCCTTCCCGACGGCTTCGCCGTCGCCGGGGATGACACCGCGATCGGCGCGAGGAGGTCTCCAGGAATGAGGAGGTAGGTGGCCGCTGGAAGACGTTCCGACGGGCTCAGCCCGCGAAGCCGGCTCCGATCCGGGCCAGCGTCGGGAGCGAGCGGATCGGCCCGATCGCGGCCAGCGTGAGCGGGCCGTCGAGCGCCTGCCGGCCGGCGGCCCGGGCCTCCTCGACGGTCACCGCGTCGACGTGCCGGACCGTCTCCTCGGGCGGGATGATGCGGCCCCAGGCGAGAAGCTGGCGCGCCGCGCGCTCGATGCGGCCGCCCGGCGTCTCGAGCGCGGCGAGCAGCGAGACCTTGAGCTGCGCCTTGCCGCGGGCGAGCTCTTCGGGTGCGAGGTCCTGCGCTGTCGCCCGAGCGGTCGCGGTCATGAGCGCGATCAGCTCGCCGAGGTCGCCGGCCGAGGTCGCGGTCCCGATCCCGAACAGCCCGCTATCCGTGAAGGGCCAGTGGAACGCGTCCACCGAATAGGCGAGGCCGCGCGTCTCCCTGACCTCGTGCCAGAGACGGGACGTGAGCCCGCCGCCGAGCGCCTGGGCGAACATGTGGAGCGGAAAGTAGCCCGGGTCGCGGAACGACAGGCCGGGCAGGCCGACGACCACGTTCGCCTGCTCGAGCCGCCGCTTCAGGCGCTGCTCGCCGCCGGTATAGGTCGCGGCCTCGAGAGGCGGCGCGGTCGCGGCCGGGAGCGAGCCGAGCGCGGTCTCGGCCGCAGCCACGAAGCGATCGTGATCCACCGCGCCCGCGGCCGCGAGCACCATCCTGGCCGGCGTGTACTCGCGCGCCATGAAGGCCCGGATGATGCCGGCGTCGAAGCTCCGGATCGTCTCGGGATGCCCGAGGATCGGCCGCCCGATCGCCTGGCCGGCGAAGGCCCGCTCCATGAAGGCGTCCATGACGAGGTCGTCCGGCGCGTCCTCGACGGCCGCGTATTCCTGCAGGATGACGTTCACCTCGCGGGCGAGCTCGGTCGCGTCGAAGGCCGAGCTCGTCAGGATGTCGCCCAGGACGTCCACCGCGAGCCCGACATCCTCGCCCAGCACCCGGGCCGAGTAGCTCGTGAACTCGGTCGAGGTCGCGGCATTGATCTCGCCGCCGACGTTCTCGATATCCTCCGCGATCTGGCGGGCGCTGCGCCGGGCCGTGCCCTTGAACGCCATGTGCTCGATGAGGTGGGACAGGCCGTGCTCGTCCGGCCGCTCGTGGCGGGAGCCGGCCGCGACCCAGACCCCGACGGTCGCGGTCCTGACCTCGGGCAGCGCCTCGGTCGCGACTGTCAGGCCGTTCGGCAGGACCGTGATCGTGACGCCGGATTCGACCCGCGTGGATGCGCTCATGCCGCTAGCTCCCGCACCGCCCGGGCTTCGCGGCGGATGAAGGCCGCGACCACCGAAGCGTCGTTCGGCAGGAGCGTCGTCCGCTCCGGCCGGCCCATCAGGTCGGCGAGGTGTGGCGGCAGCGCGGGCCGCACGCCGCTCGCCCGGAACACCGCGTCCGGGAACTTCGCCGGATGCGCCGTCGCGAGCGCGACCACCGGGGTCGCGGGATCGGCCGCGAGACGGCCTCTCGCGGCCGCGACCCCGATCGCGGTGTGCGGGTCGAGCAGGTAGCCGGCCTCACGCCAGGTCCGGCCGATCTCGGCCGCGACCGCGTCCTCGCCGACCGACTCGGCCGAGACCTCGGACCGGATCCGGGCGAGGGCGGTGGGCTCGATCGTGAAGCCGCCGGACTGCTTCAGCGACGCCATCGCGCGCCTGACCGGAGCCGGGTCGCGGCCCGAGGCGTCGAACAGGAGGCGCTCGAAGTTCGACGAGACCTGGATGTCCATGGAGGGCGAGGTGGTCGGCACGACGGCCGCGACGTCGTAGCGGCCGGTCCGGAGCGTCCGGACCAGGATGTCGTTCGCGTTCGTTCCGACCTGGAGGGTGTCGATCGGCAGGCCCATGCGCTTCGCGACCCACCCGGCCAGGACATCGCCGAAATTGCCGGTCGGCACCGCGAAGGAGACCGGGCGATGGGGCCCGCCGAGCGCGACCGCCGCCGTGAAGTAGTAGACGGCCTGGGCCGCGACCCGGGCCCAGTTGATCGAGTTCACGCCCGAGAGGCGCATCTCGTCCCGGAACCCGGCCTGCCCGAACAGCGCCTTCACGATCGCCTGGCAATCGTCGAAGGAGCCCTCAATCGCGACCGCGTGGACGTTCGGCGCGTCGACCGAGGTCATCTGCCGACGCTGCACCTCGGAGACGCGGCCGTCAGGATAGAGGATGAACAGGTCGGCGCGGCCGGATCCCGCGAAAGCCGCGACGGCGGCCGAGCCCGTGTCGCCGGAGGTCGCGCCGACGATCGTCGCGTGCTGGCCCCGGGCGGACAGGACATGGTCCATCAGCCGCCCGAGCAGCTGCATCGCGACGTCCTTGAAGGCGAGCGTTGGGCCGTGGAAGAGTTCCTGGACGAAGAGGTTGTCGCCGATCTGGACCAACGGGCACACGGCCGGGTGCCGGAACGTGCCGTAGGCATCCTCGATCATGCCGCGAAACGCGTTCTCGCCGAACTCGCCCTCCGTCAGCCGCCCGAGCACGCGCTCGGCGACGTCGGGGTAGGGCAGGCCCGCGAAGGCCGCGATCTCCGACGGCGCGATCGCCGGGATGCGCTCCGGCATGTAGAGCCCGCCGTCATTCGCGAGTCCGGCCAGGAGCGCGTCCGTGAAGGTCAGGGCCGGGGCCTCGCCCCGTGTCGAGATGTGCAGCATTCGGGTGTCCACGATCGAGCGACCTTTAAGCGGGCCACCCGGCTTCGCCAAGGCGGCATGCCCGTCGGACGCGAATCCCGGCCGGCGGGGCGCCCCCCTTTCTCGCGCCCGTTCGGAAACCATTCAGGCGGAATAGCCGTTCATGCCTCAGCTTGGTGACGGCGCGTCGATCTGATTTCGCCGGAAAGCACAACGGGAGAATGAAAAATGAGAAAGACCCTGTCAGCCATGGTCGTCGCGGCCGGCCTTCTCGGTCTCGGTGCCGCCGCCCAGGCCGCCCCGGTGTCTGCCACGAGCCCGCTCGGCGCGTCCGCCGGCGAGATCCAGACGGTCCAGATGCGCCGCATGGAGCGCCGCATCATGCGCCGCAAGATGGAGCGCCGCATGGTGAGGCGTCAGGTTCGCCGCAACATGATGCGCCGCGGCATGTGATTCGAGCCGTCCGCCGACTCTCGGCGGACGATTCGGTCGTCGATATTCACCCCGGCGCGAGCCGGGGTGTTTTCGTGTCGGAAGGCAGCCGGTCGCTCGCGGCGATCGCGTGCTTGCCCGGCCGGGCCGGCTCGCCTAACGCATCGGCCATGTCCTGGCTCATCCTGTTCGTCGCGGGCCTTCTCGAGGTCGGGTGGGCGATCGGGCTCAAGATCTCGGACGGATTTTCGCGCCCGATCCCGTCGATCCTCACCGCCGCCAGCATGGTTGCGAGCGTCGTGCTGCTGGGCCTCGCGCTGAAGACGCTCCCGGTCGGCACGGCCTACGCGGTCTGGACCGGGATCGGGGCGATCGGGACCGCGATCCTCGGAATCATCCTATTCGGCGATTCGGCGAGCCCGCTGCGGCTCGCCTCGATCGGGCTGATCCTGGCCGGCATCGTCGGGCTGAAGCTCGTCGGCTGAGCCCGGACCGCGCAGCCGCCCGTTCGCGAACACCAGGAACACCGCGACCAGCGCCCCGGCGATGCCGAACCAGGTCAGGGCGTATTGGAGATGGGCATTGCGGAGCACGAGCTGCGTCTGCCCGCCGCGCGGCCAGCCGTTCGGGTTCGGGGTCGCGTCCGCATCGACGTAGAACGGCGCGACCCGGGCGAGGCCGCCGGCGGCCACGATGTCCTCGAGGTTCCTGACGAACCAGCGGTCTCGCGCCGGCTCGTTCTCCGGGACGAAGGCTGCGCGGGTCTCCGGCGCCCGAACGAGGCCGACGATCGTCGCCCGGGTCGGCTGCTCCCGGAGCGCCGCGAGCGTCCGGTCGCGCAGCTCCGTCACGACGAAACCCCGGTTCACGACGACGACCGATCCATCGTCGCGACGGAGCGGCTCGAACAGGTAGAAGCCCTGCAACGCCTGGCCGCGCCGCTCCTCGGCCAGGCCATGGATCGCGACGATCTTCTCGGGCAGACGCGTGCCCTCGATGCGGATGCGGCGGAACTCGTCCGCGTCGGCGCGCCAGTCCGGCCAGCCCGACTCGGGCAGGGCCTCGCCTGGCGGCCCGTAGGCACGTGCCTCGATCTGGGCGAGCAGCCCTTCCTTCCAGCTCTTGCGCTCGAGCTGCCACGCCCCGAGGCCGATCAGGATCGCGAAGGCGACGAGCGTCGCGACCGCGGGCCAGAGCAGCGACCGGAGCGCGGGCCGGTCCCGTGCCGTGAGCGCGCTCACGGCTTGAGGCGGCCCTGCTCCGCCCGGTTGGTGTACTGGAGCGCGATCAGGAGCCCCTTCGAGGGCCGGACCAGGAGCAGGCTGAGCAGCAGGGTCGTCGGAAGCCAGAGCGCCATGTGGACCCAGATCGGCGGCTCGTAGCGGAACTCCACCGTCATCGCGAGCGCCACGGTGACGAGGCCGACGAAGCTCATCACGAAGAAGGCCGGGCCGTCGCCGGAATCCGCGAACCCGTAATCGAGGCCGCAGACCTCGCAGGACGGCCGCACCGTGAGATATCCGGAGAAAAGGTGCCCCCGGCCGCAGCGCGGGCAGAGTCCCCGAAGCCCGGTCGACAGGACGGAGGGTGGCGCACGATCGACGTCCATAAGCAGACCCCCGGGACCGGATGACGTCCGGGAGCTGTTCCCGGAAAACGAAAGGGCGGCCGGAGCCGCCCTTCGCATATGGTGACCGCGGTGCCGATCGTCAGTGTGCCGCGCTCGCTCCGGCCGACCCCATCACGTAGATCGCGGCGAACAGGAACAGCCAGACCACGTCCACGAAGTGCCAGTACCAGGCCGCGAACTCGAACCCGAGGTGCTGCTGAGGCGTGAACTGGCCCCAATAGACCCGGAGCAGGCACACCGCGAGGAAGATGGTCCCGATCACGACGTGGAAGCCGTGGAAGCCCGTCGCCATGAAGAAGGTGGCGCCGTAGATGTGGCCCGCGAACCCGAAGGCGGCGTGGCTGTACTCGAAGACCTGGCAGACCGTGAACAGGAGCCCGAGCGCGACGGTGAGCCAGAGCGCCTGCTTCACGCCCTCCCGGTCGCCCTCGATCATGGCATGGTGGGCCCAGGTCACGGTGGTTCCCGAGGTGAGCAGGATCAGCGTGTTCAGGAGCGGCAGGTGCCAGGGATCGAAGGTCTCGATGCCCTTCGGGGGCCA
>CAXTKM010000088.1:0-14224 GCA_964244795.1 uncultured Enterovirga sp.
GAGGCGGTCGCAGCTACGATGATCGAATATTCCAGCGCGCCGCGCTCTTCGAGCACCTTCACGAACTGGGCGACGGTCGAACGCTTCTGGCCGATCGCGACATAGACGCAATACAGCTTCTGGTTCTCGTCGGTGCCGTCGTTATTGGCTTTCTGGTTCAGGATCGTGTCGAGCGCCACGGCGGTCTTGCCGGTCTGGCGGTCGCCGATGATGAGCTCGCGCTGGCCGCGGCCGATCGGGATCAGCGCGTCCACGGCCTTGAGGCCGGTCGCCATCGGCTCGTGCACGGACTTGCGCGGGATGATGCCCGGCGCCTTCACGTCGACCCGACGCTTCTCGGTCGAGACGATCGGGCCCTTGCCGTCGATCGGGTAGCCGAGCGCGTCGACGACGCGGCCGAGCAGCCCCTTGCCGACCGGCACCTCGACGATGTTGCCGGTGCGCTTGACGGTCTGACCTTCGCTGATCTCGCGGTCGGAGCCGAACACGACGATGCCGACGTTGTCCGTCTCGAGGTTCAGGGCCATGCCCTGCACGCCCGACTCGAACTGCACCATCTCGCCGGCCTGGACGTTGTCGAGGCCGTAGCAGCGCGCGATGCCGTCGCCGACGGACAGCACCTGCCCGACCTCGGTGACCTCGGCCTCCTGGCCGAAATTCTTGATCTGCTCTTTCAGGATCGCCGAGATCTCGGCGGCGCGGATGTCCATCACCGGGCCTCTTTCATCGCAATGCGGATGGAGTTGAGTTTGGTCTTGAGGGAGGCGTCGACCATGCGGGACCCGATCTTCACGACGAGGCCGCCGATGAGCGACGGGTCGATCTTCACGGAGAGGTCGATCTCCGACCCCGCCATGTCGCGGAGGGCCGACTTGATGTCGTCCATCATCCTGGGCGAGGGGTCCTCGGCGAGGCGGACCTCCGCCGACACGATGCCCTTGGACTGGGCGACCAGCGCGGCGTAGCCCCGGATGATCTCGGGCAGGATGAAGAGCCGGCGCTTCGAGGCGACCAGGCGAAAGAGGTTCGCCGCCAGGCCGCCGATGCCTGCCCTGGCCAGGAGAGCATCGATCGCCCCGACCTGATCCTCGGCGGAGAAGACGGGGCTTCGGATCAGCCGGCGGAGGTCTTCGCTCTCCGCGATCATCGCCGCGAAACGGCCGAGATCTCCTCCGACCGCGTCGATCGTGCCGGCATCGCGGGCGAGCTCGAAGATCGCCGACGCGTAGCGCTCGGCCACTCCGGAGACGCCCGGACCATCGCTTGCCTGTTTGTCAGCCACCTGTCTCTCGTCACTTTCCACGGCTCTCGCCGGGGTATGTCCGGCGGGATCCCGCGCCAAACGCGTATCGGGATGGAGGTCGCCCGCGGCGGACGGAGCCCACCTGCAGAACGACCGTGCCGTAGCATGGCGTTCGACCGCGGGGCAAGCCTCGCGCAGCGCGTGTCGGCGACCTCAGACTCGGCCGAGCTTCGCCAGCTCGACCTGTGCCCGAAGCTCGATCCCGGCCACGATCGCGTCGAGCGTCGGGTCGCCGCTGGACCCTGCTCCGGCCGCGAGCCGGTCCGCGATCGCCCGGAGCCGTGCGGCCGGAACCGTGCCGGACAGCAGGGCCGCCTTCAACTGGTCGAGCGCGTCGAGGAGGTCGCGGCCGCGGCCGGCCGAGCGCCGCCGGCGCTCGCGCGGGTCCTCCTCGGATTGCAGCATCAGGATCGCGCCCAGCGTCGCGAGCGGCGCGGCCGAGCGGCTGGCACCGGTCTTCCGGTCGCTCTCCTGGGCCAGCCTGAAGCTGGACGGGCCGCCCGCCCGGCCCGCCTGGGGGCCGGCCGCCATGGCGGCGGCGGCTGGTCTTGCGTCGATGCGCATGGGTCGATCCTCGACGCCAGGAATCCGGCCGCCATGGTTAAGATTGACTGAACGGCCCGGCAGAACCTGCCGCCCGGGGGGCCGAAACGTCCTGGGCCGCGAGACGGCAGGGTGCGCCGGAGCGAGCAAAAGCAAGGGGTTAGCCCCGACCGCAGGCTGGCACGGGGCTCGCGACCGGTCGGCCATGCATATGTCCGGTCTCCGCTCTCACATGCGCCGCCCGCTCCGTCCCTGGGCCGCGTTGATGCTCGCCCTCATCGCGGCCCTGATCGCGGTCGGGCCGGCGGCGGCGCTGTCGCGCATCAAGGACCTCGCCCAGGTCGAGGGGGTGCGGCAGAACAATCTCGTCGGCTACGGGCTCGTGGTCGGGCTGAACGGCACCGGCGACACGCTGAACAATGCGCCGTTCACGAAGCAGTCGCTGACCGCGATGCTGGAGCGCCTCGGCGTCAACACCCGCGGCGCGACGCTGCGGACCGCGAACGTCGCGGCCGTCATGGTGACCGCGAGCCTTCCGGCCTTCGCGACCCAGGGGACGCGGCTCGACATCACGGTCTCGGCGCTCGGCGATGCGAAGTCTCTCCAGGGCGGGACGCTCCTCGTGACGCCGCTCCTCGGCGCGGATGCCGAGGTTTACGCTGTCGGGCAGGGCTCGGTCGCGATCGCGGGCTTCCAGGCCGAGGGCGATGCCGCGAAGGTGACGCGCGGCGTGCCGACCGTCGGCCGGATCGCGAGCGGCGCGCTGATCGAGCGCGAGATCGAGTTCAAGCTGAACGCGCAACGCTCGCTGCGCCTCGCGCTCCGCAACCCGGACCTCACGACCGCGAAGCGCATCGCGGCCTCGATCAACGATTTCCTCGGCGCCGACACCGCGGAGCCGATCGATCCCTCGACGATCAACCTCCAGATCCCGGCGAAGTACCGGGGCAACATGGTCCAGATGCTGACCGAGATCGAGCAGCTCCGGGTCGAGCCGGACCAGACCGCCCGGATCGTGATCGACGAGCGCTCCGGGATCATCGTCATGGGCCGGGACGTCCGGGTGTCCCAGGTCGCGGTGGCGCAGGGCAACCTCACGGTCACGATCTCCGAGCAGCCGGAGGTGAGCCAGCCGGGCGTGCCCTTCACGAACGGGCAAACGGCCGTCGTGCCCCGCACCCGGGTCAAGGTCGACACGGGCGACGGCAACAAGCTCGCGATCGTGCGCGACGGGGTCACGCTGCGCGAGCTCGTGGACGGCCTGAACGCGCTCGGAATCGGGCCGCGCGACCTCATCTCCATCCTGCAGGCCATCAAGACGGCCGGCGCGCTCCAGGCCGAAATCGAGGTGATGTGATGGTGGCTCCTCTCGCGCTTCTCGGCCTCTCGGCCGCGGCCGACGTGGTCGGCGGTCTCCTCGGCGGCAAGGGTAAAGCCGCGACCGCCGGGGTCGGGGCGGCCGGCGCCGCGACAGGTGCCGGTGCGAACAAGGCGAAGCTGAAGAAGACGGCGCAGGACTTCGAGAGCGTCTTCCTGGAACAGGCCTTCGACCGGCTGACCGCGAATGCCGGAGACAGCGGGCCGCTTGGCGGCGGAGACAGCGGCGGCTCCGTCTATCGCTCCATGCTGGTCAAGGAATACGCGGGCCAGGTCGTGAAGTCGGGCGGCGTCGGGGTGTCGGATTCGGTGTATCGCCAGATGCTGCAGATGCAGGAAGGGGCGGCCCGTGGCTGAGCCGTCGCGCGGCCGCATCTCGCTCTCGAGCCGGGACGAGGCGATCCGCTTCGTCGAGGCGTTCGTCGGCGCGATCGTGGCTCTCGAGGGCGTCCTGAACGAGGAGACCGCGCATCTCGCCGCGGGCCGGATCCGGCAGGGACTGGCCCAGGAAGCCCGAAAGACCGAGCTCGCCGGGAGCTACCTCCAGGGCCTCGAGGTGATCCGGGCGAACGGGGTCGCGCTCGCCCGTTTCGCTCCCGATGCCGTCCTGCGCCTCAAGGAGGCCCAGACCGCGCTCCGGGGCGCGATCGGCCGGAACCAGGCCGTGCTCGCGACGGCGCGCGCGGTGTCGGAGGGGCTGATCCGGGCCGTGGCCGACGAGGTCGGCCGACAGTCGCGGCCGGCCGGCTACGGTGCCGGGCCGCCGCCGGGAGCAGGACCTGCGCGGCCGCTCGTGTTCTCCGCGCGGATGTGACGACTCTCCTCAGCATGACGAAGGGTGTTGGATCGTGAGCGGCCAAGCCCCACCCCGCAGTTTTGGGCGCGACCCCTAAAATCCTAACGATTTCCCTAAGCGCCGGTCCAGCTCTCTCCGGCATCCTCTCCGGTCGCGGCACTCTGCTGCATTCTGGAGATGGGCGATGGACATCGGTCCGGTCCCGAAGATCGCGTCGGTCGCGGAGAGCGCGGCCTCGCAGCGCGTTGCTGTGGGCGCCGCGCCTATCCGGACGGAGCTGCCGGCCGCCAAGGCCGTTCAGGACGCGAAAGCCGCGAGCCCGCTCCGGGACGCGCCACGCGCCCCGGCCTTGCGCCCGGTCGATCGAGAGATCGCGATCGACCCCACGACGCAGGCGCTCCTGTCCCAGGTCTTCGACCGGGAATCCGGCGACCTGATCAGCCAGGTCCCCGATCAGGCGCTCCTGCGGATGAAGATCTATGCCCGGGACGCGGTGGCCGAGATCGAGGCGAAGACCATCCGGGCCCGGCTCGAGCTGATCGCCTGAAAGAATCAGGTCTGTCTGTCCCGTATTCCTGACCCCACAGACCGTTGCATGCCCCGCGGCGGTCATTCCGGGGCGGCGAAGCCGAGCCCGGAACCCATAAACGCCGACGGTCCCGATCTGGCGTGCGGGTGCCTCGACGGAGACGGCGTGTCTGTGGGCTCCGGGCTCGGCTTCGCCGCCCCGGAATGACAACACCGCCTGCGAGCGAAGATCTCCAGCTTGACGGCGGGATGGATGCTCGCCCGTTCGACATTGAAACGATCCGCTAACCATGCCGAAGGCGATTGCGGCGGATTCATGTTTTCTTAGGGAGCGGCGCCCAGGTTGCGGTCGTCGCCCAGGACGGGCGACACCGCCATATGGCAGAACCAGAAAGGTTCCTTACCATGCCCGTCACGATCTCCGCTGCCGTCAAGAGCAACCTTCAGGCCCTCCAGAGCATCTCCAGCCAGGCCCAGACCAGCCAGAACATCCTGTCGACCGGCAAGAAGGTCAATTCCGCCCTCGACAACGCGACGTCTTTCTTCACCGCGTCTTCGCTGAACAGCCGCGCGTCTTCGCTGACCGGCCTTCTCGACTCCGTCTCGAACGGCATCCAGACCATCCAGGCCGCGAACAACGGCATCACCTCGATCACGAAGCTCGTCGATCAGCTGAAGTCCACCGCCAAGCAGGCGCTCAGCTCGGCCAGCGCCTACACGACGCAGGCGAAGTTCGACACGACCGCGATCACCGGCTCCGTCGCCTCCGACCTGCGCGGCGCCAACACGGCGGCCGCGACGAAGACTGGGACGTCGGCCGGTACGGCCACCGCCTCGACGCTCCTGAACGCCGCGACGGGCGGCCTCACGAGCCCCTTCGCCGCTAACGACACCATCCAGGTCAACGGCACCACGATCACGATCACGGCCGCAGGCACGGGCAACCAGAGCGCGACCGAAGTCCGGGCCGACGACACGCTGGGTGACCTGCTCGGAAAGGTCGCGACCGCGGCCGGAACGGGTGCGACTGCCACGGTGGCGTCCAACGCCGTCACGATCACGGCCGGCGACAAGAACACCAATCTCGTGCTCGGCGGCACCGCTATCGCGAAGCTCGGCCTCACCGCTGGGACCACCAAGCCGGCCCCGGGCGCGCTCGACGGCAAGACGCTGACCTTCACGGTCGCGGGCGGCTCGCCGCTCGCCGTGAAGTTCGGCGATCCGTCCACCACGCCCGGCGCCGTGAAGTCGCTCGACGACCTCAACTCCAAGCTGTCCTCGGTCGGTCTCTCGGCCGCCGTCGACGCGACCGGCAAGCTGAGCTTCTCGACGACCAGCGCGACCGCGTCCAAGACCTTCCAGGTCAAGGCCGACTCGGCGGTGGCCGGCATCACGACCACCGACGTGACGAGCTCCGCTCCGTCCCGCGGCGGCGCGGGCGCCGACGCCCGCGACTCGATCGTGACGCAGTACAACGGCCTTCTCGACCAAATCAACACGCTGGCCAAGGATGCGAGCTTCAACGGGCTGAATCTGTTGCAGGGCGACACGCTGAGCCTCGTGTTCAACGAGACGAACACCTCGAAGCTCTCGGTTACGGGTTCGGATGCGAGCTTCACGGGCCTCGGCCTGTCGAAGGTCTCCGCCTCCGACTTCAACGACGGCGACGGCATCAACTCCGTCCTCGGCGCGCTGACGAACTCCTCGACGAACCTCGCGAGCTCGGCCTCCAAGCTCGGCACGAACCTCGCCGTGGTGCAGACCCGCCAGGACTTCACGAAGAACCTGGCGAACACGCTCTCGACCGGTGCCGACAACCTGGTGAACGCCGACCTGAACGAGGAAGCGACGAAGCTTCTCTCGCTGCAGACCAGCCAGTCGCTGGCCCAGCAGGCCCTGTCGCTCGCGAACCAGGCCTCGCAGGGTGTCCTCCGCCTGCTCCAGTAACAGCGGACGAATCGGATCGCCGACCAGGGCGGGGCTTCGGCCCCGCCCTTTTCGTTTGTCGAGCGAAGACGCTTCTGCGAACTCTCCGCATGTCATTCCGGGGCGGCGTAGCCGAGCCCCGAACCCATAGACACGGAGCGGTCGGGTGGGACGCGGACAGCTTCCCCCTCGGCGCTGAACCTGTCGTGCCACCCTGGGCGATGTCGGTGTCTATGGGTTCCGGGCTCGGCTTCGCCGCCCCGGAATGACAAAACTCCCGCGGCGCTCCCGGCCGAGGTTGAGACGTTCGGCCGTAGCCGACATCACCCGTTAACGAATGTTCACGGCCGTTTACCCTTTGTTAGGGTTAACAGAAAGATAGTGACGTTGCGGCCGAAGGATTCGGTCGAGACCGGGTTTGCCCGCAATGTCCGACATCGTCCTCTCAAACGCGACACGCAACTCGCTCCTGGCGCTCCAGGGCACCTCTGCCTTGCAGCAGGCGACGCAGAACCGGCTCGCCACGGGCAAGAAGGTGAACAGCGCGCTGGACAATGCGACGAGCTTCTTCACGGCGCAGGGGTTCAACAATCGGGCCACGTCGCTGACGTCGCTGCTCGATTCCATGAGCATCGGGGTTCAGACCCTGAAGGCGGCCGATACCGGGATCTCGTCGATCACGAAGCTGATCTCGCAGTTGAAATCGACCGCGCAGCAGGCGCTGCAATCGACGAGCGCCTACACCTCGCAAGCCGCGCTGTCCTCGACCTCGGCCTTCGTCGGCGCATCGGCTGCCGACCTCCGGGGCACGGCCGGCACGCCGACCGTGACCGGCAGCGCGACCGTGGCGGGGTTCACCGCGGCGGCCGGCGACGCCGGCAACCTCGTCATCAACGGCAAGACCGTCGCGGTCGCGACCGGCGATTCGATCAACGTCATCGTCGATAAGATCAACAACACGCCGAACATCGGCGCGAGCGCGTCGATCGACAGCACGGGCAAGCTGAAGGTCACGTCGACCGACACCTTCACGAGCCTCGTGATCAACTCGTCGACCGATACGCCGGCCTCGACGGCCGCGACCCTGACGGCGCTCGGCCTGACCGGCGCGACCACGCCCTCGACCAACCCGATCAACGGCAAGACGCTCAGCTTCTCGGTCGATAGCGGCCCGGCGCTGAGCGTCGTCTTCGGCGATCCCGCGACGACGCCCGGCGCCGTGAAGACGCTGGACGGGCTGAACACCAAGCTCGCGAGCGTCGGGCTCTCGGCCACCCTCGACGGGGCCGGCAAGCTGTCCTTCTCCACGACCACCAACACGGCGTCGAAGGCCTTCACGATCGGCGGCACGCTGTCCGGCGTCGGCACGCCGTTCACCTCGGTCACGAGCACGCTCCCGGTCAGGGGCGGCACCGGCGCCGACACCCGCGACAATCTCGTCACGCAGTACAACAACCTGCTCGATCAGGTCGACACGCTGACGAAGGACTCGAGCTTCAGCGGCATCAACCTGCTCACGGGCGACACGCTCTCGATCATCTTCAACGAGAAGAACACCTCGCGACTCGACATCGCGGGCACGTCGACGACGGCCTCGGGGCTCGGGCTCGGCAAGATCACGGCCGCGAACGTGGCCGACGGGAACGCGATCGGGGCGGTGCTCGACACGATCGAGCGGGCCCGGACGCTGCTCTCGAACCAGGCCTCGCGGCTCGGCTCGTCGCTCGCCGTCACGCAGACGCGACAGGATTTCACGAAGCAGCTTCGTGACACGCTGACCACCGGGGCGGACAGCCTCGTCAACGCGGACCTGAACGAGGAGGGCGCGAACCTCCTCGCCCTCAACACGAAGCAATCCCTGTCGCAGACCGCGCTGTCGCTCGCATCCCAGGCCGACCAGTCCGTGCTCAAGCTGTTCCAGTAACCGCCCCGCGAGGGCTTTCCAGAAGGAGAGACCGATGAGCCTCAAAGTCGAGCTGAAGCCCGGTGAACGGATCATCATCGGCACAGCGGTCGTCCGGAACGGCGACCAGCGCGTGCGCTTCTTCATCGAGGGCGAGGCCCCGATCCTGCGCGAGAAGGATATCCTTACGCCCGCGAGCGCCGACACGCCGGCGAAGAAGATCTACCTTTCGATCCAGCTCATGTACCTGAGCCCCGAGCCCGGCCGGCACGACGATCTCTACATGGCGATGGCGAGCGACTTCCTGCAGGCGGTCCCGAGCGCCGCCGGGCACATCGACGGCATCAATAACCTCGTTTTAAGCGGGGATCTCTACAAGGCGCTGAGGACGGCGAAGACCTTGATCGCCTATGAGCGGACGCTGATCGATCATGCATTACGGGGCGAGCGCCTACGCGAAGACGGCTCAGGCGACGCAATCGCCGCGTGAGCTGGAAGCCTCCCTCCTGACGAAGGCCGCCGCCCGGCTTCAGATGGCCGGCGAGAACTGGGCTCCCGAGCAGCCGGCGCTCGGCGAGGCGCTGACGTTCAACCGCAAGATCTGGACGGTGCTGGCCACCTCCGCGACGGAGCCGGACAACCCGCTCCCGCCCGTGATCAAGACGAACATCGGCCAGCTCGCGACGATCATCTTCCAGCGTACGGTCGCGATCCTCGCCGACCCGAAGCCCGAGAAGCTCGCGCTTCTCGTCAACATCAACCGCGAGATCGCGGCCGGGCTGCGGAGCCGCCCGGCCTGACGGACAGTCTTCTTTGGATCCGCGACGCCTGTCATTCCGGGCTCGCGAAGCGAGAGCCCGGAACGCATAGACGCTGACGCCGTCAGCCGTGACGCCATGGGTGCCAAAGCGTTCAGGTCAGCGCTTATGGGTTCCGGGCTCGGCTTCGCCGCCCCGGAATGACACCGGGGCCGCCGACCGCGTCTACCCCTGCGTGAGGGTGAGCCGGCGCGGCGCGGCCCCGGCCTCCCTGTACTCCCGCACGAGGCGGCCGACGAGCGCGGCCACAGGCACGACGTCCTTCACGGCGCCGATCCCCTGGCCCGAGCCCCAGATGTCGCGCCACGCCTTCTGGTCGCGCTTCTCGTCGCGGCCCGCCCCGAAATCCATCGTGACGGCCTCGACCTCGTGCAGCTTCCCGGGGTCGATCCCGGCGGCCTGGATCGAGCCCGCGAGGTAGTTCCCGCTCACGCCCGTGAAGACGTTCGAGTACACGATGTCGTCGGCGGCGCTGTCCACGATCATGCGCTTGTAGCGCTCCGGCGCGTTCGCCTCCGTGGTCGCGATGAAGGGCGAGCCGATATAGGCGAGGTCGGCGCCCATCGCCTCGGCGGCCCGGATCGCCCGTCCCGTCGCGATGGCGCCGGACAGGATCAGCGGCCCGTCGAACCATTCCCGGATCTCGCCCACGAGCGCGAAGGGCGAGATCGTGCCGGCGTGGCCGCCGGCTCCCGCCGCGACCGCGATCAAGCCGTCCGCGCCCTTCTCGATCGCCTTGTGGGCGAAGCGCTGGTTGATGATGTCGTGCAGCGTGATGCCGCCCCAGCCGTGCACGGCCGCGTTCAGCTCGGTCTGCGCGCCGAGGGACGTGATGACGATCGGCACCCTGTGGCGCTCGCAGACCGCAAGGTCCTGTTCCAGCCGGACGTTCGAGCGATGCACGATCTGGTTCACCGCGAAGGGTGCGGCCGGGCGCTCCGGATGGCGAAGGTCGTGCGCGGCCAGCGCCTCTCGGATCTCGTGCAGCCACTCGTCGAGCTGCGACGCGGGGCGGGCGTTAAGCGCCGGGAACGAGCCCACGACGCCGGACGTGCATTGCGCGATCACGATCGCCGGGTTCGAGATGATGAAGAGCGGGGAGGCGATCGCCGGGATCGCGAGCCGGCCGGCGAGGAGCGTTTGCCAGGAGGCGGTCGACATCGGAGGCGTCTGCCGCGGGTTCATCAGATCCGCGATCACGCTGCGCGGTCCGGATGTCGGCGCCTTGTCTGGTCGCCGCGGCCCGCCAGAAGCCCGTCGATCGAGACATCCTCGTCCAGCTCCTCCCAGTGTAGCCCTCCGGTGCTGATCTCAAGGCATTCGCGCTGAGCCGACGTCGCGTTCAACAAGCGCGGAAACCACGCGAGCGGAACGCCCAGCGTACGCCCGTCGGCGAGTTCGACCCACATGCTGTCGTCTTCAAACCGAACCGCCGTCGCTTTCGGAAAAGAAGTCATCCCACGCTCCTAGCAGGAAGACCCGCCGGTTTGTCAGAAGGTCATGCAGCTCCCTCAGCGACTTAGCCGAGTGGCCGCCATTATACGCGAGCCGCACATGCGGAACGAGCCAAAACTTTGCGTCAAAGCCGTCTTTGAGAGCATGCACATGAGGCGGTTCCCGCGGCTCGGCTTCGTTGGAGTAGAAAAGGAGGCGGAATCCAGCGTGTCTGAAGACTACCGGCATCTTCTCACGCTCAAGCGATCGTGACCCCGCCGTCGGCCACGATCACCTGGCCCGTGACGAAGCTCGACGCCCCCGACGCCAGGAACGCGACCACGGGCGCGATCTCGT
Organism: uncultured Enterovirga sp.; assembly: GCA_964244795.1. Classification (GTDB taxonomy): domain Bacteria; phylum Pseudomonadota; class Alphaproteobacteria; order Rhizobiales; family Beijerinckiaceae; genus Enterovirga. Next base: position 10,986 of record CAXTKM010000088.1, read on the forward strand.
CCGGCTCGCCGATGCGGCGGAGCGGCGTCCCGGCGTTGCGGCGGGCGAGCTTCGCCTCGTCCTCCCAGAGCGCCTTCGCGAAATCCGTCCGCACGAGGCCCGGCGCGACGCAGTTCACCCGGATGCCGGCGGGCCCCCACTCGACCGCGAGATTGCGGGCGAGGGCGAAATCGGCGGCTTTCGAGATCCCGTAGGCGCCGATCATCTCGGTGCCCCGGATGCCGGCGATCGAGGACACGATCACGATCGAGCCCGAGCCGCGCTCAGTCATGCCCGGGATCACGAGCTTCGCGAGCCAGAGGTTCGATTTCACGTTCGAGGCCATGATCTTGTCGAAGGCCTCGTCCGGCAGGTCGGTCAGGGCGCCGTAGAACGGGTTCACGGCCGCGTTGCAGACGAGGGCGTCGACCCGGCCGAAGCGCTCCAGCGTGCCCGCGACCAGCGCCTCGACCTCGGGCTTCCGGCCGATGTTGCAGGGGATCACGGCCGCCGTGCCGCCAGCCTCGGTGATCGCGTCGACAACGGGCCGGCAGGCCTCGGCCGTCCGGCTCGACACGACGACGGTCGCCCCAAGGCGCGCCAGCAGCTCGGCGCTGGCGCGCCCGATGCCGCGCGAGGAGCCGGTCACGACGGCGACCTTGCCGGCGAGGGAGAAGGGGTGTGTCATCGTGGGTGCCTCCTCTTCCCGCTGGCGGGGAGAGGTCGAGTCGGCGGAAGCCGACCCCCGCCGTCGCGGGGGCGTGAGGGGCGGGCGCCTAGAAGCGGCACGTTTCCAACGCCCCTCATCCGGTCGCACTGACGTGCGACTCGACGTCTCCCCGCAGGCGGGGAGAAGAGAATGCGCCGTTCTCCTGCTCTCATCACGACACGATCTCCCACCCCCGCTCCGCCAGCAGCGTCGCCCGCTGGCCGTGCGAGCCGGCGTCGCTCGACGACGCGTTGCCCTGCTTCGCCCGGGCGAGCACACCCTCCAGGATCACCGCGAGGCGGAACAGTGAGAACGCGAGGTGGAAGGGCGTGATCCCGTCGGTCCGGCCGGTGCGGCGCTGGTAGGCCCGGACATAGGACTCCTGGTCGGGTATCCCGAGCGACGCGAGGTCGAGGCCGCGCATGCCCCGGAACGCCTCGGGCGGCGTGTTGTAGGGGATGCAGTTGTAGGCGAGGTCGGCCAGCGGATGGCCGAGCGTCGAGAGCTCCCAGTCGAGGATGCCGATCACGCGCGGCGCGTCGGGCGCGAAGATCATGTTGTCGATGCGGAAATCGCCGTGGCAGATCGCGGTCTCGTCGCCTTCGGGCACGTGGCCCGGCAGCCACTCCGTGAGGCGGTCGATCGCCGGGTTGTCGCGCGTGCGCGAGCCCTCCCACTGTCTCGACCAGCGCCCGATCTGGCGCGCGAAGTAGTTTCCGGACCGGCCGAAGCCGTCGAGCCCGATCGCGTTCCAGTCCGCCATGTGCAGCTTCGCGAGCGCGTCGCCCATGCCGTCGTAGATCGCGGCCCGGGCCTCGCGCGGGAGCTCCGGCAGCGTCGGCTCCCAGAAGATGCGGCCGCGGAGCCGCTCCATCAGGTAGAAGGGCGTGCCGATCAGGCTGCGGTCGTCGCAGAACAGGACGGCTTGGGGGACCGGGACGTCGGTCCGGGACAGCGCCTCGATCACCCGGTACTCGCGGTCGACCGCGTGCGCCGAGGGCAGGAGTTCGCCCGGCGGCTGCTTCCGGAGCACGTACTCGCCCCCGTCGGTCACGACCAGGAAGGTCGGGTTCGACTGCCCGCCCCGCATCTGGCGCAAGTCGGCGAAGCGCTCGCCGAGCCGGTCGCCGATGAGGGTCGCGAGCCGGGTCGTGTCGAAGCGGTGGGCCTCGCGGACCGGGATGGTCTCGGCACCGTCCTCGACTGTCATGGCCGGGCTTGTCCCGGCCATCCCGGCCGAGTGATCACCAAAGCGGCGTGCTCTGTCCGGGGTCCGGATCGAGATGGCCGGGACAAGCCCGGCGATGACAGCCGAGCAGTCGAGATCACGAGACCCTGGCCCCGGCTCCGCCCCGGCTGTTCGCGCCCTCGTGCTTCTTCAGCTCGATCTTCGCGACCGTCTCGCGATGCACCTCGTCCGGCCCGTCGGCGAGCCGGAGCGTGCGGGCATGCGCGTAGGCGGCCGCGAGGTGGAAATCCTCCGACAGCCCGCCCGCGCCGCAGACCTGGATCGCCCGGTCGATGACCCGGCAGGCGACGTTCGGTGCCGCGACCTTGATCATCGCGATCTCGGCCCGGGCCGCCTTGTTTCCGACCGTGTCCATCATGTGGGCGGCCTGCAGCGTCAGGAGGCGGACCTGGTCGATCTCCATGCGGGATTCGGCGATGACGTGGCGGGTCACGCCCTGCTCGGCGATCGACTTGCCGAAGGGATGGCGTGTCAGCGCGCGACGGCAGAGCGTCTCGAGCGCGCGCTCGGCGACCCCGATCGACCGCATGCAATGGTGGATGCGGCCCGGCCCGAGCCGCCCTTGCGCGATCTCGAAACCGCGTCCCTCGCCGAGCAGGATGTTCGAGGCCGGCACGCGCACGTCCTCGAAGACGATCTCCGCATGGCCATGCGGGGCGTCGTCGTAGCCGAACACGGTCAGCGGCCGGACGATCTCGATCCCGGGCGTGTCCATCGGGACGAGCACCATCGATTGCTGCTGGTGCTTCGCGGCCGTCGTGTCGGTCGTGCCCATCAGGATGGAGATCTTGCAGCGCGGGTCCGGCGCTCCGGTGATCCACCACTTGCGGCCGTTGATGACGTAATCGGTCCCGTCGCGCCTGATCTCTGTCTGGATGTTGGTCGCGTCCGAGGACGCGACCGCGGGCTCGGTCATGGCGAAGCAGGAGCGGATCTCGCCCTCCATCAACGGCTTGAGCCAGCGCTCCTTCTGGGGCTCCGTCCCGTAGCGGATGATCGTCTCCATGTTGCCGGTGTCGGGCGCGGAGCAGTTGAAGGGCTCCGGCCCGATCGGCGAGCGGCCCATCACCTCGCAGATCAGCGCGTATTCGACGTTCGTGAGACCGTCGGGGAAATGGCTCTTCGGCAGGAACAGGTTCCAGAGCCCGGCGGCCTTCGCCTTCCGCTTCAGCTCCTCCATCACGGGCGGGATCTGCCAGCGGTCCGGGGCAGTCCGGACCGCCTCGTCGTAGTCGCGCTCCGCCCCGTAGACGTGCTCCTCCATGAAGGCGGAGACGCGGTCGCGCAGCTCCTCGGCGCGGG